>DAIRGS010000040.1:9175-34721 GCA_036794395.1 Tepidisphaeraceae bacterium | reverse complement strand
CGGCGCACAGGCGGTGATGAAAGGAAAATGTGTATAACGGTGAGGCTGGAAGCCCATGATTGAGGGGCATGATCTTCAGCGACGCGTGTGATTTGAGAAAACCAGGTTTCGACAGTTGGACAACCTTCTGAATTGCCACCAGAAAATGCCCGGTTCGGGCGAGTTGGTTTTCCCACATCTCACCCGGCGCCGGACCCGAAGCGTCCCCGACCACGGCCTGTCTTCGACCCTGAGGCTCTCTTCGAGCCTGAGCCTCAGAGCCGAAGGCAGACCCGAAGGGGAAGGCCCGTGCCACTTAAAAGCAATGGCGCGGAATCGCTCACGGTTATTCTAGTTACCCAAGTCTTATCTGCGGTCATCTGCGTCATCTGCGGCTAATCCTCCTCTTGAGACCCGTAGGTCAAGTCAACCGATCGGAAGACGAAATTAGCCGCAGATGACGCAGATGGCCGCAGATAAAGACAAAAACGACTTCGGTGTTCTGCCGCGGTTGGCACCTCTCGTTGCTTCGCTTTCCATCCGCGAAGTGAGTAACGGGTTGCGGAGCGCCACGCACTCTTTTCCGGTTTCAGGTTGCCAGTTCGACCACCTCCAGCGATGATTAAATGGACTCCAACGGAAGGAACCATGTTCGCTAAATTCACCGCATTTATTGCCATTACTCTGGCTCCGGTGCTGGCCTTTGGCCAGGCACTTGCCGATCGCGTACCGGCTGATGCCACGATTTATCTCGGCTGGCGCGGGGCTGCGGACCTTGGTCCCGGATTCTCGCAGTCCAATCTCAAGGCCGTACTCGATGAATCGCAAATCCGCGAGTTCATTGATGATTTCCTTCCCAAGGCGATCGAGCGAATCGGCCGTGACAACGGGCAAGCCAAAGCGATTGGTTCCATCTTTACCGCCATCGCCAAATCCACCTGGCACCGACCGACGGCTTTCTTCTTTGCCGGCATCGACATGCCCGCCAATCAGCCCCCGGCTCCGCATCTGGGCATGCTCTGGCAGCCCGGTCCTGATGCCGATGCACTGGCGAAGCAACTCGAGCAACTGATTGCGCTGGTTCAGCCCCCGTTCCCGATCAAGGTCGTCCGCACGCCGGAGCTGGTCGCCTTGATGGTCGGCTATGAGAATCCGCAAGCTGCCCTTGGCTCCAAAGGAAAAAGCCTGGCCGACGATTCGGCTTTCAAAACATCCATGTCGCGCCTGATCAAGGATCCCGTCGCCGTCGCGTACGTCGACTACGAAAAGCTGTTTGCAATGATCGATACCATTGCCAGGCAAGCTGATCCACAGGCCGCTCAGATGATCGCCAAGGCGCGCGAGGAATTCGGCCTGAATGGCCTGAAACGCCTCTCCGCCACAAGCGGCTTCGATGGAAAAGATTGGGGAAGCGTCGCGTTCGTCGAAGCCCCCGCGCCGCGCACCGGATTTCTAAAACTCGTTGGGACAGAGCCGCTCAGCGATCAGATTCTCACGGCCATTCCCAAAACCGCGACGATGGCCGGTGCAACCCGGGCTGATCTTTCTTCAGTGATCTCGACCCTTCGCGGCATGCTTCGTTCGTTCCACCCGCAGGTGGCCGATCAATTCGATGCTGCGATCAACGAAGTCGCAAAAGAATCGGGCGTCAATGTCGAGAAGGACGTCATCGCCTCGCTCGGCGACGAATGGGCCTACTTTACCGACCCCACGATCGGGGGCCGGGGAATGTCCAGCATCACCCTCGTTAACCATTTGAAGGATCCCGCCCGTTTCGAACAATCGCTGACCAAAATCGAAGACTTCGCACTCAAACAAATCGAGCAGCAGATCGGCCCTAATGATCATCCGGAGCTGTCTTTCCAGACAGTGAAAATCGACAACCTCACGATCCATTATCTTGCCATTCCGCTGCTCGCTCCCTGCTGGACAGTTCACGATGGCAATCTGTACGTTGCGGCGTTTCCCCAGGTTGCCGCCGCCGCGGCGCGGCGCGGTGCTACCCCCAATTCGTCGATTGCACAGAACCCCGGTTTCACTGCCCTTCGTGCCCGCCTCGGTCAGTCGGCGGTATCCGGTTTCAGTTTCCATGATCTCCCACAAACCGCTCCCGATGCGTATGGCTCATGGCTGTTGATTTCGCGCCTTGCCGGCGTTGGGGATATTTTTGGCATCAAATCTCCGCCGCTTGTTTTGCCGGAATTGCAGAAACTCCAGGCGCATCTCTCCCCAGCCGGCGCCATTAGCTGGGCTGATGCCGCGGGCTTTCACTTCCGCTCCATCGAGCCCTTCCCCGGCAGCACCCTTGTCGCCTCCGATCCCGCCATTTCCGCGCTGTATGCTCAGCCCGTGGCAATCTCCATGCTGCTCCCCGCCCTCAATCGAGCCCGCGAGCAGGCCAATCGCGTAAAGAGCGCCTCCAATCTCAAACTGATCGGACTGGCCAGTCTGATGTACGCCAACGCCCATCAAGGCCAGTTCCCCCCGAGCCTCGGCGTGATGATGCAGCAGGAAGAGCTTACCCCTCAGGTTTTCCTCAGCCCCCGATCCTCCCGCAATCCCCCGCCCGCGCCAGCCGATGCCCGAGAGAAAATGGCCTGGGTCAACGACAACAGCGATTATGTCTACGTCGGTGCCAATAAAACTTCGCGCTCACCGGCTACCGCCGTCGTAGCGTACGAAAAACTCGATGAAAATACCGAAGAGGTAAACGTTCTCTTTGCTGATGGCCGCGTCGAGTTTCTGACGATGGAAGATGCCAATCGAGTGATTCGTCAGTAGGGACCAGGCGCTGTGTCCGACTTTCGCTCAGCGCCGACGAATCCCGCATGCCCCTCCTGCCCCCTCTCCCGCCGGGAGAGGGGTGGGGTGAGGGCGAATGACCAGAGGCGCTCACCGGCCTTGCAACTACGTGCCTCGTTTCCCTGGACGCGATTGGGATGACGCAGTTCGCCAGTTATTCAACTCTCAATTGCTCCGCAACCCGTCATTAAAATACTCAAACACGTCACCCCACCCTCAGCCTTCTGAAACTCCGAGATGTTCACCGCCCGAACGTCAAACCCGCGCCGCGTGATCATCTCCGCCGTTCGAGGATGATTGTCCGGCACAATAACTGTCGATGAAACCGGCAAAACGTTAGCTCCCCATGACTCATCCGCCGGCAGCCCAATTACTTCAAATCCTAACCCCGCAACGTCCACCCATTCGTCATTGACCAGCAATGTCCCATCCGGCAGGGCGGCGCAACCCGTTTTCAAATGCAGGCAACCCCGCACCGGAACCGCTACCACCCGATATCCCAACGTACCGGCGATTCGCCCAAGCGCCTCATTCCCCGCGTGATTGGTCCTCGAAGACAAACCAACCAGCAATGTTTTTCCGATCCGCAGCACGTCGCCGCCTTCCAGCGTGGCCGGCGGGTTGAGCTTGATGATGCCGCGATGTTTTCCCAGTTCCGAGGCAATCCCATGGGTTTCCGCGCGACGCGATTCGGTTCCCATGACGCCGATGATTGCAATCTCGTCGAGCACGACAGCCGTGTCTTCGACGAAAACCGAATCAGGAAGATCGCGGTTGATATCGAGCGTGATAACCCCGGCTCCGCACTCGTTCAGAATCGCGCGGTAATGGGCGTGTTGCTCGCGGGCAAGTTCGCAATCAATTTCGACTTGATCCACAAATGTCCGCACGCACCCCTGCATCCGTGGCGAAGGCATATGGGTGATTGCGATCAATTTGCCATCATCGTGCATGGGAGGCCACGGTGTTGCTCCGGCCCGTAACGGATATCTTGATTCGCGGGGAACAAGTCGCGCCCATTGGTCGCTGCGAAACGGGTGCGCTTACTTCTTCCCCAACTCGATCCGGCAACAGCCAAAATCCAACGTCTTGAGCGGAGTCCGGCCGCTTTTTCCGGCGAACTCCGGAGAAAGCGAATACACCACGTGCCTGCCGCGGCGTTGTCCACTTACCAGCCCCGCAAACCGCAGTTGCTTAAGATGATGTGAGACATTGGCGATTACCGAGTCGATGTCGCGCGATATGTCGCCGACGGTCTTGGGTCCTTCCTGAAGGCATTCCACGATGCGCAGCCGTTCGGGATCGCCCAATGCTTTGAGGTATTTACAACATTGGTCCGCGTTCAATTGGTCCTGCATGCGCCTCCTGTAACGTCCGTCGGGCGATGCTTCATTTCAGATTGTCACCGGTCCCGTGTCAACCGGGCATTGTACTGAGTATTCTTTGTAAATCATGAACGGACCTGCCGTGCCCGTGGAGGGCGTGATCAATCTGAACAAGCCGCGAGGCATCAGCTCGGCGCGCGCCGTTGGCATCGTAAAGCGAAAGCTTCCTCGCAACACCAAGATTGGTCATGCGGGGACACTCGATCCGTTTGCCACCGGCGTGCTGCTGCTCCTGATTGGAAAGGCCACGAAATGTTGCGAATTGCTGATGGATCAGCCCAAACAATATCTGACAATGGTAAAGCTAGGCGCCACAACGCCCACCGACGACCCTGAATCGCCCGAGACGCCGACGCCCGGCATCGAGCCGGTGGCTACTGAACGGGTTGAGGAGGCGATCCAAACTTTTGTTGGTGAAATCCTTCAGCGGCCGCCGGCATTCAGCGCAATGAAGATTGGCGGCCGCCGGGCCTATGACATTGCCCGGCGTGGGGGAGAGGTTGAGCTAAAGCCGCGGCCCGTGAAAATATACAGCATTGAATTGATCGAATACGCGTGGCCATTCGTGAAGCTTCGAATTGATTGCGGGCGTGGCGCCTACATCCGCGCTATCGCGCGAGATTTGGGTGAGATGCTGGGTTGTGGCGGGCATCTTACTGAACTGGCGCGCACGCGCGTGGGGGATTACACGATTGAGAATGCGGTTACCCTCGAACAAATAGCCGAGGGGGCAATCGAATCGCGGCTTACTCCTGTTCCGGGTGCATCGGCGTAGCCACTAAACCCCGAAAATGGTGATTGGTTAGCGACTGTGTTTGTGAATCGGTTTATGACATGGTCGCTGAAACGATCTCGCGAAGGGTCGCTCGCGGCGGCGCTATTCAGCGGAGGCGTCGGAGGTCTGAGGGCTTGAGCAGCCAGTTCAGCTTTGCCCGGCCCGGCGCCACGGGGCTGTCGATTTCGATCAGGGCGGCTCCGCCTTTTTTCAGCTCGACAAACGATTCCTGCAAGCCGGTGAGCAGCCAGCATAGAACGGTGCTCAGGTGCGGCTCGTGCCCGATCAGGGCGACGGTTGATTCGGGGGGATGGGCGTTGAGCCATTCGAGCAGGCTGGCCGGGGACTTGCGTGGCGACAACGCTGCGATCTGGACTGTGCGCACACCGTTGAATGCTTTGGCGACGACCTCGCCGGTCTGGGCGGCTCGGGTGAGCGGGCTTGTGGCGATGAGGTCGAGCGATGGAACGAGTCGTACAAGCCCTTTGGCCGCCTTGGCCATTTTCTTGCGGCCTTCCTTCGTCAGAACGCGCGAAGCGTCGTCCTGACCGGATTTTGAAGCGGCCTCGGGGTCTTGCGCAATGCCGTGGCGAATGATGAGAATCTGCATGTGGGACGGGGGAAATAACCGCAGCGACCGCGCCGGGCAACTGTAATGCGACCGCGTTCACACAATCTTAATTAATCGAGCCCATTCTCAACCCGCCAGAAAAGAACCGCCTGCCACAGATGAACACAGATGGACACAGATGAAAAGCAAAGGCGGCAGATGTTTTGGCTTCTTCGCTTTATCTGTGTCCATCCGTGTTGATCTGTGGCCAGTTAGAATTCTGCCTTGGCGCCGCTATCGGCCCATTCCCGTCAATCGCGGCCCGCCACCGCCGCCGGCGGGGGGGCCGCCTTCCTGCTGAAGGTTGAGCGGCTTTTGAATGGTCTGGGTGATCTTGCGAAGTAAATCGATAAAATCGACCTGGGCGAGATTAAGCGCTTTAATTTTTAGGTGTGAAACGATCTTGTTCTGAAGGACTTCCAGTGACTGTTGCTGCGCGTCGGTAACCGGCATGCCCGCGGCTTGCTGTCGCTGGAGGTTTTCGATCTGGCGGTCGAATTCGCCCATAAGCTGGGTGGCATCCGCGTCCTGTTCCACCGCTCTTCGGGCGTCTTTATACCGAGCGACCGCCGGGTGCTGCATGACCAGCTCGCCGAGTTTCGTCGCTTCGTCCATGATCTGTTGCGTGTCGACCGCCATGCGGGATTCCTTGTTAAAATCAAATCGGCCGGGGATCGCAATCCCGACCGTGGTGGCATCATAAGGGCAAACCTACGATTTGACATCCCCAGTCCTTACAAGTGCTCATTTCTCGCCAATCCCACCGAAAGGAAAGCCGAGCATTTCGATGTTATCGCGTGGTCGGTTCCATAGCGCCGGGTTGATCAATTCCGGAATTTGGACGGCGTCTTCCTTTGCGCCGGGAAAGATGAGGCTATCTGGCCGCGAGAAGATAGTCTTTTAATTTGACATCGGTGAGGTTTCGAATTCCTTCCACGACCGACGCGGCGTTCAATTGTGCACCGGCAGGATTGGTGTGGGTGTTGTCGGCGGTGGTGAAATACTTTTGCTTTATTTCTTCAGGCTTCATCCCGGCATAGTGGGACATGGTGATTCGATTGATGTCGACGAAGGGGACTTTCTGGTCCCTGGCCACCTCGGCTGACCATGTGACGTAGTTGCTTTTTTCAACGTCCCCGGGCTTTACCTCCGCGCGGGGGCAGTGGGGGATAGGGGAGCAGAGGATTGGGATCATTCCTTTGGCCCGCGCGTCGGCGATGTACTTGCGCAGGTACCAGCCGTAAGTGTGAACGATCTCCTTTTTCTTCGTGATGGGGTTGTCGATTTCCCTCGTTTCTTCGCCGGTCCCGCGAATGGAGCCGCGTGCGCGGGCGATGTCGTCGAGCGGGCCGCCATCGTTGTGGCCCATTTGAATCAGAACGAAGTTGCCGGGCTTGGCGTCGGCGAGGATCTTGTCCCACAGGCCCTCGGTTTGAAAGGTCCGGCTGCTTCGTCCGCCGCGTGCGCGGTTTTCAACCTTGATGCGCGAAGAGTCGAACAAGTTCGCAATCGGATCGCCCCAGCCTTGCTGGCCTTTGGTGCCGTTCTTTACGGTCGAGTCGCCGGCGATGAAGAGGGCGGGCCTGGTGTCAGGGGCTTTTTGCGCGCCCAGCAGAGCCGCGAATACGAGCAGGCACGCGATTGACGCGATCGGACGGTTGAGCTTTTTCATCGAGATCCTTTTAAGCAACTATCGATAGCTCAGGGTTACGTTGAGCGAAGCTGGTTGCTTGCAAGACAGGCAAGAAGCGAATGCGATTTCGCACTGGATGGAGAGAAATGCATGCTGGAACGGTTTCAACTCATAGCACCTTGGTTGCGAAGCGGGGCGGGTGTGGAGTAATAAGGCTGGGATGAAGGACGGAGCGACCGTCGCTTATTTGATCAATCAGTATCCGCAGACGAGCCAGAGTTTTATTCGGCGGGAGATCGCCGCTCTGGAGGCTCGGGGGGTTGTCGTTGAGCGGTATAGCGTGCGCGCCGCGCCGGATAATCTTGTGGAGCCGGCGGATGTGGCGGAATGGGGAAAGACGCGGGTGGTGTTGGGGGTCGGGGCTTTGGGGCTTTTGCTGGCGATGGTTCGAGCTGCCTTTTCAAGCCCCGGCACGGCGTGGCAGGCGTCGCGGATGGCGGTTCGAATCGGGCGCGGATCCGAGCGGGGAATATTGATCCATCTGGTTTATCTTGCTGAAGCGTGCGTGCTGCGAAAGTGGCTCGCGCGCTCGAGGGCGGGGCATTTACATGCGCATTTTGGGACGAATTCGACGACCGTCGCGATGTTGTGTCGGGAACTTGGCGGGCCGGCCTTCAGCTTTACCTGTCACGGGCCCGAGGAGTTCGACAGTCCGCGGCAGTTGGCGCTTGGGGAAAAAGTTAAGCGGTCGGCGTTCGCTATCGCAATCAGCGAGTTTGGTCGAAGCCAGATGTATCGATGGTGCGATCTGGCGGACTGGCCAAAGATTCGAGTGGTGCGGTGTGTTGTCGATTCCGCATTTTTAAATGGAGATGGGGCGACGAGCGATCAGAAGCCGGAGGTGGGTCGACTGGTTTCGGTTGGGCGGCTGTCGGAGCAAAAGGGGTTTGGGGTTTTGATTGAAGCCGCGGTGATTTTGCGAAAGCAGGGCGTGCCGTTCACGCTGACCATTCTGGGGGATGGGGAGCTTCGACCGGTGCTTCAGAAGGCGATCGATGAGAATGATTTGAGGGAGACAGTATTACTTGCAGGGTGGGCCGATGGAGCGACGGTGCGGCGGGAAGTGTTGCGATCGCGGGCGCTGGTGATGGCGAGTTTTGCCGAAGGGTTGCCAGTGGTGTTAATGGAGGCACTGGCGCTGGGAAGGCCGGTGATTGCGACATACGTGGCGGGGATTCCGGAACTGGTCGAACCAGGCGTTTGCGGGTGGCTGGTGCCGGCAGGGTCGGCCGGGGCGCTGGCGGGGGCAATGAAGGCGGCATTGGAGGCCCCCGATGAAGCGCTCGAGCAAATGGGGAGGGCTGGCGCATCGCGGGTTGGGCAGATGCATCGGGCGGAAATCGAGGCCGAGAAGCTGGCGGCACTGTTTGATGGTGCGCGGCGATCAAAAGAAATTTAAACACGAAGGCGCGAAGACACGAAGAATTCAAATGCAAAGATTTGATCACAGAGAACACAGAGGAAGACACAGGGAAAGCAAATACAGGAGATTTAGCCGCAGATGACGCAGATGGCCGCAGATGAAGAGAAGAAAATGCCGGGATGAACGGCTTAGCCCGGATTATTCACCGCGGAGACGCCGAGGACGCAGAGCATTCAGAAAGCGCAAGGGCTTATATATAAAATCAGTACTGTCCGGTCATTAGTCGAACAATGACAACTGGTTAGAGTTTTGGTCTTCGGCGGAATTTTGTTTTATTTCAGAAAACAGCTCGAAAACAGGCACTTTTTCGAGAATCGTGACGCTGAGGATTTGGAAGATTTCGTTGGCCTCCTGCGGCAGTTGGTAGCGATGCTTCAATCTCATCACCAGCACGTAGACGATCACTGCCGCCCACAACTGGGTCTTGACGGCGTTGGGCGTGTTTCCGAAGAATGCCTTGATGTGCAGATGCTGCTTGACCCATTTGAAAAACAGTTCGATCTTCCATCGCTTGTGATACAGCAGCGCGATGCTCGAGGCCTCCAGCGTCAGGTTGTTGGTCAGGAATTTCAGACGCTTGCCGGTTTGTGGATCGACAAAGCGGATCTGACGCAACGTGTCGGGATACAGCCGCCGGGGTTTGATGCCTGCCAATCGGATCAAGCGGTCGGCCTTGACTCCCGCCGCCGCATCGACCGCCTGGCGTTGGCGGACGGTAAAGTCCATGTTCTTCTTGGCCCGCGTCACGAAAAACGCGCCGGCGCAGTGAAGTCGATGCAGGCGGGCAAAGTCCACGTACGCCTTGTCGAAGACATAGAAGGCCCCGGGCTCGGGCACGATCTGATCCAGCGCCCACAGGTCGTGGGTTTTGGCGTGCGTTACCCGCAAAAACACGGGGATTCCTGCCTTCAGATCCAACAGCGTGTGGGCCTTGATCCCCGCCTTGCGGCGGCGGAAACGAGCCCAGGGAAACAGTTTGAGGCACAGGTCGATGGTCGTGGAATCCAGGGCATAAGCCTGTGCATCCAGCCGCGCCAGTTCCCGGTCCACCGGAAGCTCGATGCGGGCCGCGGCGATCATCGCCAGAGCCGTATCCATGTAAATGCGATAATCGCGATATTCGTTGGCCTCCGCCAGCGTGCTGCGGGCGATGGTCCCGCGGATGCCGCAGTGATATCGCCGCGTTCCCAGAGCCCGCAGGCACGAAACGGTTTCCCGCAAGCTCGATCGTCCGGTGAGTTGTGCGAAGATCATGGCCAGCAACTGGTCCATGCACGACAACGATCGCACCCGCCGATTGCCGCGATAGCGGCTCACCGCGTTCTCGAAAGCTCGACGCGGCAGAAACTCCACCAACTGCGCAAAGACGTTTCGACCCTGATTCATAGGCGCATCGTCGCGACGGGAGGGCCGCTGACACGCCAAAACAAGAGACTGAAATTGAAATCGTGTACCCCTTCATCCGCAAAAAAACTCCGAGAAAAATCGTGTAGAGTAAAATTTTATCACTAAATCAACCGGACAGTACTGATATAAAATCGCAAAGATGTTTGTCGCGCACGTTGCGCAGCTCACACATCCCATTCCTCTGGTGTTTTCTCTGCGATCTCCGCGGCTCTGCGGTGAATCATGAATTTTCCGGGTTAGCATCGTGCTTCTGGATGGGATTTTGGCTTTGGATTTTATCTGCGGCCATCTGCGTCATCTGCGGCTAAAAACTCTTCTCTTTGTTTTCTCTGTGCTCTCTGTGCCCTCTGTGGTTAACCGCTTTTTTGTTCATTGAATGGATTCGTATGTGTGGAATTGCTGGAATCATTGGTCGGATTGGAGACGAGAATCGTTCTGCGCTGGCGCGGATGAACTCGGCGATGCATCATCGGGGGCCGGACGATGAGGGGACTTGGGAAAGTGCGGCGGACGAGCGGGGGATGGGGTGTTTGCTGACACAGCGGCGGTTGTCGATTCTGGATCTTTCGCCGTGCGGGCATCAGCCGATGATCGATCCGGTCAGCGGGCAGGCGATTGTGTTCAATGGCGAGATTTACAACTACGCCGACCTGCGGCAGGAATTGATGAAGGCAGGGCAGCAATTCAAATCCAGCGGAGATACGGCAGTCATGCTCCGGGCGATGGGGATATGGGGGGCCAGAAAAGCAATTGCCCGGCTGCGCGGGATGTTTGCGTTCGGGCTGTGGGATGAAAAGACTCGCCGGTTGGTGCTGGTGCGGGATCCGCTGGGAATTAAGCCGCTCTATATTGCGCGCAATCCGGATCCCCAGGGGAACTGGTCAGTGGCGTTCGCGTCTGAGGTGCGGGCGATCCTGGCGTCGGGATTAATGGGGAAGCCCAGACTGAATCCCGCGGCGGTTGCTTCGGTGATCTGGAACGGGTTTGTCGTCGGGCCGCAGACGATGGTGACGGGGGTGGAGTCGGTTTCGAGCGGGCAGTTCCTGGAGTTGGATGAGCGTGGCCAGGTTACGCAGGCCGAGCAATACTGGACATTTGATTCCCTTGATCGCGGCGGGCCGGCGGGGGAGGAGGAGGTTCGACACGCGATCGAAGAATCGGTACGGCTGCATCTGGCGAGCGATGTGCCGCTGGGGGTGTTTTTGTCGGGGGGGATTGATTCATCGGCGGTCGCGAATCTGGCGCAGCGGCAATCGGGGGAGCCGGTACACACGTTCACGCTGACGTTTGAAGAAGAGGCGTATGACGAGGGGCCGCACGCCCGGGCGGTGGCGAAGGCGATTGGAAGCCGGCATCAGGAAGTGATGCTGACGGAGGGACGGTTTTTGGAGGGGTTTGAGAAGGCAACGGGGAGTCTGGATCAGCCGACCTTTGATGGGATCAATTCGTATTTTGTGTCGCGCGCGGTGCGCGAGGCGGGGATTACCGTGGCCCTGGCAGGGACGGGCGGGGATGAATTATTTGGAGGATACCGCAGCTTTCGACGGTTGAGCAAAATGGCCCGGCTGATTCGATTTTTGCCCGGTCCTGCCAGCTCAATTGCCGCCGCGGGTGTTTCACTCTTGGCGGGGATGCGAAGCTCGAGCGGATCCATCGGGGCGCAGACGGGCTGGGTTAAGCTTTCGGAGATGCTGCGCGGTGGAAGCGATCTGCGGCGGCATTATCAATTGGCGTACGCGCTGTTTATGCCGGACTTTCAACGCGAATTGCTTTCAGATGATCTGACGGGATCGGCAGCCCCCGATGGATTGAGCAATGAACTGCGTAAACAGTTGGCCGGGGAGATTCTCGGGCGAAGTCCACTGGCTGCGGTGAGCATTCTCGAGCAGCGTCTGTTTCTTGGCGAGAGGCTGTTACGTGACACCGATGCCGCGAGCATGGCCGTTTCGTTGGAAACGCGATTGCCGTTGGTCGATCAGGTGGTTTCGGAGACGCTAAATCGTGTGCCCGACGACCTGCGGTTTGAGCCGCTGGGCAAGAAGGCATTGTTGCGGAAGGTGGGGTTGGCGGGGCTCGATCCGGGGATTTTTGAGCGGCCCAAGTCGGGGTTTGTGCTGCCGTTCGATTCATGGATACGGAAAGGGGCGGGGCCGGCGATGAAGGAGATGCTGCTGGATGAGAAACGCGTCGCGGCGGTGGGATTGAGGCCGGAGGCGGTGAAGCGGCTGTGGGATGCATTCGCGGCGGGGGGCCAGGGGTTATACTGGTCGCGGATGTGGGGGGTGTACGCGCTGGTGGATTGGTGCCACAGGCACGGGGTTTTAATTTAGATTCTCGATTACCGATTGGGCTTGTCGGAATAGGCGTGTCGGGCATCCGAATCAATGACTATGATTTGATCGTCAGGTGGGTGAAAATCGGAGCGATATGGATCGTGATCTGCAACCCGTCGATGATCGCAAGGCTACTTCTCCTGAGGTGGTTCGATGGCGGGAAGGCGAAGTGAGTTGCGGGCCAGACGAGTTGGCGATTGAAGAGCCGTTGGAGATTCGGGTGCGGGGGCGGGCGATCAGCGTGACCATGCGTACGCCGGGCCACGATGACGAGCTGGCGGCGGGCTTTCTCCTGACCGAAGGCGTGATCAAGTCGGCCAGGGATATTCTCAAGATTTCGGTGTGCGATCGGAGCGAAGAGGGCAATCTGGTCAATGTCCAACTTGCAGCGGATGTGCATGTGGATTTCGGAAATTTGACGCGCCACGTGTTTGCCTCTTCAAGTTGCGGGTTGTGTGGCAAGACAACGATCGACGCAATCGCCCAGCGGTTTCCCGCGGTTACATCAGCGGTGAGATTTTCGCCTGAATTGATTGCCTCGCTGCCGGGCCGGATGCGATCTTCACAGGCAATGTTCGATCGCACCGGGGGCCTGCACGCGGCGGCCATTTTCGATGAGCAGGGCGAAATGCTCGTGCTGCGGGAAGACGTGGGTCGCCACAATGCGGTGGACAAAGTGCTGGGTCGAGCTTTTTTGAATGGGTGGACGCCGCTCAATCGCCACGTCTTACTGGTCAGTGGGAGATCTTCATTCGAAATTATGCAGAAGTCGCTGGCGGCAGCCTTGCCGGTGGTTGCCGCGGTTTCCGCGCCATCGAGCCTGGCGGTTGAGTTTGCGGAGCGAAACGGACAGACTCTGGTTGGCTTCTTGCGGGATGATCGCATGAACATCTATAGCCGCCCCGAGCGCATCTTGCTCGATATATCGCGCCACTTGCGGATTGATTCGAATTCCGCCCCAACGGAGATTTCGCGCTGACATACAACCTCGTTCCGCTGTAAGGCGTCTTGGATCCTAAGATTGACTAACCTACGAGGCCTTTATGGATCAGCATGGGCACGACGAAAGCAACGCTCCCGATCAAGTCGATAACGACAAGCCCACGGATCCGACGGCGGACATGGCGGTGGGCGTCGCGGGAGCGCAACCGCCGCTGGAAGAGGAGGGGGCTCGGGATGGCCGGCGGCATAAAACCGCCGCGGGCCTGTATGCGATCTATGAGACGGCCCATTTCGGATTCAAGGAAATGGGCGTTAAGCGAACCTTCCAGACGTTGTTAAAGGTCAATCAGAAAGATGGCTTTGATTGCCCGAGTTGCGCCTGGCCCGATCCGGACGGCAAACGGAACGTTGCCGAGTTTTGTGAGAACGGCGCCAAGGCCGTCGCCTCGGAAGCCACGAAAAAACGGCTCACACCTGATGTCTTTGCTCAGCATCCCATCTCGGACATGCTCAAACGCCCTGATGTCTGGCTGGAAGAATTGGGCCGCATCACGCATCCGATGATTCGCCGGAAGGGATCGGATTACTACGAGCCGATCTCGTGGGATGAGGCATTTGGATTGATTGGACAGGAACTTCGATCACTCGCCTCTCCCGAGGAAGCCGCCTTCTACACATCTGGCCGTGCCAGCAACGAGGCGGCATTCATGTATGGGTTGTTCGCCCGGCAGTTTGGGACCAATAACCTCCCCGACTGCTCGAACATGTGCCACGAATCCAGCGGCGCGGGTTTGAGCGAGACCATTGGTCATGGCAAGGCGACGGTCAGGATCGACGACTTCGCCTGCGCCGATTCCATATTCGTCATTGGCCAGAATCCCGGCACGTGTCATCCGCGGATGCTCACGGAATTACAGAAGGCATCGCGCAACGGGTGCAAGATCGTCAGCGTCAATCCATTGATCGAGCCCGGCCTGATGCGGTTTAAGAATCCGCAGGAACCGCTGCACATGCTTGCTCCGGGCACCGAAATGGCGTGCCTGTTTTTGCCCGTGCGAATCAATGGAGATGTCGCCGTTCTCAAGGGCATCATGAAGGAGATGCTGGAAGAGGATGATCGAACCGGTGGGAAAGTTCTCGCCCGCGACTTCATCGAGCACCAGACCGAGGGGTTCGAGGCATTCGCCCAGGACATTCGCAATGAGAGTTGGGATCGGATTGTCGAAAGCAGCGGTATTTCGCGCGATCTGATCCATCAGGCGGCTCAGATCGCGATCAAGTCCGAACGGATGATCTGCTCGTGGGCGATGGGCATCACCCAGCACAAAAACGGCGTGGCGAATGTGCAGAGCATCGTGAACTTCGCGCTGCTGCGCGGGCAGATCGGGCGCAAGGGCGCTGGTGTCTGCCCGGTTCGCGGCCACAGCAATGTTCAGGGCGATCGCACGGTTGGCATCTGGGAGAAAATGAACAAGGCGTTTATGGAGGCGCTAGGCAAGGAATTTAACTTCTCCCCGCCCGAGAAACATGGTTTCGATACCGTTCGCAGCATCGAAGCGATGCACCAGGGGAAGGTGAAAGTGTTTGTGGCACTTGGCGGCAACTTTCTGGTTGCAACCCCGGATACGAATTACACGTCGGAAGCGATGCAGCGATGCCGGTTGACGGTGCAGATTTCCACGAAGCTGAATCGCGCTCATTTGATCACGGGTGAGCAGGCGCTCATCTTGCCGTGTCTGGGCCGGACGGAGAAGGATTTCCAGAAAGCGGGTCAGCAGTTCGTGACGGTGGAAGATACGACCGGGGTCGTTCATATGTCGCGAGGCGTACTCGCGCCGGCGTCGGAGCACCTGCGGAGCGAGCCTGCCATCGTTGCCGACATTGCCCGGGCCACATTGAAGGAAAACACGACCGTCGATTGGGAAAAGCTGAGGGATGATTACGACCAGATTCGTGAGCACATCGAGCATGTTGTGCCGGGCTTTACCCAGTACAACGCGCGCGTGCGTCAGCCCGGCGGATTTTATCTTCCCAACGAGCCGCACGATGGGAAATTCAAAACGGACTCCAAGAAGGCCAAGTTCAAGGTCCACGCAATTCCACAACATGATTTGGGGGGCGGGAAGCTCCTACTGACGACGGTTCGGAGCCACGATCAGTTCAACACCACAATTTACAGCGAAAACGACCGATACCGCGGGATTTCCCACGGCCGCAGGGTCGTCTTTTTGAATACCGACGACATGAGTCGCCTGGGTCTTCAGAAAGATCAATGGGTCGATCTGGTCAGCCATTTTGAGGGGGAGAAACGTCGCGCGGAACGGTTCAAAGTGGTTCCGTACCAGATTCCCGTCGGGTGTGCCGCGGCATATTTCCCCGAGACAAATGTGCTGGTTCCCATTCGAAGCGTAGCCGAGGGAAGCAATCAACCGGTATCAAAGTCGATCGTGATTACGGTGGAGGCGTGTAGGCAGTAGGCATGTGGGCAGTGGGCAGTGGGCAGGACGGAAATATGCTTTTTCCTGCCCACCGCGCACTGCCGACTGCCCACCTGTTTTACGCCAGATGACCTAAAAGTTTACTTGCAATCCCGTTAACAGCATCGGGCCAAATTGGGCGGTGATGTGGTTTGAGATCGGGAATTTGGAGTCCTTGAGGGTTTGTTGTTCGAAGGCGACGCCGAGGAGGACGTTGAAATCGTAATTGTGAAACTGATAGAAGCGGTAGCGCGCCAGAAACGTTTCGACCGAGATATTGGCCAGTTGCGCGACTTGGGGGAAGCCTGCCGCGGATAGTTCGAGGGACAGGGGCCCGCCATTGGGGCGCCATGCGACCGTGGCGCCGACCTGAATGCCGAATTTGGTGAGGGTTCGCCCGGCGATTCCGATCCGGCCGGCGTTAAGGGAGAAGCCGTAGTCCCAGTAGAAAGCGTCGACAAATGGGGTAACGGTCAGATCCGGCACGTTATTCTGCGCGGTATCCAGGACAAAGGTGTAGCGGTATCCGATGCGGTACCAGTCCATGCGGATGTTGGAATGGACGCGCGTGCGCGAGGGGAAATTGACATTGTCGCTGATCAACGCCTTTTGCAGGACGCCATTGCCGGACATGTGAATGTATTCGCCACCGACAAAGATCTGTTGATTGGGGGTGAGGCCGATGGCAAATTCGCCGTTGGCGATTTGGCTGGTGTCGATGCCGATGGCGTTGAACGAGGGGCGATTGACGCTGGAAGAATGCAGTTCTCCGCCGCGTGGGGTTTGGGCGATTCCCTTGGATGGCCCATACATGTACAAGCCGGTGAAAGAAAAAGTCAGCGGGCCCCGTGCCGGCTCGGCTGGAACAATTTCCCCCATGTCGGATCGAGACAGATCACCCGGATTGTTCTGCACTTCGCGGCGATCGGGCGGGCTGGCCAGAAATGGCTCGGTCGATGGCTGCGTGGTCGAAATCACCAATGGCGCATCGGTCGCGGGCAGCGTCGCCGGTTGTGTCTGCGTGGCGGGCTGGGACTCAGCGGGGCGATCCTGAAAGTAGATTGGCGTGGGAAAGGGATCCGGAACAGGGGAACGTCCATCGGCGGGGGCGGCTTTGGCAGTTATCCCGGCCAGGGCAACGGTTAGCGTGGCCGTGGCGGATGTGGCGGCAAGGCGCCACCCAGCAAGGCGTTTCGGGGCGCGGGATGTGATGCGGCCCGATTTCGAGATTCCCATACGCGTTCTTCCTTCAATTTGCACGTCTGCGTCTCCTCATGCCGCCATCCGCTGCCGGATGGGAGGCGTAAGAATAGCAACACATCCGCCTGCGCCAAAGTCGAGGGGAACGAATTGCCAAAGGTTTCTTATCGGCCGGGTGACGGTGGGACGGTGTATACTGCCGTCCATGGGACGCAGGCGGCGAGACATTGGGTGGGTGTGGATGGGAATTCTAGCGGCGGCAGCCCCGGTTTTGTTGATCATCAGCCTCCATGCGCCACTGAGTCTCAACAATGTGCGGTACGAGATAAAGAATGGACAGATCGATGTCGTCTCGCGCCATTTTGGTTACGCCGTTGGCGAAATTGGCGTTGCCACTGGAAACTTCCACACGCGTTTGAAGCGCCCAGATGATGAGATCGAGGCGACATGGCGGGGGCGATATCCTAAACAATGGTTTGTGGAACATAGCGCGTTCTATGTGCCGTACGGATCGAGTTTCATGGGATTCTCGGTTCAGGTGTTTCACAATTTTCCCGCGCCCGGCACGACCAATTCCGGTTGGGGCGTTTTCTTACCGCTTTGGCCATTTGCGCTGATCGGCGCCATTCCACTCTTACGACGTCTTGCACGGCGTTGGGTTACGCGCGAACGCGCCAGCCGCGAACGTTGCGTCGTGTGCGGGTACGACATTCGAACAACCCCCGATCGCTGCCCAGAGTGCGGCAACGCCTCGGCCGATCCGCTGATCGCCCCCGACGTCGGCCCTGCCGTCCTGGCCCTGGCGAAATCGTCGGGAACCAAATGTATCGTGCTAATGGCCGCCTACATGACTGGAACAGTGGTCTGCGCCGTATGGGCAATGCGCGCAGGGTCTGAACAATATTACGTGCTGGCCCTGCTGCTCCTGATGTGCGGCAGCTTTCACGCCGCCGGTTACTCCCGCTCGATCGAGGCATTTTTCGGATGCGGCGCCATGTATTGCCTGCTGCTGGGGCCTCTCTACATTTATATCGGCAGAACACAGCCTCTCTGGGTCCAACTCGCCGCGGCGATCGGGGCGGCGATCGGTCTGGGGTCGCTGACCGGTATGGCGGCAGCTGCGCGGTGGCGATGGCAGGACAGGGTGCAAGCGTCACACGGGATACGAAATTCAATCCGCAATTCCGTTTAGCGATCCGACCATAGGTCCACCTCTTCTTTGCGATGGAAGGAACGGGTGGACCTCCGGTCCGACCGCTAATCGCATCTCCGGTCTCGACGCCATCGAAAAATTGTGTTGACCCATGACTACAGATGTAATACCTTGCCGACTACGCTTGTAGTCACCAGGAGATTGATGGCCGCGATACCGCAGATTTCGGATGCTGAGTGGGAGGTTATGAAAGCCGTGTGGGACGGTGCGCCGCTGACGGCAGGTGAGGTGGTGGAACGCGTGGCGACGGAGCAGAAGTGGAAGCCCCGGACCATCAAGACGCTGCTCAACCGCCTGGTGAAAAAGGGCGCGGTCGCGATGGAGCCGGATGGCCGGCGGTATATCTACCGCGCGCGGGTGGCGCGCGATGCGGTCATCCGACGGGAGACGCGATCGTTCCTGTCGCGCGTTTTTGATGGAGCGGCAGCCCCCGCGATCGTTCACTTCCTGGAACATGGGCAACTCACCCCCGACGAAATCAAACGGCTTCGCGAGACGCTCGATCGGGAGGCCAAATCATGAACTGGCAAGCCATGGGATCGACAGCTTTAAGGTGGGCGCTGTGGAACACGGCTGGCGCGGGTGTGGTATTTGTCGTTATTTTGATCGTTCTCAAAGCCGTGGGAAATCGCCTTTCGGCCCGAGCCCGGCACAACCTTTGGATGCTCGTCGCCCTCCGATTGGTTCTGCCGGCCATTCCGGGGATGGGGCTGACCCTGCCGCGGTGGCCTCGGCCGGTGGTCGATGCCAAAACGCTTCCAATTTCCTATCAGACGCCTTCCGATTCTCGAGCCATCGTTCCACCATTCACTGCGAGCGTAGTAAACGCGCCCGAATCGGTGACGACAGAAGAGCCACCGGTGCTGGCAAGTGTTGTCTCAGCCAGTCAAGTTGCTCCGGCTCCTGAATCCTCAGATTTGGCGCCTTTACCCGCTGCGACCGACTCGATCTCTGGGCCCGTCGCCGTGAGCAACCACGATCAATCGTCCGTAACTCCAACGCTTGCGAAGGATACAAGGGTCACCAGCATTCCCAAGGCCCCGAATGCCATCCCATGGCGCATGTGGCTGATGCTGATGTGGCTTTCCGGTGCGGCGATTGCCGGGTCATGGCTGCTGGGGAAAATAGTTCAGCTTTGGCTCGTGACGCGCGTTTTGGAGCCCGTGAAGGATCAGATCGCGCTGGAGTTGATTGAAGAATGCCGGGTGCTCGTCGGCCTCAAACGGCCGCCGGCACTGGTCGTCGGCTCACCGGATTTCGGTCCGGCGCTGGTCGGATTCTGGCGGCCCCGTCTGTTCGTTCCGGCAAATGTGTTGAGCACATTCGGCCGGCAGGAGCTTCGGGTCATTTTTCTGCACGAACTGGTCCACCAGCGCCGGCGCGATGTGGCGATCAACTATTTGATAGCCGGTTTGCAGGCGCTGCACTGGTTTAATCCGTTGGTGTGGATGGCGTTTTCTAAATTGCGGGCCGAGCGGGAACTGGCATGCGATGAGGCGGTTTTAAAGCTTTGTGCCTCGCGGGATCGGTTGTCATACGGCTGCACGATTCTCAAATTGCTCGAATCGGCGTGCGGCAATGCGGGGCTGGCGGCGGGGGCAGTGGGCGTGATCGGAAACCAGGCACTCATACACAGGAGAATTGACATGATTGCGCGATTTGATCGAAGTCGGCAGGGTCGATCAGCGGCGGCGGTTGTGCTTTCGATCATTGTCGGTGCGGCGGCACTCGGCGCCACGAGTCAGGCGCAAGACAAACCGGCCGCGTTGCCGCCGCCGAACGGCGCGTCGGCGGGGGACCGCTCGATGGATAGCGCGCGGGCAACGATTGAGGCAGCGGCCAAACCCGCGATTAGTGCTAATCAATCGCCGGTTGCGGAGGATCCGAAAGGGGCGGCGCGTCCTGAGGTAGGTCCGGTTTCCCCGGCCGTTGCCAGGCCGGATCGCGGAATCGGCAATTTAGAGCCGGACGCGCCCCTGACTGAGACAGCGGCTCGGCCATCAGCTTTGGACCCGACTCGGGTAATGCCCCCCAACGTTCCCTCGATGCGGGCGGGACGCGCTAACCAGCCCGCTATGGGGATGGACGCCTCTCCACGGATCATTGAAGACGCAAGCGCGGCGATAGCCGATGCGAAGACTGCGGAACGGCTCAAACACACCCATCCCATGAAGGTCGACGGCGTGCCGTTGCGCGACATGCTCAATATGATCGCCGAGATCGGCAAGGTGGATATTGTTACGGACAATCAGGCGCTGGCCGATGCGGTCGATCCGAACGTGGCGGTGACCATGAACCTGAATGAGCCGCGCCCGCTCGAGCAGATCCTCGAGATGTCACTGAGGCTTGCCAGCCCAAAGATTGATTACTCGATCCTGAACGGCGTTCTGTTTGTGTCGAGCCGGGCGCAGCTCAATCAGCGCGTGGTAACGCGCGTGTATGAAGTGGGAGGAGCGGACCATTCGACATTGAATGATCTGCTGATCAACGGAACCGGTTTGGTGCCGCGCGTTTCCTATGTCGGGGATAAACTCGTCATCACCGCTTCGGAACTGACCCAACGGCATGTGGCCAAGCTGCTTTCAGCCGTGGCCGATCAGATGTCGCGAAAGATTGCCGGTCAGGCCGCAAATCGGGGAGATGGGTCGAAACGAACGACGGTGTATGGGTTGCACTTTGCCGATGCGGCGAGTTTGAAACCGTTGTTGCTGGCAGCATGCTCATCAAGTTGTAATCTTGCGGTGGATGGGAGAACCAACTCATTGATCGTTAATGCCGCGGAAGATGATCAGAAGCTGGCGGAGGAGTTGATTCGGAAATTGGATCAGCCGGGGAAGGGGGAGAAGGCCAGTGGGGATGCGGGAGGGCTGCCGGATTGGGTCGGGCCTAAACTGGAAGCCCTCCGTAACCTCAGTGAGCAGGCGAAACTTAAAGGACTGCAAGTTGGCGCCAAACACCCTGAATATTTGGCGACCATCACTCAGGCGAAGGTACTGCGAGGTGAACTTGAAGCACTCGTCGCGAAGCTTCGTAAAGACGGAAACGAACCGGCGGCGACAAAACTTGAGCAGGAGTTAGACCAGATCAGCACTGTTTTTAATGCCCGCGAAGCAGGGGCTCCGGTGTACCGGGACATGGAGCGAGCGAGACAGAGTTCACAGGTGATCGATGCGATTGAAGCTGAGTTGGCCAGTGAGCGAACACGTCACGGGGCGGATAGCGTTCAGGTCAGACAATTAGAGGCACGGCTTAAAGCCGTGACCGAGCAGATGTCGCAACGGAGTTCAAGCCCCGCGACGAGATAGGGAGGGTCATCTGCTCTATCGAGACCCTCTATTGGACAAGGTGCCCGTTGTCATCCTGGAGCGAAGCGAAGGATCTGGTATTCGAGCGGTTCGCCCGGTACCAGATCCTTCGCTTCGCTCCAGGATGACATGATCGAGGATTTCAATAGAGTAAATGTCACCACTTTCAAATGCGTTGAAAGCGGGCTGATTGGGGCTCGTTTTCTTTTCGTGCAGGGTGTTTGTGCGTAGAGTGTTGAGTTAGAAGTGGTGTGCGCTTGGGGACGTCGTTCGGCACTCACCCTCACCCCATCTCCCGGAGGGAGAGGGGGTAAGAGTTCGACCTGCGGTCGAACCACGACTCGACTGAGTTCGTCGAAGTCAGCCGAGGGCGACTATGCCACCGACGTGCAAATTGAGAAGTTGGCACGATCGGGAGCGAGCGTTTGCGAAGGATGGTTATGTCGACGCTGTCGTTTGATATTGATGCGGTGGTTGAGGGAAAGGCGCGGCTTTCCGACGAGCAGGCGCTGGAGCTCTATCAAAACGGCTCGATGCACGATCTGGGGCAGTGGGCGCTTGCCGCTTCGCAACGGATGCATCCAGCGGACTATCGCACCTACGTCATCGATCGGAATATCAACTACACGAACGTGTGTACCGCCAAATGTACTTTCTGCGCGTTTCGGCGGGATCATGAAGACGCCGACAGCTACACGCTGAGCTTCGAGGAAATTGGCCGGAAGATTTCTGAATTGGTGGCAATCAACGGGACGCAGATCTTGATGCAGGGGGGAATGAATGATCGGCTGCCGATTGAGTGGTATGAGGATTTGCTGAGGTACATCAAGACGAATTTTCCGACGGTGCATATCCATGCATTCTCGCCGCCGGAGTTTGTGGAGTTTGAGCGGTTTTTCGGGATGGACGTGCGGGAGATCATCCGTCGGTTCAACAAAGCCGGGCTGGATACGATTCCCGGCGGCGGGGGGGAGATCTTTACGCCGCGGGTGAGAAGGCGCATTGGGATTGGCAAGTGCACCGGCGACGATTGGATGCGTGTGATGCGTGTGGCGCATGAAGAGGGGCTCAATACATCGTGCACGATGTTGATCGGGCATATTGAGTTTGTGCGCGAGCGGATTGAGCACATGTCGGCGTTGCGCGATATGCAGGATTATGCGGGTGCATTGTCAGTGGTTGGTGGTCAGTTGTCAGTTGCGAAGACCGATTCGAGCGAGGCGATTCAGCGGGCGCAATCGCGGTGGCCGGGAGTGTTTTCCAAATCACAACTGACCACGGACAACGGACCACTGACCAATGTCGGCAATTACACGGCGTTTATCCACTGGCCATTCCAGCGGGAAAATACGCCGCTCGGGCGCGCGAAGGAATGGGACGAAAATATCTATGGGCCTTACGATGATTCGAGCAACGATGACATTCTCCGCGGTCGGGTGGTGCGCATGGCCGGGGCGGATGAGTATCTGCGGATGCTCGCGATCGCCCGGCTGTACTTCGACAACATCCCATCGCTTCAAAGCAGTTGGGTGACCATGGGGCCGAAGATCGGCCAGCTGGCGATGTTCTTTGGCGCCAACGACATGGGCAGCGTCATGATGGAAGAAAACGTCGTGAGCGCAGCCGGGGCGACGTACAAGCTGAACGAGCGGGAGATCTGCCGTCTGATCAGGGATGCCGGATGGACACCGGCTCAGCGGGATCAGTATTACAACGTTCTGCGACGCCATGACGGCCCGGATTCACCCGACCTGCGCCCGCTGGCCAATCCCCCGGTGCGGAATGTGCTGAAGGTCGATAAAGAATTCATCGGCGCAGCCCCCGGAATCGATGATGATCAGGATCGCAGCTTGAAGGTGCAGTTGCCCATCCTCGGCAGCGCGGAAGGACCCATCCGATCGATCGGTGGGTAGCAGGGCTCTTGCACTCAGGCGCTAAGATGGACGCGGCTCCATTCATCTGATGTGTCCGCGTGAGCGTGTTTCCTTGGTTTGGCGTTGACGGAAACGTTTTAAACATCGTACCCTCAATACATGAGGGTTCCCTCAAACCTCCGCCTGCCCCTGTGTCAGATCATACAACTCGCACTCGTTCTCGCCGTCGCGGCGTCATGTGACAAGCCAAAGGAGAACGCGCCTCCCGAGCCGCCGGCCGTCACGATCAGCTATCCGATTCAGCACCAGGTCATTGAGTGGGAAAGCTACAGCGGGTACCTCACGTCGCCGGATACGTCGAATGTTGTGGCGCGCGTGAGTGGGTTGATTGTCGAGGCGAGCTTCAAGGAAGGCTCGTTGGTTCATCAGGGCGATGTTCTATTTGTCATTGATGATCGCCCATTCAAAGCGGATGTTGATAGCAAGAAGGCCGACGTCGCGCGGGGGCAGGCACAACTGGATTTGGCGCAAGCGACGCTGAGGCGATTGGATAAAGTTCGCAACACCAAAGCCATTTCGGAAGAGGATTACGACACCGCCAAGGCAAATGTCGAGCAGGCTCAGGCGACGCTGGCGGCGGCGAATGCGGCGCTTGAGACGTCGCAATTGAACCTTCAGTGGACGCGTGTGACCGCTCCGATCAATGGACGCGTTAGTCGCCAGATGGTGCAGATTGGCAATCTGGTCAATGGCGGAAGCGGGCAGAGCCAGTCAACCCTGCTGACCACCATCGTCTCGGTCGATCCGCTCTATTGTTACATCAATATTCCAGAGCGAGTCGGCCTGCGATACCAGAAGATGGCGGCCGGTGACGCTCAGGGCAATATCGGCAACTCCAGGATCGCGTGCTTCGTTCAACTGGAAAATGAAACCGATGATCGGTACGAAGGCATAATCGATTTCATGGACAATCGGGTGGATGTAAACACGGGGACGGTTCAGATCCGCGGGGTTATCCCGAACGCCAATGGGATGCTCACGCCGGGCGCGTTCGCCCGGATGCGCATCCCAGCCAGCGCGAAGTACGATGCTCTGCTGGTCCCTGACGTGGCCATCGGCACCGAGCAAAACGAGCGTTTCGTTTCGGTAGTTAATAACGAAGGCACGGTTAAGAACCAGCCGGTCAAACTCGGAGCGGTGTTCGGCTCGCTTCGGGCAATTGTTGAGGGCCTCAAGCCGGGCGAAGCGGTGATTGTCAGCGGACTTCAACAAGCCCGGCCCGGCGCGAAGGTCACGGCGCATGAAGCTCCCATTTCCGATGCCGATTTGAAAGCGCTCGAAAAATCATTGCCCGACCCAACCCAAACGCGACCGGCCGCCGCAACCCGCCCCAGCGGTGGCGCAAGCGCGGCACCGGTAGGGGGGCAGAACGAATGAAATTCGCCCATTTCTTCATCGATCGACCGGTGTTTGCGATCGTGCTTTCGCTCGTGGCGCTCATTGCCGGGGGACTTTCGATCTTCACCCTGCCGATCGCGCAATACCCTCCGATCGCGCCGCCTACCGTAACGATCAGCGCAACCTATCCCGGCGCCAATGCCCAAACGGTCTCGCAGACAGTCGCCACGCCAATCGAAGAGCAAGTGAACGGCGTCGAGAACATGCTGTACCTGTCGAGCCAGTCAACCAACACGGGCACCGTCACCATCACCGTGACGTTCAAGACGGGCACGAATCTGGACGTGGCCCAGGTTCAGGTGCAAAACCGGGTGGCCATCGCGCAACCGCAGTTGCCCCAGGAGGTGCAGCAGCTTGGCATCACGATCAAGAAGGCATCGCCCGACATCACGCTCGCGGTGGCGATGTTCTCGCCGGACGAATCCCATGACACGCTTTTCATGAGCAACTATGTCACGCTTCAGATCCGCGATCAGATCGCGCGATTGCCGGGCGTCGGTGACATCACCATCTTTGGCGTTCGCGACTATGCGATGCGGCTGTGGCTCGATCCGGATCAGTTGGCCGCCCGCAGTATGACTGCCGGCGACGTGGTTAATGCGGTGAAAGAGCAGAACGTGCAGGTTGCCGCCGGTACGATCGGCGCCTGTGGCATTTTCCAATCGGCAGT
>DAIRGS010000040.1:0-9165 GCA_036794395.1 Tepidisphaeraceae bacterium | reverse complement strand
CCGCCTCTGGCGGCGGGGGCGGCGCAGTTCCAATACACGGTGAATGCCCAGGGCCGTCTGACAGAGCCCAGTCAGTTCGCAGACATCGTGGTCAAGGTCGGCAGCGATGGCCGGGTTACCAAGCTTGGAGACATCGGCCGCGTGCAACTTGGGGCGGCCGACTACAGCACCTCGAACGTGTACAACGGCCACCCGGCCGTGGGCTTGGCGGTCTTTCAGTTGCCCGGAACCAACGCAATCCAGACGGCCAACGCGATCTACGACGAGATGAAGAAGCTCAAGGAGCGATTCCCGGCGGGAATGGATTACGCCATCGCGCACGATACCACGACGTTCGTGCGCGACAGCATGCATGACGTGGTCAAGACCCTGTTCATTGCGGTAGCGTTGGTGGCGCTGGTTGTACTGGTTTTTCTTCAGAGCTGGCGGGCGGCGCTGGTGCCGATTCTGGCGATTCCGGTGTCACTGGTGGGCACGTTCGCGGTGATGTGGCTCGTCGGTTTTTCGATGAACACGTTGTCGCTGTTCGGGCTGGTGCTGGCGATCGGCATCGTCGTGGATGATGCGATCGTGGTGGTTGAGAACGTCCAGCGTTGGCTCGAACAGGGACTCAGCCCGCGCGATGCAACCTACCGCGCCATGGATGAAGTGACGCCGGCGGTCATCGCCATCGCATTTGGCCTCTCAGCGGTGTTCATTCCGGTCGCATTTGTCGGCGGGATCACCGGGCAGTTCTACCGGCAGTTCGCCCTGACGATCGCATTCTCGACCCTGCTGTCAGCCTTCAACTCGCTGACCCTGAGTCCGGCGCTATCCGCGTTGCTACTGCGTCCGCACGGCGCTAAACAGGACTGGCTGACTCGCGGGCTCGATCTGTCACTGGGCTGGTTTTTCCGGCTATTCAATAAGGGATTTGAGGGGCTCAACCGCTTTTACGCCCGCATGCTTCATCATGTGGTGCGTTTCTCCGTCATCGCTCTAATCGTGTACGGGGGGCTGGTTTACCTCGGTTACCTCGGCTTCCGACATGTCCCAACTGCGTTCATCCCCAACCAGGATCAGGGCTATTTGATGGTCAACGTGCAGATGCCCGACGCGGCATCGATCGATCGCACGCAGGCGGTGATGAAGCAGTTAACCGGAATTGCCCTGAAAACCCCGGGCATTCAGGACGCATTTTCCGTAGCGGGCTTTTCGATCCTGACGCGGGCCAGTTCGTCGGCTGCCGGCTTGGTGTTCATGCACCTTAAACCGTTCAAAGAGCGCGCGGGTCATTCAGACATGAGCGCCGCCGCGATTGCCGGACGTTTGCGTGGCGGATTCCGCGAGGTTCAGGGCGGAATGGTCATGGTTCTCCTCCCGCCCGCGGTAAGCGGAATCGGCACGGCAGGCGGTTTCAAAATCATGATCGAGGATCGCTCCGGCACTCAATCGCCCGAACAAATTCAGAAAGTAACCCAAAGCGTAACCGACGCTGCGGGTAAGCGCCCCGAACTCAACAAAGCGATGTTCACAACGTTTCGTGCTGCCGTGCCACAGCTTTACAGCAATATCGACCGCGTAAAAGCCAAACAGCAAAATGTCTCCGTGACCGATGTATTTACCGCCCTTCAAGTCTATCTGGGCGGCGTCTATATCAACGATTTCAATTATCTGGGACGTACGTGGCACGTCATGGCCCAGGCCGATGCGCCATTCCGCGCCAAGGCATCGGACATGGCGGTTCTTCAGACGCGTAATGCATCTGGACAGATGGTCCCGCTGGGCGCGGTCATGGACTTGAAAGACATCACCGGCCCCGATCGCCTCCAGCGCTATGATCTTTACACATCCGCCGAGATTAATGGCGATGCCGCGCCGGGCTACAGCAGTGGGCAGTCTCTGGTCGCAATGGAGGCCGTGGCGAATGAAGCGCTGCCGCGCGAGTACGGCTGGGAGTGGACGGAAATGGCCTTCCAGGAAAAATCGGCCGGCAATTCGGCGCTCTATATCTTTCCGCTGTGCGTGCTGTTTGTGTGGCTAACCCACTCCGCCGAGTACGAAAGCTTCGCGCTTTCAACGTCGATTATCCTAATTGTCCCGATGTGCCTTCTTTGCGGCATTGTCGGCGTGTGGGCGCGGCACATGGACAACAATATCTTCACGCAGATCGGCTTCGTGGTCTTGGCGGGCATCAGCGTGAAGAACGCGGTGTTGATCGTGGAATTTGCCAAGCAGCAGCAGGAGCACCATCCCGGCATGAAAGCGTCGGAGGCTGCCATCAACGCCGCGGAACTCCGCCTCAGACCGATTTTGATGACCAGTTTCGCGTTCATCTTTGGCGTAGTCCCGTTGATCCTCGCCAGCGGGGCCGGTGCCGAAATGCGACAGGCCTTGGGGACCGTGGTTTTCTACGGAATGCTCGGCGTCACGTTCTTCGGCATATTCCTGACGCCGGTCTTTTTTACCGTGATTCGAAGGCTCACCGGCCGCAATGTTCAGCCGGAAGATGGCACGCGCGAAAGAGCACCTATCTTGGCCCAAGCTACTCAATCCGGAGCTAACGGAAATGGTGATGAGTGACCGTTCTCTCGCATTGGCGATAAGAATCTCGATTGAATCTTCCGCCTCGCTCAAATACCTTCGCGAGCCGCGTGCGGAATTATTACGATGAAACTGATGTCGGGCGGGTGGTCGATCATCTGGTCGAGCGCATTGTCACGGCGTTCCCACGCGATAAAGCCTTCAATATTGTCGGCGTTTTAACTCGCGGGGAAGTGCTCGCGCAGCGCGTGATGCGGATCCTCGAATCGCAAGGGTACACGGGCATCGGTCGAGGGATCCTCGATATTACGCTTTATCGCGACGACCTTTCCGAAGTCGGCCCCCGACCGCTGATTCGTCCGACGCACCTGAATATTTCCATCGATAACAAGCCGCTGCTTCTGGTGGACGATGTTTTGTTCACGGGCAGATCGGTGCGAAGCGCTTTGAATCTCCTGGCGGATTTTGGCCGGCCCAGCATGATCCGATTAGCGGTCCTTGTCGATCGAGGCGGGCGCGAATTGCCGATCCAGGCCGATTTTGTCGGGCTCACCCTCAGCGACGTTCCGCCGGACCACCGCGTCAACGTCCGGCTTCGCGAAACTGATGGCAAAGACGAAATTTCAGTGGAGCCCCGGGCATGACTCCTGTGAGCGACGACCCAACTTCGATTGCCGCTCCGACGCGCTGGACGCGCAAGCATCTGCTCAGCCTCCAGGAACTCTCTGCTGATGAAATCCAATTCGTTCTCGAAACCGCCAAGAGCTTCAAGGAAGTCTCCACGCGCAGCGTGAAGAAAGTGCCCGCCCTCCGCGGACGGGTAGTGGTCAATGCGTTTTTCGAAGACAGTACCCGAACGCGGACCAGTTTCTCGCTGGCCGCTTCGCGCCTTTCGGCGGATGTGATCGACTTTTCCGAAAAAGGCAGCAGCATCAGCAAGGGCGAGACGCTGATCGACACGGCCCGCAACATTGAGGCGATGGGCGTCGATATCATTGTCATCCGCCACGGCGCTGCCGGCTCGGCGGAAGTGCTGTCACGGATCCTCAAGCCGAGCATCGTGAACGCCGGTGACGGGGCTCATGAGCATCCGACGCAGGGTCTGCTGGATCTGTACACCATTCAGGAGCGATTTGGCCGGATTAAAGGGCTGAAGGTGGCGATTGTCGGGGACATTGTGAACAGTCGGGTAGCGAGGTCGAATCTGTGGGGCCTGACGAAAATGGGCGCTGAAGTCATCCTGGTGGGTCCGCCCACTCTGGTGCCCAAAGTGTTTGAAAAGCTCGGTGCGAAGGTGGTGCACGATTTTGATTCAATCATCGGCTCGGTGGATGTGGTGAACATGTTGCGCATCCAGTTCGAGCGCATCAAAAGCAGCCAGTTTCCGACTGTACGAGAATTCACCCGTTTTTTTGGCCTGACGACGGATCGCTTCGCCCGCTGCAAAAAGGACGTCTTCGTCATGCATCCTGGTCCAATGAATCGCGGCCTGGAAATCAGCTCGCATATTGCAGACGGGCCGCAAAGCGGGATCTTAACCCAGGTGACTAATGGACTGGCGGTGAGGATGGCAGTCCTTTATCTGGTGTCCCAAGTGCCGGACGGGAGAGCGTGAGGCCCGCCGTCGGAGGTTGGCACCCATTTCTTGCCGGTTGATTGAATTTCCTATATAGTTAAATTGGAGCGTCGCTTAGATGAGCGAGTTTCGCTGGAACGAATGGAACCTCGATCATGCGACGCGTCATGGCGTCGGTCGCTTGGAGGCGGAGCGAATCGTGGATCATCCGGGGCGCGGGTGGCCGCGCCGCGGTGGCCGCGACAAGTTAATGGTGCAGGGACGCGGAGAAGGTGGCCGAATGGTACAGGTCGTGTACCTGCTCGATGCCGATGGAACGATTTTCATCATTCATGCCATGCCGCTGACGACCCGCCGGCGCCGCGGCCGCCGGAGATGAATATGAACAAACGGAAGCTATCGCCAATCGACGCTTTTAACGCGTTATCCGATGACCGGAAGGAACGCGAATATCATGCTTTGGATCGCGAGTTCACCCGAGCCCAGACGCTTCCGCTCACAGCGGAACAGCGCAAGGCATGGCGAAAGTTCAAAGAACGACGCCGTCTCCGCGGCCGTCCGAAAGTTGGCGAAGGAGCGAAAACGGTCTCGCTGACGATCGAAGGCGGGTTGCTGAAACGCGCCGATGCGCTGGCGAAGCGCGAGGGCCTGAGCCGAGCGCAAATTGTCGCGCGCGGCCTGAAGATGCTTTTGCGCGCATCGTGATGATCCACAGATGAAAACACTGCTTATCCAACACGGTACTGTGCTCGATCCCTCGCGCAAATTCGAAGGGCGGGCGGATGTATTAATCCGTGATGGCAAGATCGCCGCGGTGGGTGCAAACCCGGGCCACGGGGATCGAGTGATCGACGCAACGGGCCTGTACGTCACTCCCGGCCTCATCGACATCCACGTCCATTTCCGTGAGCCCGGCGACGAGGAGGAGGAAACCGTCGCATCCGGTTCCGCCGCGGCGGTGGCGGGGGGGTTCACGACCGTCTGTTGCATGCCCAACACCAAGCCGCCCCTGGATAACGAAGGGCAGATCGAGTTCATCTTGCGCGAGGGTCAGCGCGTCGGCTTGGCGAACGTGTGGCCTATTGGCGCTATCACCAAGGGACGTGAGGGCAAGGAGCTGGCCGAGATTGGCTCCATGCTCCAGCGCGGGGCGGTCGCGATCAGCGACGATGGCGTGGGCGTGGCTGATGCCTCGGTCATGCGTAAAGCACTCCAATATTCGAAGATGTTCGATGCCGTCCTGATGCAGCACTGCGAAGAGCCCACGCTGGGCGGCGGCGCGATGCACGCGGGCTTGGTGTCGGCGACGCTCGGACTACCCGGAATTCCGTCAGAAGCCGAGCAGCTCATGATTTCGCGGGATCTGCTGCTGAATCGGACGATCGGCTGCCGGTATCACGTGCAGCACGTCAGCACCGCCGGAAGCGTTGAACTGATTCGCCGTGCCAAGCGGGATGGCCTGAACGTGACGGCTGAAGTCGCGCCGCACCACATTCTTCTGACCGACGAATACTGCCGGGGATACGACACCAACTACAAGATGAACCCGCCCCTGCGGACAGCGATGGACGTCAAAGCCTGCATTGAGGGAATCAAGGACGGAACAATCGATTGTCTGGCCACCGATCACGCGCCGCACTTGGCTGAGGAGAAAGAACTTGAATTTGTGCATGCCCCGTTCGGAATCATCGGGCTGGAATGCGCTTTGCCGCTTTACGTCAAGGCGCTGGTTGAGCCGGGCCACATCAGTTGGCTGAAGCTAATTGATCTGATGACCGCGCGCGGAGCCGGGATCATCAAGTCGACCAAGGGCACGCTTGCCGAAGGCGCCGATGCCGACGTCACGCTGATCGACCCAAATCACAATTGGAAAATCGACGTCGAACAGTTTGCCGGCAAAAGTCGAAACTGCCCCTTCCACGGCTGGGAAGTAACAAGCCGAGCGGTCATGACCATAGTCGGAGGGGAAGTGAAGTTTCAGATGGCAGCAGGCAGCAGGCAGTAGGCAGTAGGCAGTGGGCAGTGGGCAGCAGGCAGTGGGCAGCAGGCAGTGGGCAGTGGGCAGTGGGCAGAAAAATGTGGCGACAGCCGGCTCATTCATTCCTGCCGACCGCCCACTGCTGACTGCTGACTCTATTTCAGCCTACTGCCTACTCTCCCACTTACATCGGGACATTCACTTTCCAACTTTTCAACTTTTCAAATGTCCGCGTGCCAAGCCATTTGTCCCGCCAGTAAGTCATGTCGCGATAGAAAATGGGCTGAAGTTCAGGGATAGGCGCTCCGGTGGTGACCCCACCCTCGTGGATCACTTCACATTCTGCGCAATACCAGACTTCCCACCCGCGCTGGCGGGCGGTGTAGCACCAGTCGGAGTCTGAGCCGATCAGGAACATGTTCTGGTCCATCACGCCAAAGTCGATCACCGCATCGAGCCGGGCGGCCATCACCGCACCGTTGACCCAGGGCATCGGCAGCGAAACCGCGCATTCCCCCCGGCTCTTTCGCCCGCGAACATGCAGCCCCGACGGAAACGCCGCCCCGCATCCGCCATGCTGGACGAGATCGAGATCTTTTTCGTCTGTTTGCTTTACCCCTGCAATCGCGCAACGCGGGTGGGTGCGCAGAAACTCGGTCAGCCGCTCAATTCCGTCGGGGCGAAGGTAAACATCCTGGTTAAGAACCAGGGCGTATTCCTCGCCGCTCTTGAGCGCGCGCCGCAGCCCTTCGTTGACCGCGGCCGTAAATCCAATGTTTTTACTGTCGTTGTCGTGTACGTAGATCTTCGGAGCGACGCTCTGGGCGCGAAGGGCTGCCAGACACCGTTCCAGCTTCTGCCCGCCGCGAAAGGAGGGAATCGTCACGAACATGTTGGGAAAATAACGCCTTCGCGCCCACGCGTCCAATCAGTACAGGAATCGCTCATTCGTCCCAAACATTGATTGCGTCTCACTTCCTCGGGAGTGCGTGGTTCTTGCCGAGCCTCGTCTTTCGATCGCGGCGTATTGCAAACGCAGCATCAAAATTTCGGAAATGTGCGGAAATTACCGGAGCTTGCGATATTAAAGGCGAGCAAACGGTGTGTATTACGACATTGATAAGTGGACTTCCTTCGATAGAATGTCCGTACGATCATTTCGCTGAACCTGAAGCACAGGGAAGAAAAAAATCCATGTTTAAAACGCCGTCTACGCGTACGTCTACTCCTAAAAATAAGTTATTCACCGGCAAATCAATCGTCGCCCGGCGTCGTGCCATCTACGCGTGCGAGTCACTCGAATCCCGCCGGCTTCTAAGTGGTGTCGGACTTTCCGCCCTGAGTGAGGCGACCGTTCTCCGGCCCATGAAGCTTAAAGCAACGGCAACCGCTGGTGGCAACGTCGGCGGCCTGGTAAGCGACAACCTTTATAAGTTTGATGTGACCGCCCCGATCAATCTGCAAATCACCCTCAGCAATCTCAAACAAAGCGATTCCGTGACGCTTCTTTTCGAGGACGGCTCTGGTCTAAGTACGGGCGGCACCAACGGCGCAAAGGCGTCTGGCTTTTATCAGCGCCTTGATCCCGGCACGTATTATCTCGACATCGGCATCGGCTTTGCCGCCAGCGCTGGCAAAGCCCCAGCCACCCGAAGTGTCTCGCATAAGCGGATCACCGGCCCTACAACCGGCTACAAACTCAAGATTCATGCCGTCGCCCCGGATGGCACCGCTGCTCCCGTACCCGATCCGCAGGGCCCTGGCGGTTTGCCTATTCCGACCGGTGGATTTGGCGTTGAGCCCGATATTTCAAACGTCAATAATTTTGCCGGTTGGAACGACTTCTCCGCCAACCCCCTCTTCGCAACCGGCGGTCCTTCGCCCGATGACATCGTTCAAGGCGGCGTTGGCGATTGTTACTTCCTCGCCACGCTCTCTGATATTGCCCGCAACGATCCGGGCCTGATTCAGCAGGACGTCACCCAGTTGGCCAACGGCACCTTTCAGGTGAAATTTGAACGCAATGGCCAGGACGTTTTTGAAAACGTCGACGCCAGCTTCGCGGTTGATACCGCAGGGAAGCCTGTCTTTGCAGGCCTGGGCACCGGCGGTTCGATCTGGGTTGCCGTGATGGAGAAAGCATTCTGCTTCTTCCGCCATCCGGATCAACCGGCAAGTTATTCACAGATCGATTTCGGATCAGGGGCCGAAGTCTTCGCGGATCTGGGCGGGAGCAACCTTGGCAGCTTGTTCGCTTATCAATTCCGCACCGGAAGTCAGCTTGTCAGTGAGATCAACAACGAGCTTGCCGCCGGAGCAGTCATCGACTACGCCAGTAGCCAGCAGGCTGTGGAGCTTGTGCCAAGCCACGTGTATTCCGTCGTTCAGGTCAACGGCGACGGCACGGTCATGATGCGCAACCCCTGGGGATTCAATCAGGCTACGCCGGGCGATGGCGGCTATCTCAATCTGACCGGCGATCAGTTGCTGGCAAACGTCAACGGGTTCACCTCCTGCACATTCACCGCTGTCCCCACAACGATCATCCCCCAACCCACTCCCCAGCCCACTCCGACGCCTCCGCCGTCTTCGCAGTTGGTCGTCATCGGCACCGGAACTCTGGGCAGTAATTCGTTCGATCTGCAAAATGGGCGATGGGGCGATGCATTCGTGATCACCGCTACCGCCAGCGGCACGGCCGACGTCGTCATGGAATCCAACGCATTCGCCCCCACCGTCGAAGTGCTGCAGATCAACGATGACAACTCCACCGCGCTCGTCGTCTACGATTCCAATTCCGCTCGCAGCGTCGATGCCGTTGGCGAGTTCCAAGCCATCGCCGGCACTCGGTATGAAGTGGTTCTCAGTTCCGTCGACCCAAGTGTGGGCAATTACGCGATTGGAATTACGTCGAATCTTGGGAGCTATCAGCCGTTCTCCCCAACTGCGTGAGTTAATGCTGAATGAGGCTGCTGTTGCAAGTAGGGAAAGATTGCGCTGAGCGCATGCGATGGGTCGCGGTGCGCCGGGCCCGCTAGTGCTTTGTCACGCCTTTGATTTGGGGTAATCTTCGGTGGCGGTCAAGGAT
>DAIRGS010000266.1:0-9777 GCA_036794395.1 Tepidisphaeraceae bacterium | reverse complement strand
ACCGTGAAAAGCTGTCGGTTGGGGTGTAGTCTGCTTGGTAGATCGACAGGGCGGAGGCGATGGTAAGCAGGCGGCGGCACACGTCTCCGATCTTAGCCTAAATCGGCGGAATGCCCTGCGACGGGCACCCTTTTGTTGAGTGCATCATTCCGCTGTTCACGGTGGTGTTCGGGCTGCCTTGGGGAGGACGACCGAAACGGGGAAGCAGCTAGTTTCTAAAACTAGCTGCGTCCCCGTTTCGGTCGACGGACACTTTTGGCTTATGACTCACGGGTGCGGCGTCATCGCGAGAATTGTGATTTGGCCGGTCTTTGGACCGTAGCACCAGAAGACCCGATATGACCCAGGGGTTCGGTTCTGTGCGTAGGCTTCGAATACTGGCTGTTTCGCGTCGTAGGGATGCTCAAGCGAATCGTACTTGTGGGTGTTCAGGCTTGGATGCCGGGGGTTATTCAGCAGTTTCGCAATACATTCGTGGACTTGCTTGAATAATCCTTCGGCCGGTTTGGCCTTCACTTTCCTGTTGGCCGTGCGGCCTTCCAGTGAAGCCGTGGCATCGGCCTTGAGTTTGCCGTACTGGTCCGCGGCGGACGGGGCCCAAAAGCAGGTGAACGCCACTGCTCAGCCCTCGAGCTTTGTTGCGAATTTTGAATCAACCCCCACGTCCGGCCCGCGCGTCACCTTCCCGGCCCGCGCCTCAGCCAGACCCGTGCGAACAGCGGCCAGAGCCTGCGCGTTCTCATACAACCACGCTTCCTTCTCGGGGATGACGCGAGCAAGTTTGACGATGATTTCGGTCTCGTTCAATTTTTCGATGATGACGGCTCGATTTGCGAATCTGCTGCCCAGAACAACCCGCCCCTTATTGTCCGCCGTCTTCGTCACGGTCTTTGCGACTTGCGCGTCCGGAGGTAGATCCATACCGCGATCGATGTCTCCGGCCTTTCTTGCTTTTGTAGGGCGCTTTGCCTTAGTGCCAGCCATAAACCCGACCCTTCCACGAGAACAGTCCAATTGTAAGTTCTAGTCAATGGGTGGGCAAGCGGGATATCCCCACTTTCAACGATTCCCACCACTCTGTCACATATTTCCCGCCCGCCCGGCCAAATGGGTAATCTGCTCGGTCAGCTGCCTGATCGGCGTTTGCCAGTCATTGGCGGCGGGTTGGCGGACGAGGCGCATGGTGGGGTACCAGGGGGAATCGGTGCGGTTGAGGAGCCAGCGCCAATCGGGGGCGTGGGGCAGGAGGGTGCAGGTGCGCTTGCCGAGTGCGCCGGCCAGGTGGGCCACGGCCGAATCGACGGAAACGACCAGATCGAGATTGGACACCAGGGCCGCGGTATCGGCCATGTCGGTGAATTCGTCGGTCCAGTCGATCATCTTTTCGATGGAAGTCCCGGCGTCGCGGGCCGGGCGATTCTTTTGGAGACTAAAAAGCGTGACATTGGGGATTTGCGCGAGGCCCGTCAGCATCGCCAAGGGGATTGATCGATTGCGATCGTTGCGATGAGCCGGGCTCCCGGCCCAGGCGAGGCCAACCTTTAAGCCGCCGGGCGTGCCCAGCATGCGCTGGCGCCAATTGGAGGCGAGCTTCGGATCGGGATTCAGATAAGGCACCGGCGCGGGTACGTTCGACAGGGTCGTGCCAAAAATTCTGGGCAGGCTCATGAGCGGACACTGGGCCGCAGCTAAGGGGCGGTTTTGGCCGTCGGATGTGACGTATTGAATTCCGAGTTGGCCGGTCAGCAGACGTTTGAGTTCCGGCTGGCACAGCAGCATGACCTGCGCCCCTCGGGCGGCAACCATCGACGCGTATCGAATGAACTGAATCGTGTCGCCCAGGCCCTGCTCGCTGAACAGGGCGATGATTTTGCCGGTTGGGTCGGTGCCGTCCCACATCGGCTCGGTGAAATGCCAGAACAGCGGGCGGTCCTTTAAGCTCCAGCGGGATTCGAGGGTTCGCCAGCCTTCTTCGAAGTTGCCCTGGATCAAGCGGGCAAACGCGACGCCCCACAACGCCTCGGGGTATTGCGGCCGCAGCTCAAGAGCGGCCCGGTAATCCACCAGTGCCTCGTCCAGTTTTTGAATCGCTCGAAACGCATTGCCCCGGTTGGTGCGCGCATCGGGGTTGGCGGGCCGGGCTGCAAGGCTGCGGTTATACGCGTCGAACGCCTCATCGAGACGGCCCATGTCCTGGTAAACATTGCCCAGATTATTCAGTGCCTCTGGGTAGGTGGGCACGAGCTTGATGGCCTGGTGCAGCTCGACGAGGGCCTCGTCCAGTTCGCCTTTTTCTTCGAGGGCCGCACCCAGGTTATTGTGCGCTTCGGGATAATCCGGCCGAAGCGCGAGCGCCTTGCGATAGGCCTCGATTGACTCATCGCGGCGATCGGTCATCTTGAGCAGATTGCCTATGTTGTTGTGAGCATCGGCAAGAGCGGGGTCGAGCTCAATTGCCTTACGAAACGCCGCCAGGGCTCCCTCGGTTTCAGGGAGGTTGGCGAGCATCACACCCAGGTTGGAGTGGAATGGAGCCGAGTTGGGCTGTAAATCGATTGCCCGGCGAATCATCTCAATCCCCGCCGAGCCCCGCCCCATATTGTGCATGACGATCCCCGCCAATTGCACCGTCTCGGGCTGATCGGGAAACACGGCCAGGATCTGAAGCAGGATCGCTTCGGCTTCTTTTGAGCGGCCATTGATGTAGTGGTCATGCGCCTGGGAGAACGCCTGATCGAATGTCATCTCGCCCATGAACCGTCCTTGCTTTTCCTGCCTGGCAGACCAACTTTCCAGAGAGATTTTGCATGATGGCCCACGGCATTGACCGTGGCAAGTGCATTACATTGGCGTTCGGGACCGATCGTGGCTAAACTTTGCCCCCAGGTGGAGGTCCGATCCAATGGCGCGGATGTACTCAACCTGGGTTGCCTCTATCGTTGCACTGACGATCATGGCCGGTGTACAGGGTGCCCGTGCTGCCGACCCCCCGGCAAATCCACCTGAAAACGCCGCGGACGGATTGATTTCCTCGCCGGACAAACTGCTTGAGTCGTTATCGAATCCCGACTGGCACGAGCGCCGCGATGCCATCCATCAGCTCATTGGGCTTGGCCCGGCTGGTGACGAAGCGGTTAAGAACCTCCTGCGGCGCACGCTCGATCAGGAACAGCGCAAGAATGTCGGCTTGGCCCTTCAGCTTATTGAAGACAACCGGCTGTTTGGTCCTTCGCTGATCACACTACACGTCAAAGGTGCTCCGGCCACCGATGTGCTCAATTCCATGGGCAAGCAAGCCAATGCATCGCTGCCGATTTATCCCATCGATCTGATGAAGCTGGATCGGTGGCCGACGGTCACGCTGAATCTGGATCATGCGCCTTTTTGGGATGCCATGCGGGAGCTCGGCAACCAGCTGAGCATCGATTATTTGTCTGATTCCCAGGAGCTGCGCATTACGCGAGGGTCGGGGCGCGTGCCGCAGGGAACCATTTCGCGCGGAGCGTTTCTACTGACCGCTCGGGCCGGTGGCAGCGGTGGTCGGGGGCGGGGAATGGCGGTGGAGCTCAGCGTCATTCCCGAGCCCAAGATCACGATCCTGCGAACAACGGCTTTAAAACTGGATAAGGCGGTGGATGATCAGGGCAATCCGCTGACGTCGCAATCCGGCCGGGGATTTGGACGCGGCGGCCGTGGCTTTGGCGGGCGGTTTGTGAATAACAACCGCGTGCAGAACGGGCCGCGACAGGTCTCCGGGCTTTTTCAAAAGCCGCCCGAGGCGGAAAAGATCAGCGAACTTCGCGGGCAGCTTACTGTGTGCGTATTGGGCGGATCGACGCGTTGGGAAATTGCGGATCCGATGAATATGGGTTCGGTTTCACGAACCATCGATTCGATTCCAGTTACGCTCGAAAGCGTCTCCGGAACGGGCGACAGCTACGCACTACGAGCCACCATTCCGTCCGGCTCTTCGGGAGGGGACGTTCAAATCAATGAGATCGCGGACTTGATGCACCGCACCCTGAAGCTGCTTGATGCCGGGGGACATGAGCTGTCAGCAGGCCCGCCCGATCGCACGCCCGGCCTGGAAAGCATCGAACTGGAAGTGACTTTCTCGACCCGACCGGCCGCACGGGGCGGTACGCCAACCGGCCCGCCTGCCAAACTGATATGGGACATCCCACAAAAAACCCGTGACGTGATTATTCCATTTCAATTCAAGAACATTCCAATCGACGATTGGCTTAACTAGTCAGCTCAGATGGATGGGTGCCACGCTTAGAAACGAGCGCGCTTAGGCAGGCGCGACAGCTTGCCGCGCGGACGTTTGTTCAACAGTGGGCTGCGCCTGGGCTGGAGCGGGTGCGGGGGTAGTAGCTGCAACTTCTACAAGCTTTGCACCGACATCAAAAATGCCGTTGATCGCCTCGTGGCAGTGACGGACCTCATAGAGAATATGAGTGGATTTTCCGTCCGCCTTGGTGAGCACCAGTGAAATATGCTCGCCGGCAGCGAGGCGCTGCTCGCAGGTCAGGCCGATGCCCCCCATCGACAGGTCGCGGATGGATACGGGGTACACCTTGCGCGTCGAATGAACGAGGACCAGCCCTCGTATTCCGACGCCAACACGCGGCGCTCGCCGTTTTTCGTCGGCTTTGTTCGTGTCGGAACGCAGGGCCGACATGATCGAGCGGAACTTGGATTCAGTTAGCGACATTCCCACCGGTGTTCACTTATTCCCTGATGCATGCGCGATGGCGAACACAACGATCTTGCCACGCATTATCAGTTTCGGCATGAATGGGTGGCGACTTTGGAAACCTGTTGTGATGATTTGCCCGTGCGGCCGATAAACTGCGATGCGGCACGCCAGTAAGCGACTTAAGGACCTGAAATGAAATTAAACCGCGAACGGTACACGGCAATCATTTGCATGGGGATGCTTGGGTTTTGCCTGTTGGCGGGCTGCGGGTCGCCGGCGCCTTTGGCGCACAGCCCTGATGATATTCGAGATCATGTGATCTCCGTTGATGGCCACGGCATTCCGCATGACCCATCGTCGCCGGAGGGCGCTGCATTGGAGATGCCGCAGTTCAGATCTCAACTGGCGCATCTGTTCGGCTCCATGCGCCGTTTTCAATCGACCCATCCGGATCGGAAGATCCTGATCTTCGTGCACGGCGGAATGAACGCGCCGGCATCATCGCTCACGTCAGCCGATGGGGAGATCGACCAGGTGATGGCCGCCGGATACTACCCCATTTATCTGGATTGGAATTCGGATTTCCTTAACACCTATGGCGAGCATCTGGCCACGATCACGCAGGGGCAGGCTGATGATTCAGTGCTGAGAAAGCTGTTGTCGCCGGTTTATTTGCTGGCCGATCTGGGGCGTGCGGTGACGCGCGCGCCGCTGGTGTGGGTCAATCAGATTGAAAGCGATGTCGCGGCGGCGCGGGGATTCAATGCAGCGCCGCCTCCGCCCGACCGACACTTGGACCGCGCCGGGCCGACCTCCCAATCTTCCGACGCGGCATCGGAGCGGTGGGCCAAAGCCCGCCATGGGCAGGCGGTGGCCAACGCGTTTAAGAATCTGCAAGAAGCGCAACGCCGCGACAAGATAAATCGGAATCCAGGAAAACGCCGCGAGGAAATTCGCATTATCATTGGCCCGGATCTGGATGTGGATCGGGGACATCTGCTGGGGATGGAGATCGCATATGCCTTGACCGCACCAACCAAGTTCGGCTTGTCGTGGCTGATCGACGGGCTGGGTGCGCCGGCGTGGCAGAATATGTCACGGCGGACGCTGATGGCGTTCGACGGGCAGCTCGGCGCAAATCCAGACAAGGACGAGGCGCAATCAGAAAAAGGCCTTTCCCGAGAGGGTCGCGCCAATCGGGCGGCGGATTTCAGCACCACCGGCGCGATTGAAGTGTTTCGTGAGGAGCTGCTTCGGATTGTCGCGGATCGCGGGCCCGATACGCGTGCGACGACCCATCCCTCGGGTGATTATCAGGTGACATTGATCGGCCACAGCATGGGCACGATTGTGCTCAATGAGTGGCTACGGCGCGATCTGCTGGAACAACGCAAACAGTTTTACGCGAACATTGTGTACATGGCCGCCGCTTGCTCGATTCGAGACTTTAGTCGGTCGGTGATTCCGTATCTGGTTCAACACCGGGCCGACAGCGCATCGCCCGACCCAGCCCGCGCGGCGGGCACGCAGTTTTACAATCTGATGCTCCATCCGCTGGCGGATCTTCGCGAGCGGGATCGGCTGTTTGATTTGCCGCCGCGGGGAAGTCTGCTGGTGTGGCTGGACAATTTTTTGACCGATCCGCAGACGCCGCTCGATCGGACTTTGGGTAGATGGGACAACATCGTTCAGGCCACGGATTTGATCCCGCAGGCAGTGCGCGGGCAGGTCACGCTTAAGGCGTTTGCGCTGGCCCCGTATGATGAAGCGGTGCCACCGCAGGGTCAGCCCGATTACGGTCCGCAAGCGCATGGGCAGTTTCGTGGGAAGCCTTATTGGCGGCCGGATTTCTGGAAATCGGAGTCGGCGGTGGTGGGTGGGAACTGAGGCGTGGTTTAAGTGGCTTGATGCGGTTTTAAACGCGCGCTCGGAGAATCCGGGGTGGCGCTGAGTACAGCTACCCGGCGTGGGGGTTTCGCGGCGGGGTACGCGGCATGGGTGTGAACAGGGGCCTTTGGATTACTTCGGGCGGAGGGTGAATGGTTCAGATCGTTATTTATGCAGAAACCTACGAACAGGCGGTCATCGACTTGTGGCGCGAGGCGTTTGGTTACAGCGCGCCACACAACGATCCGGCGTTTGTTATCCGGCAAAAACTTGAAGTACAGCCCGATCTGTTTCTCGTCGCGATCGAGGGCAATGACGTGGTCGGGACGGTGATGGGCGGATACGACGGGCACCGGGGATGGGTGTATTCGCTGGCAGTGGCGCCCGGTCATCGCGGCAGGGGAATCGGGACGTTGCTGGTGCGCGAAATCGAGAAGGGATTGCGAGGGTACGGCTGCGCCAAAGTAAACCTGCAGATTCTGGCGGGGAATCGGGCTGTTGCCGCGTTTTACAAAAATCTGGGTTATGCAGTCGAGGAACGGATTCAGATGGGAAAGCTATTGTGAAGTTGCGCTCTTGAATGATCGAATCGTCGCAGTTGTAAGGTTTCGTTCGCAAAACTCGATTCGACCAAATCGTGGATGCGATTGAGTTGATGAACTCTTCCGCATTAAACACATCTTTATCTGTATATTGCGTTCTCAATCCGTCGCACTATGATGACGTTCTCAGGGTTATCACGTTGCGAAAAAAAACGTCCATGAATGACAGGCGCGCTGTCAAGCAGTTGGTGGCACATCGCCCCACCGGCTGAAGCAGTTTGCGCTGTTCACATCCGGGTGTTCGAACGGAGGATAAACGTGGGTTTATTAAGGTTGCATTCTGGCATTGCGTACAGATCGATCGCCAGCAAATCCGCCGCCGCCGTGAGGCCGCGTGCCGGCCAAGTGGTCCATAGCCGGCAGGCAGTCGTCGAAATGCTGGATCGGCGCGTGTTGCTGTCGGCGGTTCACGGTATCGCCGACGCGGGCGCATTAGGTGGCGCCCCAAGCCGACATCCGGTCACCCATGCAGCGGTCGTCATGGCGGAGGACCCCACGGCAGCAAGTTTGCCATTGAGGGAACGTCACGCGGGTGTGTCCGCAGAACACACTGCTCTCGGTGAGGGAGAAAGAGCTCAAAGCTCCACCGCCGCGTTTGTCGGCACATGGGACGACGCCTGGAGTGGACACGCCGTGTCTCACAGTTCAAATGGACCAACCATGGCGGTCTCGGGAACCGTGAAACTGCAAATCTCGGACATCACGTCGGATGGAAGCGGTTTCTCGGGCACATTGACCTGGAATGGTACGGACGGGCTACTCGTACCGCAATTCGCGACCGACGGTCAGATCACTTCGTACCTAAAGACTCCATGGCCGGTGTCGTTGACGGAGCCGTTGGACGCATCCAATGCGCAATCCGCGTTCGTCAAGCAAGGCCGCGGCTTACATGTCACAATCAATGCCGGCGCGAACTCTTCTGTGATCAATGCCGGTAACTACGGACCTTGGATATCGGTGACGCTGGTTTCGGCTGGGAACGGCGTTCTTCGATTCTCCGACAGCAAGGCGCCCAACGATCAATTCATCACGCACCCGTACGATCAAGGGGGTGATGTCGGTACTTCGTTGGGTGCATTTAGTCTCGCGTCGAGCGATCCGCTGGTTCCCAAAGCCGTCAACTGGAACCCGAAAAAGGGTGGGGTGACTTTACGCTATGCGGTCACTGGCGCTCTTGCCGCCGATACGTCGGTGCAACTGTTCTACGCCTCGGGCACGACGTTCGACACCATCCCTGAAGATGAGTCTCCGATCTTTTCTCACGACGTCGCGGCCGGGACAAGAAACGGTAAGGTTCTCCTTAACGTGCCGGGCAGCGCCTTCGCATCACATCCTGCCCCGGAAGGCACGCAGTATCTGATACTGGTCGCAGATCCTGGTGCCGTTGTGGATTCAGCACCGAACGTGGTGGCAATAGCCGATGCAACGCTTGTGGCGGGATATAACTCGCTCGGTGAACCGATAGACACCTCGGTTCTTTCAGATCCATCGGTCGCGATCTTGAAAGGTCTTTTGAGGCAAGCAGGCCAGAAGTCCGCCATTGTAAGCAGCACCATTCGCTCACCGGATGATCAGGCGCGCATCATGATTGGGAATGAGATCCGTCAAACTCAGTCGGATTACAGTACCGCCGGCAGAAATGTCCTCGCCCTCTACAAGCGCCTAACAAAAGGACATAACGTCAATTGGATTGAAGACCCTGTGAATGGCGTCCAAAACGCCATGGTGGGCCTGATCACGAATAATTCGTACGGGAATTACGGCTATTGGAGTTCCGCCTTCAGGGTTTCGCACCACATCCAACTGCCGGGAGCGTATTTTCTTTACAACGTCGTAGACCTTCAACCCAGCTCTTTCAAAGGCAATGGCCCGCTCTTCGAAGCGGCGGCATTGCGGGCTGCGCAATCGGGGATCGTAACACACTTTTACGATAAGAAAACGCACCCGCGCGATGGTGCCTATCACTTTGAGATTCCCGCGGCGGGTGCGGCCATTCCTGATGTACCTGCCAACGGTGCATTCGACGATACGGCATGAGTGGACCGCAAAAGCCCACCTTCTGCTAACAAGTTAGAGTCTTGTCGTCTCGGTGTCCCATCCGCACTTGTGCAGCAGCCCGCGGTTCTCATAGAATCTGCTTTATTCAAATCAGAGGTAGCATGAAGCCGTTTGCGCGGTTCATGTCCAGGCGTTCGAACGGAGGATAAACGTGGGCTTGCCAAAGTTGCCTTTCGGCCTCGCGTGCAGATTGAGCGGTGGACGACGTGCTGTCATTCGCGGTTCAGAAGCGCGGCCATGCGTCCAAGCTCTTGAGGGACGCCTGATGCTCTCATCGGCGCACTGGACCGTCACCGCCAGTCTCGACAATCCCAGCGTTCCGCTACCCGCCGGCGTGCTCGGCACATTCAGTGCTGATGGGGCGCAGGTCCAGGAAAGGCACGATCCCAACTACTCACAACTCATCCCGCGCGGCTACCGGCAAATCATTGCCGACGCTGCGCCAGAAACCAGCGGAACCTACAGCGGGCCCGCACTGGCGATAACTCTTCCCGACGCCGCGTTTTAAGGCGGATGGAACGTATCCCC
>DAIRGS010000265.1:0-9908 GCA_036794395.1 Tepidisphaeraceae bacterium | reverse complement strand
GGTCGCGCCATCCTCCCTTGTCGCAGTATGACTCCTGGAATTTGCGATAAAGGCCGCGTTATCAATCAGGGAAACGGTTCTTTGCGCATGTTGAAAGCAATCGAAATCCGGGGTCTGTCTCCCTGATGTGGTGGCACGGCATGTGCCACGTAACTCGGAAATAGGATCATCAGGCCGGGTTTAGGGTTGATCTGACACTTGGGACTCATGAGGCTCGGGAAAAAGGTATTCGAGCGCGCCTGGTTGGCATCGTAAAGCTGGATGGGTGTGCCTTTGGCATCAGGTTCGGACTCGCCCTGATCGACGTAATAAACTCCGGACCATGTCGCGCCTGGATGTGTGTGCAAACTGTTGTGGTCACCTCGCTGGTTAACAATAGCCCAGGCCCACATGCCCCATGTCATAGGTTCGGGCGTGCGCCCATTTTGCGCATAAAGCCATGCGGTCGCTTCATTGGTCATCTCATACATATGCCGGATCAACTGCTGACCTGCATTGCCACAAAATTCCAGTTGCCCTGCCTCGGAATGCCATCCCCCGATATTGGTATATTTTACGCCGGGATGTTTACTGGCGTGCTCCAGGATGGCCTCACGCAGTTGTGGATTGATCTCGGGTCCATCAGGCCACGTGCACTGCACGATCGGAGTTCCGAACAGGAAGCCGGAATTGAGTTTCATCAGAGCCTGCCAGCACCATTGCCGCCCTGATACAGGGTGCCGGTGAGGGACGTTGGATTTGACATGACGTAGTTTCCAGAGTCATGGACCAACCCACCGCCGTTCTGCGTGGCGCCGGAACTGGGAGCACCAAATAATATACTGGTGTTGTAGGCTGGTGTGCCCATCACATTGTAGATGCCATTGTTGGTGAACGTGAACTCCAGTCTTTCGCCAGCACCTCCTCTGGTGTCATTCACGATGGAATGATACTGCCAGGCATCCTGCTGGCCTGAGTCTGTTCTAACAAACCAATTAGTGTCTATGACGACGTTGGGACCTATATTGCCGTTCGGTAGCCCGGCGCTCGTGCTCAGGTTAATCCCTGAGTCGCCACCATGAACAGCGTTGTCCGGACCTGTGAAATAGTTGTATTGAACTAAGAGATTATTGCAGGAGCCGCCAACCGGATAAACCTCAAAGAAGTCAGAATCTCCACCAGACCATTGATCGCAATAGTTTTCGGTGAAGTTGACATTGTTGAGGGTGTAGTGGATGGCCTGTGCACAGAGATGGAAGTGACATCTGCGAATTGTGCAAGATGACACAGCAAAGTTGTCGCCAGAAACACCGTTACCTTCGGAAGAGCTGTTGTTGCCATTGAAGAAACAATCTTCGATGACAGTGCCGGTAATCCCAGCGGTGATAAACACACCATGAGTTTCATCGACGTTTAGGGTGTTCACCATATAGCACCGTCGAATCAAAACGCCATTGTGGTTGACCTGGACACCTGGATCTCCTCCAGTGATGTGAAGATTTTGAATGATCTGGTTTGCAGAGGACGTGGTGACGGGACCGGATGTGGTTAATACCTGGGTTTGAGGCGTATAATCACCATTTGAAGCTCCTCCACCCACCGGTCCCGACCAGGACAGCGTTGAACCACTAAACGACGGGCGATTGGCCGCGCTCGGCATTGGCACTGCGCCGGCCCCTGTCGTGCTGACATTGGTCAGGGTCGCGGGAGCGCTGCTGCCAGAGGCATTGGTGGCCACCACCTGGAAGTCGTAGCTGCTGCTCGCGACCAGCCCGGTAACGGTGCCTCCGGTAGCCGTAAAACTTCCCGCTGCGGAGACATACGACCCGGAGCCGGTCGGCGTTCTTTTGGTTACCGTCCAGGATGTGGCCGTTCCACCCGATCCGGCCGACCAGGTCAACTGGATGCTTGACGAAGTTATGCTGCCTGCGGCAAGGCCGACAACGGTTCCTGGCGGGCCATTGGCGTTCACGTTCAGGTTCGTGAAAGTGGTGTTCAGGCCGGTGAGCGGCGACACGACGCTTGGGTTGTTGACGTCGTCATTTAGCGCAGCACGCGCGCCCGCGGCGACGCTGACAAGCGCGGTAGTCAGCAAAAGTCGTCGTTTCATCATGGATTGACCTTGGTGACGGAAAGGTTGCTCACTTGATCCGATGCGCCAACCGTATAAACGAATTTCAGGTTCTTGGTGCCGGTGCCGCTGGAGTAATTCGCCACGCATCCAGAACAATTGAGCGACAAGGATGGTGTGCCGGTAACGGTGGTCGCCGCGTCCATCGTGACGGTAAAGGTGACCGTGTTGCCGGTTGTGATGTTGCCGGTCAACGGGGATGCGGCGATCGAGAAGATGTCGCACTGACAAGGCGTATAGCCGGCGGAGTCAGGATAGACATAATAAATCACGCCGACAGGTGCCGTTTTGGGCGGGACCGGAATGTTGAAGCCGGTCGTCATGTCCATCAGGTCATGCAATGCCCCAGGCGTGCCGATCGCAGAGGCATAGTAGCCGGTCGGAAACCACGGCGATTGCGTGTAATTATTGACGCCGGTCGGATCGCCATAATTGTCATACGTGGCATTGTGATCGCCCAGAGCAGTCCCGGCGTCCTGGGTAATCGTCTGGCCAACCAAGAAGTTATCGGTCGGCCCTTTCGTGATCAGGGTATTATTGCGGGTCGTGGTGTTCTTGATGTTCGATGTCGGGTTTCCCGTAGATGGGCCGCATTCGGAATTGAGAACCAGCGCACCTTCGCCGCTCATGCTCTGGGTGGTGGACTGATTATTGACCACATTGAAGGCGATATCACCGGCATTGATGATCGACCCGCAAAACTGGATCGTGTCGGAATGCTCTGTGCCATATCCGATATCCTGGAAATAGTTGTAGCGGAATTTGTTGCTCGTCAGATTCACGCCGTTGTAATCAACCATATCTCCACCAGAATTGTGGAAGAAGTTGTACTGCACGGTCAGCGTCCCGCTGTTGGAAAAGCCAACTGTATAGAAAAGCCCATCGTAGACGGGCTGATTGATGTTGTTGCCATCCACCTCGTTGTTCAGAAAAGTAAAGTTACTCGCCGCAGGGTTGGTATCGAGGACGTGGCCTTCGACGCCGCCCTGATTGGTGCCGAGCTTGAAATGACTGTTCTGGATAGTGTCGTTGGCGCCGTTGACAATGACATACCAGCCGTTCGCGAGGCCGAAATCGTAGGCGTTGAGCGTGACGTTGTTGCCATCGACCGTAACCGTGTGCGCGCTGCTGTTTACCGTCACGCCGGTCATGGAGATCGTGGCCGGATCAGCCAGTGTCGTGCCTGCTGGCGGGCCTGTGCGGAAGTCGACGCCGGCAGCATTCCACGGCGGCCGTTTGACATAGCCGCCCAGAATGCTCGGGCTCTGCTGTGCTGTTCCCGAAGGTGCGCCAGGACAACCGTCAATACGAGCCGAGCCTTGCAGACAGGCCACCGGTGGAGTGCCTCTGTGGCTCTTCGCTATGAAGCCGCCCCATTGCGCCATCGCGGGCATGGCCAACGAGGTAGAAGCAAGAAGGGCCAGCGCAAACCGGCGCATTCATCGAACTCCGTTCTGGATCGCGCACGTCAGGGTCTGGGTCGTGTTGGACTGGCAGGCAACCATGTCCAATGCATTGGCTTCGGTGCTAAGAACCATGGTCCCTGAACCTCCCGCAGCCTGATAAGCCGGGCCCCATTTGATCGTGCGCCCGCCAACAGCGTCTTGAGCGATCCAGAAGGTCAGAACCTGCCCGGCCGACAGGTTTATTGGGTTGGCCAACGTGAAATTGCCAGTGGCCGTCAGTAGATAGTCGTTAGTTCGCGCCGCATCGGGTGTCACCGTGGCAGCGTAAACCAGCTGCACCGGCCTGACGGACTGGCCGGCCAGCCACTTATTATCGCTGTTGAGCAACGAAGAGGGAGGCGGTGGCGGAACGGTTGAGCCGGACGCCGCCAGGTTATCGGCAGCCACCCATCCACCTGTACCGGTGACAAATTTGACGTCCCACCAAACATACGCGGTGCCACCGAAATTTCCTGATGTTGGACCGCCGGCCACCGTTCCGACAGCGCCTGCCGGTTGCGAACCCAGGAGCGTACCTGCGGCAGTTTGGCGGACATTTGCCGCTTTCACCGTCGCGACCTGCTGACCGATGATAAACGTGGTGAGCATTTCGTCGTTCGCGCTGGCGCCAATCGGAATCAAAAGGCAAAGCAGAACCAGGAACCTGTAGTGCATTTTGAACCTCATCAGTGAGAAATTCCCGCCTGAATTGCGCAGGTCATCGTCGCCGTCGTGTCGGCCATACAACTCACGAGATCCTTGGCGTTCGCCGCCGTGCTGAGCGCCAGCGTGGTGACGCTCCCGGCAGCCTGATATTTCGAGCCATAGGTGACCACGCGGCTGCCGGTGGCGTCCTGTGTGATCCAGAAATTCAGCGCCTCTCCGGCCACCAGATTGGTCGGATTGGCCAGCGTGAAGCTGCCAGTCGCCGTCAGCGTGAAGTTGTTCGACAGCGCAGCGTTCGGCGTAACGGTAGCGCCAAAAGTCAGCGCCAATGGAGAAACCGCGTTGCCCCCGGTCCAGGCATTGTTGCCGTTGGTCAGCGGAACAACCGCGCCCGTTGTGCCGGTGTTGACGGTGCAGGCCGTGCCTGAGTCGGAGAGGCCGGCGCATGCCGCGCGTGAGACGGCGCCCGCTCCATTGGCAGCCAGCGCGCCATTGATCGTGCCCGCGCCACCGCTCGCCGCCGGTACGATGCCGCTCAATCTGGCGGCCGGAACTACGGTCGCGTTGGTCAGGTTCAGCGAAATCGGCGTGCCCATGGCAAGGCCGCCCGGAAGCGTCGTGCTGATCATGGGTGAACCAAACGCGTTAGTGATCAGCACTCCATTGTTGCCGGTGGCCACGCCGGAAATCACTGACCCGGTGCCGGGAAAAAAGGCGAGCTGATTGGCTGTACCGTTTCCGGTGACGAGGCCTTGTGCCGATGTCAGCGTGCCGGCGATCGTCACATTGAAAAACGTCGGGCTGGGACAGTTGGTTGGCGTTGCCGGGCACACCGCATGCGCCGCCGCCGGAAAGACCAGCAGCAGAAGAATCAGGAGCTTACGCATACGAGGCCACCATTGTTCCAGAGTCGTTGATCGTGGCTTTCTGGATCGGTCAGCGGCATGGATACCGCGCCCTGCGAAAGCACCTGCGACGGTGAGCTTGACAGGTAAAGGAACGGCTGGGTTCCGTCGTAGGTATAGCCGGGCACGATCGCCAGGGTGCCGCCAACCCAGTAGATTTGCCCCGCCGTCAGACCGGCGGAACTCGGTGGGAACGCCCCGGGCGCACTCACTGGGCCTGCACCGAACACCCCTGCATTCAGCAGATAGACTACGCCGCCGTCACTGAAAAAGGCATTGACGACAGGCGGCGGGATCGCCGGCAGCACAAGCGTCGCCGGATTGCCTGCGTTGTAAGGCCCGGCCAGCGCCTTGAAGCTCGTCGGGCAGAACGCCGGGTGGATCGTGTTGGACTCGGCTGTGATCTGATCGGCCCGGCTCGCATCTTTGTACAGTCGTTGCGCGATCGTCAGCGATGGCAGGCTGACCCCAAAGCTGACCGTCACGACGGTGGGCAGACTGGCGCCTCGGGTGGTCAGGTCCCTGGCGATCGCGGAGCGTAACTGTTTCAGCGCCAGATAGGTGCTGTCGTCCTCGGCGTCGCCGGCAAAGGTGATCTCTGAATCCAGCGCTGCGGTGATGGTTGAGCGCAGGTTCGCGGCGTCGTCGTAACTGATTGGCTGATACGCCGCCTCGGCCCGCGCCAGACTGATCAATGCGGCCCGTCGGCAGGCTGCCGTCATTGCCGTTGTCAGGGCGGTGATCGCCGCGCCGATCCCTATGATTCCGCCGGCCTGGGTTGGGGTAAAGCTGAACGTCGCCAGATTGAGCATCACCCGAACCTGTTCGGCCGGATCGGTAATCCCTGTCCGCACGGCTTCCGTGACGGCGGCCAGCGGCGTCATCATGTCGGTCGAAGCCGAGTAGCTTACCGCAGCGGTCGAGGCCGTGGTGCCCGCCGTGGCGAGCGTGGCGCGCTGTGTGGCGAGTTGGCTCTGTAGCGTGGCCACCGTCGTCCCGGCCGGCAGCAACACGGTCGCGGAACCGGCTGCGTAACGGCCATAAGTCGTATCAGCGTCCGGTGGAGGAAGCGCCGTCGCCATGCTGACGATGCCGGACGCGTCCGCACCAGCCAGGACCGTTGTGGCGGCGAACGCCAGCACCGCTGCCTGCCCTTGCTGCGTCACCTGCGGGCCCAGGAGAGCCGCCGGTCCAGCGTCAAAGCCCAGGTCCGAATTCGATGCGGACAGCGCCGAGGTGCACAGTAACACCACGGAAACCGCAGTGGCGATGATCGCCGACGGGAAGATGACCTCACTCGCCTCGATGAACTCAAAAGCGACTTCGATCATGCGCATTTTGTCTTTGTGGATCGATGTCGCGGCCGACAGCACGGCAACCTGCACCGCGCCAATTGAGGGATGAACCAATACACCGGGGCCATCGCTCTCGATCACGACATTCAAAGCGAGTTGCAATACCGGTGCCAGATCACCGAGAATAAAACCCGTGAAGGAGTAGGTGCGTAGCGCCCGACCCATATCTTCCGGCCAACCGCCCGGCCGGAATGGATATTCGTGAACCGCCAATCGCCGGCCCATTCTTACCTGCGATGCGACGACTGAAAAAGGAACTCCTTTGAAGCTGGCCTTTTGCAAAAGGCCAGAGAAACCGACCGAAGTCAGCGGATCGGGCAGCCCCGTGACATTCGTAAATCCGGACACGGCGCCCCCAATACAAAACGGCGCAGCTTGCGCCACGCCGTTTTTATCCTTGCATTGCTACGCTCTACCGTACCGGACCGGACCGGACCGAACTCGACCTTGCCCCGCGTCGCCCTACAAAACCGGACCTAGCCTCGCGTGGCCATACCGCGCCTGACTCTATCTAAGCCGCCGCCTTCAGATTGTTGGCGACGACATCCCAACGCTTGACCACGAACCGGCCAAACGGTCCCTTCCGAGCTGGACGATAGTCGCCGAGCCCGATTTTCTTTCCCGCATCATCGACAACCGATCGAACCAGCGCCGGAGCGAACATCGTGTCATCTACTTCCAGCGTAAACGAACAGGCCCACGTATCAACGCGCGGGCGATGGCACATAATCCGACCGCCGGTACTCGGGATCACGACGGACCGGCTGTCCACTTCCCATTTGTCCGTGCCGAGCGAACAGACCAGTTCATCAACCAGGATACCAGCCGGGATCAGACTGCTTTTCATCGTGGTCAGCTTCGATTTGCCGGCCTTGTGGAACGCTCCCGCCGCGATAATGGCAGCAAAGATATTTGGGCCGGGAATGTAGAGCTTACCCTTCTCATCGGCATAGCGTTTCGGCTCGGCTTGTTCTCTGGGAGTACCCTTGCTGCCCTTGAACGTGACACTCGTGCCGCCGGACACCTGGACCTCGTTTGCCTCGGTGAACCGGTTCATCAAAAGAGGGCTTGCGCCCTCGATCGTTACCTTGATTTTCATAAGACCTCGCTATGGTTTGCATCGCCGCACAATGGAGCGCCCTGCCTCGCGCCGCGCCGCCCGGCGTTGCGCTGCGTGGCATAGCTCCTAGTAGACAATTGCAAACCTAGCGTATATCTTACGAGCCGTCAAGTATGAAACATACCCCAAGGCGCGAATGGTTTCCCTCTCGGTTATTTCCCCCTATCCTTCCGCTATGCTGACCCCTGGCCAGATACGTGCCGCTCGTGCGTTGCTCGGCTGGAAGCAGATCGATTTGGCTGCGCGTGCCGGGGTGTCCGAGATTTCGATCAAGAACATCGAGCGCGGCACCACGGATGCCCGGTCCAGCACGCTTGGCAAAGTCCAGAGCGCCCTGGAGCAGGCGGGCATTGAGATAATCCCTCCTGGCGGCGCGAGCATTGCGGGTGGCCCAGGCGTTCGATTGCGCCAGTGATATTCACCACGCCGTGGCCAGGCCGGTGCCGATGTTGGGCGGTCGGATGTCGAGTTGGCCGGTAGACTGGGCCTTGGCGACCGTTCCGGGCGGTGCGCCGTGGATATGCACGTCGATCCGTCCCGTTCCCAAACTCGCCTGTTGTGTCGACGCTGGCGCGGCCGCCGGCGCTGCCGGCGCTGCTCCGTCTGGTGCACCGACTTGTTGTGCGAGCGCCGCGCGACGTTGTTCTTCAGCCGCAGTATCTTTCGGCCGCTCAAAGAACGTCGATACAGCCGCCCCGGCTTCAGCCGGCGAGCCGCCTGTGGCCCGAATTTTCTGCCACGCATCGGCTTCGGTATTTTGCAGCTCCCATTTCGTGAAGGCGACCGCTTCGTCCATGGTCCCTTGCTCCGGCAGATGACCGAAGAGGTTTTTGAAGTTGGCCAAGCGTTCGTCTCGCCACATCAGGAGGCCATGTGCCGCGCCATTATCGCCAGCCGGACCGTTCGGATTGGCGTTGCTCTCCTGAATTGAATTACCCGCGAAACCGGCGGCGATGTTCGGCGTCATGCCTGGAATGTTGGCGGCGAGCAGCTTGTCACGGAACGTTCTCGCCCGCGCGACCGTCTGATTGTCGACCGGGCCGACCTGCGGGCCGCCTCCAGCCCAACCCGGCGCGTACTCGCGCCACAGACGATTGAGCGTTCCCCCGGTAGGAGCCGGCCCGTGCAGCCGCCGATAGTCGGCCTCGCTCTGCGCCTGTTGCGGCGTTACCGGGCTATCACCCGGCGTTGCCAGGATCGCCGCGCCAGCGCCTATTGTTGCTGCCGTAGCGGCGCCTGGGATGAACGCGCCGAGACCCAGGAACTTCAGTATCCAGGCGGCCGGCTTAATCGCCATTAGCGTAGTCAGGCCCGCCACGAGTTCGCTGTTCTTTGAAACGAAGGCTGACAAAGCGTCCGCCGCTTTCGCAAATCCGGGCGCGAATTTATCAGCCATTTTCATGCCGACACCTTCGAATGTCTCTCCAAGTTTCGCCAGCGAACTATTGAGCTCGTCGAAATCCTTTGCCATTTTCCCGGTCATTACTGACCCGGTGCCACGCGCCGCTGCTTCGAGATCGTGTAACCCCTTGCTGCCGTTTTTGAGCGCGGGGAGCATGTCCGCGTTGCCAAGCACTGTTTCCAGGTAGGTTTTCTGGGCGTGCGGGTCTTTGATCGCCTGAACCTTATCGGCAATCTGATCCAACACGCTCATCACAGGCTTCAATTGGCCCGTCGTCTTGTCGATCCAGTCCACGCCGCCGAGTTGATTGAGTGACTGCGCTGCAGCCGCACCGCCAGGGCCGCCGTTTTTCGCCAGCACCATTTTGTCGAGCAGGCTTTGCAGCGACGTGTCCGCCACGCCCGCATCGACGTGCGCGAGTTTCAGACCCTGCCGCAGCGCTGATATCTGGCCGACCGGCGTCGACAGACTATACCCGACATTGCGCAGACTTGTGCCGACGCCCGCCCACGCAGCGCCGAGGGCGAGGACGCCGCCCAAGGTAGTCGCGGAGGTGATCACCGCCATGGGCGAAACGGTGCGTTCCAAAGACCTCGCAAATTCCAGTGTCTGGCCACCGAGTGATTTCACGCCCTCGGTGATCCGGGACATGTTCACGTCGGCAATCGTCTTGGACGATGTTCCGGCGCTCTCTGCGGATTTTTTCAGTTCTTGCAGCGTGCGCGAAATCGCCGCGGATTGCTTCGATACGTTATCGACCAGCGCGGCCGAGATCGTGAAGCCGGTATTAGTTCCAGCCATCGGTCACTTCTTCCGGGTCAATTCAAGACCGCGCATGACGGCATCCTTGATCCGGTCACCCAGGCCGGCCGCAGCCGCATCATCAACCGCCTTCTCCATGAACA
>DAIRGS010000264.1:0-9951 GCA_036794395.1 Tepidisphaeraceae bacterium | reverse complement strand
CTTCTGACTTTGGAAAAACAGGGTTGCTGAAGCAACCACGCCAGTCATTTAAACCCGCGCCGGCGCTGCCGGCTGTACCGCGCCAGGGCATCTTCGATAATCGGGAAGCCGTCCTTGGCCGGCTGGATCTCGTCCACCTCAACGGCCTTGCCCTCAAGCTGCTTGTAATCCTGGAAGAACCGCCGGAGCATCGTCAGCCGGTGGATCGGCATCTCCGAAGCCTCGCGGTAGCTGTTGAACTCCGGATCCTCGGTGGCGACTGCGATGATCTTGTGATCCTTTTTCCCGGCATCGATCATGGTCATGATGCCGATCGTGCGGGCGTGGATCAGCGTGAGCGGAACTACTGTTTCCTGACACAGCACCAGCACGTCTAACGGGTCGTCATCCTCGGCCAGCGTCTGGGGGATAAAGCCGTAATTGGCCGGGTAGTACACCGCCGAGTAAAGGACGCGATCGAGCTTGATCATCCCGCTGGCCTTGTCCAGCTCGTACTTCACGCTGGATCCGAAGGGGATCTCGATAATGCTGTTGAACTCCTGCGGAATGTCTTCGCCGGGAGTAACGTCGTGCCACGGATGGATCATTCTCGAACTCACTTTTGTAGGTCTGCGATCAACTTATCGGCTGGTTTCCGGCGATGACTTTTCGTTCTTTTCCAGAGGTTTTGATTCTGACTTGGGCTTATCTAACTTTTGCAACTGCTTGCTAAGTCGTTGTCCCGATGGCACAACGCCAACCATCGCCCCAAACATGCTGAATACGATGTCTGGTCGATCGCCTCCCACCCAGACCCCAAGCAATGTGCCGATAATGCCGGCTCCGGCGTAGTCCAGCGGGACGGGGTGCGCCAAGTTTGCTAATGCGCCTTGGGCCGATCCAATCGTCCAATCCGACGAATGAAAGAACGCCGCCAAATAACCGACCACTCCCACCACTAAAGGACCCAGCCAGTACCACCGGGCCGCGTCTCGATTGGGAAACAGGTATTCGCCCATCGACGTGCCGCCAAATCCGCCGATAAACACCGCAATCGTAACCTGCTTCTTCACATCCGTGGCGCTCATTAACCAGACCAGAAGGCCCATGATTGCAACTTGGGTGAACAGCGCGCCCAGCGTCGGCCCCGCGCCCATCAAAGCCAGATCATGCTCCTCCGGCTCCGCGCTACGCCGGCCGGCAGAATACTTCCGCCAGAAATAAATCCACGTCAGCCCCACTGGAACAAAAATCAAACACTGCTCGGCCACCAGCCGCAAAAAAATCTGACGCGTGTCACCTTGAGCAGCGGCGTTAAACAGCACATGACGCATCGGCCCGCAGCGAATGGACAGTGCCGTCAAACCCACCGACGCACTGAAAATACCGGCAAAAAACCACGAGCGACCGGCAATCAGAATTCCGATTGCAACCGCAACAAAGTAAAGCACGTAAGTGGCGATAAACGCAAGCGGAACTTGGGCTTGCTCGATCAGGCTTCCCTCAAGACGGGCGATCGGCGGGATACCCAGCCGTGCCGCGACTTCCCAGAAAATCACCGCGCTAACAACTGACGCAATCAACACCAACGCCTGCGTCCGTCGATATGCGGAGAAGATTGCCCCATCCGATGATTGTTCCTCATCGGACACCTCCCCGCTCTTTCCGGTTGGCTGGCCTGTGGAAACGGTCACACGTTATTCCTAACTATTGCCTAACAATTCAAATCAGTCTATGATTTATCCACGCGGGCGGCAGTTGCCATTCGCTAAGCGCAAGCCACGCCGCAGCCGTGGGGACGGTAGCAGAATCCCGCCCCCTCTGCCACTGCTCGGAGTTGACGGGAAAGGGATGCCAGCACTCACGCTATTTCACGAACCCGATTCCCCTCCGGATCCCCTCCAACCGCCCCCTGATGGACCGTTTGCAGCAGTGGCTCTCGAGCAGGCGATCGATCACGCTCTCGACTACGCCATTCCCCGCGCACTGCTCTCGTCACTCAAAGTGGGCCAGCGCGTTCGCGTTCCCCTGGGCAAAAACAATCGCCCATCGACGGGCTATGTCATTGCCATAGAGCCCACTACACGCTATCCGAAGATCAAAAACCTGCTGCGTATTGAAGATGAACGGGTTCTCATCCCGCCGACCCTGATGGAGCTCGCGCGTTGGATGAGCCGGTACTACTGCGCGCCGCTCGGGAGCGTTCTGGAAAGTGTCCTCCCCTCCGCTGTGCGCAAGCAGATCGGGATGGGCTATCAGAACATCGTCCGGCTCATTCAGGATCGTGTCTCGGTCCAATTGCTCTTTGAGAAAACAAAAGCCCCCAAGCGTCGCGCCATCCTTGGACGATTGTTGCAACTCAAACCCGACGAACCGATCGAGCTGGTCCGGCTCGCCACCGAATCAGGTGTAACGTCGCCGACGGTCAAAAAACTCGTTCGGCTGGGTGTCATCACCATCACTCCCCAGATCGATCTCCCGGGTCTCGCAGAAACAGTTCAACCAGCCGGCGGAAACGAACCCGATATCACGCTCAACCCCGATCAACAGCGCGTTTTCGACGAACTTATGCCGCGCGTGACCGGCGGGGGGTTCTCAGTGAACCTGTTGCTGGGCGTAACCGGGAGCGGCAAAACCGAAGTGTATCTCCAGTGCATCCGCAAGGTCATCGAGCAAGGCAAACAGGCGATTGTATTAGTTCCGGAAATCGCACTGACGCCGCAGACAGTCCGCCGGTTTACCGCCCGGTTTCCCAACGTTGCGATCCTTCACAGCGGGCTCACTGCCACGCAACGTCACCGTTATTGGCAGCAGATTTCCGTCGGACAGGCCAAGGTGGTGGTGGGGGCGCGTTCGGCGATTTTCGCGCCGCTGCCCAATCTGGGCATGATCGTTGTCGATGAGGAACACGAAGCCAGTTACAAGCAGGATCAGTCGCCGCGCTATCATGCCCGCGATGTAGCGGTCAAACGCGGCCAGTTCGAAAAGGTGCCGGTGCTTCTGGGCAGCGCGACTCCATCGCTTGAGAGCTATTCAAAGGCGATGCAGGCCATGAAACGGGAGGACGAGGCTCCCGCCGAGCTGGATCGCGCGACGCAAATCCGCTCGGCAGGAGCCTCGCACTCCCAGGAAAAGGCCAAGTCTGCTTATCACCTGCTCAATCTGCCCAGCCGCGTACGCGGGCTGCAAATGCCACATGTCGAACTTCTCGACATGAAAGTTGAGAACCGTTATCGCCGGGGGGTGCATCTCATCTCGCAGCGCCTGGAACATCTGCTGCGAACGACCGTCGACGCGGGACGACAGGCAATCCTGCTTTTGAACCGCCGTGGATACTCCAACTTCGTCTACTGCTCATCCTGCACCAACGCGGTGCAGTGCAAATATTGCGACGTCACGATGACCTATCACCGCTCGCCTGGTGCTTCTCCGGGCAGCGCCAGCAATGTGCGCGGAGTCCATACTGGCCAGCTTCACTGCCACTATTGCCTGGCCGTCAATCCACTTCCGGATAAGTGCCAAAGCTGCGGCAAAAAACTAAGCCTTTTTGGCCTCGGCACGCAACGCGTCGAAGAAGAGCTCACCGCGAAGTTCCCCGATTTGAAATTTGCCCGAGTGGACAGCGACACCATGCGCGGCTCGAAGGACTATGAAGCGCTTCTGAGCCGTTTCGCGAATAAAGAAATCCAGGTGATGCTCGGCACCCAGATGATTGCCAAGGGTCTGGACTATCCAAACGTTACGCTGGTCGGCGTCATCAGCGGCGATACCGCCCTTGCCCTGCCCGACTTTCGCGCCGCTGAGCGCACGTTTCAGCTGATCACCCAGGTTGCCGGTCGCGCCGGTCGCGGCGACGTCCCCGGCCGCGTCGTCCTCCAGACCTTCCTGCCCGACGATCCGACCATTCGTGCCGCGATTCGGCAGGATTTTGTCGGCTTCGCCAAAACCGAGCTCACCAGCCGCCGACAAGTCGGCTTGCCCCCGTTCGCCCGCATGGTTCGAATCGTGCTTCGCGACCAGGACAGCGAGAAGCTTTTCAAGCACTGCGAAGAGCTCGCCGCCCAACTGACCGAAGCAGCCATTTCCGAAGGGGATACGATCCGGATGAAAGGCCCAATGCCCTGCGCGATCAGTCGAATCGCCGGTTATTTCAGGAATCAGATCGTGTTGACCTCCGCCAGCGCGGCTCCGCTTCAGCGGCTGCTTGCAAAGGTTCGCAACAACGGACATCTCGCGCACAACGAGCGCATCGCCGTGGATGTCGATCCCGTTTCGTTGCTCTAAAAGTTGCATAAATGGCGTGGTCGCTTTAGCGACCATGTCTTTCGGCAACCGACGAACATGGTCGCTGAAGCGACCACGCCATATTCAAATTGAATTGACGCTGATCCCACGGCCTAGAATCCGCGGCGAGCCCAACAAGTACATGAAGGAGCGAAACATGATTCTGGTAACCGGCGGCACAGGGAACAGCGGCAGTGAAATCGTACAACACTCGCGGCCTCCGGAACAAAGTTTCGAGCGCTTGCCAGAAATCCGGCCAAAGCAACATCGCTGAAAACCGCCGGTGCGGAAATTGTAGCCGGCGATCTTGCGGATACCGGATCTCTCGCAGCGGCATTGAAAGGTATCGAGCGCGTCCTGTTGCTCGCCCCTCCAGTCCCCAACCAGGTCGAGTTGGAAACGAATCTGGTCAGTGCGGCCAAAGCCGCCGGTGTTCGCCATATCGTGAAATTTTCCGCGATGACCGCCGACCCGAAATCTCCCTCCCGCTTTCCACGCGCCCACGGCGAAGTCGAACAAAAAATTCGCGACTCCGGAATGGCCTGGACCTTCCTCCGCCCGACATTTTTCATGCAAAACATGCTGGGCCTCGCCGGAATGGTGAAAGGCGGGACCCTCTATCAACCAGCCGGAAAATCCAAAGCCGCGTTCGTCGATACCCGTGACATCGCGGCCGTTGCTGTGAGCGCGCTCACAGGAGTTGGCCACGAAGGTAAGGCATACGACATCACTGGACCGGAGTTGCTGAGCTACGATGACATTGCCGCCATCTTCGCGAAAGTGACCGGCCGACCCGTAACCTATCAAGACATTCCGCCCGCCGCCGCGAAGCAGGCCATGGTCGGTATGGGCATCCCAGAATGGAATGCCGATGGCATTAACGAGTTGATGGATCAGATGCGAGCCGGCCAATATGAGCGCCTGACCCATGTCGTAACCGCAGTTGGGAAGAAAAAGTCCACCACCCTCGAACAGTTCGTCCGGGAAAATGCCGCCGCCTGGTAGTGGCGATCCGTACGATTTCAGGCGAGAATTCCCCCCGAACAAATCGCCTCAGTGCCGCCGATAGTCGGGTTAATAGTCGAATATGGCTTCTAGGAGTGTTGTAGCATGAAAAAGCTTCTTGCCGTGCTTTTGCTGGCGTTGACAACTGGGGTCTCGGCTGCCAATGGGCCTGAATTGCCTGATACAAAAGAGCAATCGAAACCGGCCGTCAAGGCCACTACCCAGCCATCTGAAAGCGAGTTTCCATCCCCGGCCGAGTTGGTCAGGAAGATGAAGGAATTGGAAAAGAAGAAGGCGATGCTCACCAAGGTCGCTTACTTCAACCTTTCCCGACCGGTGGCCGAGAAGCCCGCCGATTTTTCCCTGTTCGGCGACGACAGCAGCCTCACCCTCCGGACGCTGCTCGATCGGCTTCACATGGCCCAGAAAGATCAGGGGATCAAAGCCGTCCTGATTACCCTTGGCACGGGCGGCCAGATCAACTTCGCACAAGCCCAGGAAGTTCGTGACGCGCTGGCCGCCATCGTGAAAGAGGGCAAGCAGGTTTACGTGTACGCCGATGGCTACGACACGCCGTCCTACACGGTCGCGTCCGGAGCCAATCACATCTGCATGCTCGAGGGCGGCGAAGTCGAAATCCCCGGCGTCGGTCTCGAAGTCACATTTCTCAAGGGTCTGTTCGACAAGCTCGGCGTTAAGGCCGACTACGTGCAGATCGGCGAATACAAAGGCGCCGACGAAGAATACACCCGCACCGAAGCCAGCGAAGAACTCAAAGGTGAGATGAACAAACTCACCGAAGCGCTCTACAACCAGATCGTCGATGGCATCGCCCGCCAGCGCAATCTGTCGAAAGACAAGGTCAAGGCGCTGATCGATCAGACCATCGTCGTTGGCAAAGCCGCCAAAGAGGCGGGCCTGATCGACGAACTCACCGACGAAGATGGCCTCCGGCCCATGCTTACCAAGGATCTCGGAAACGACATCGATCTCCTCACCGACTTCGGCAAGCCCGCGCGAGAGAATGTTGATCTCAGCAGTCCGTTCGGATTCCTGTCGCTATTGACCCGCCGCTCACAGCCCGCGTCGGATAAACCGGCCGTTGCGATCATCTACGCCTCCGGCGTTATCACCGATGGCGATGGCGGGGGGGGAATGTTCGAAGAATCGGGCGTCGGCTCGGAGACCATGCGCAAAGCCTTCCGCTCCGCCGCCCGCGACGAAAATGTGAAAGCGGTCGTTGTCCGCATCGATTCGCCGGGAGGAAGCGCCCTGGCCAGCGAAGTCATGTGGCAGGCCGCCCGCCACTGCGCCGAGAAAAAGCCCGTCATTGTCAGCATTGGCAATATGGCCGCGAGCGGTGGCTATTACCTGGCCAGCGCCGGCGACAAAATCTACGCTGATCCCAGCGCCATCGTCGGCTCCATCGGCGTGGTTGGCGGCAAATTCGTTCTGAAAGACTTGCTCGAGAAGCTCGGCGTCCACTCCGAAACATTCTCTCGCGGCAGAAACGCCGGCCTCTTCAGCATGAACCAGCCCTGGAGCGAACATCAACGTGCCATGGTCACCGGCTGGATGAAGCAAACCTATGAACAATTCACCGCACGCGTCATGAAAATGCGCGGCAACAAAATCGCCGATATCGATAAAGTCGCCCGCGGGCGCATCTTTCTGGCGAAGCAAGCCAAAGCCCTCGGCATGGTCGACGAAATTGGCGGCGTCCAGGACGCCATCGCCTACGCCGCTGAGAAGGGCGGCCTCGAAGCCGGCAACTTCGATGTTCGCATCCTCCCCGAACCCAAAACACTCGCCGACTACCTCACCGGCAACGGCCCCGACGCCGCCATGCCCTTCAAACCCAAATTCGAACTGAGTGACCCGCTCCTGGCAAACATCTCTCCCCTTCTCCGCCGAGCCATGGGCCGTCAATTGAAAATGATGCAACTGCTACAGGACCGCCCGGTGATCCTTGTTGCGCCGTTTGATGTTGTGATAAAGTGAACTCCCCAACCGCGCTACGAGGTGATTGAACCGTAAGAAATTTGAACGTGCTGTCTGCCACTTGCCCCCTCTCCCACCGGGAGAGGGCTGGGGTGAGGGCGAGTGCCAGGCGCCTCGCACCGGCGAAGCATTTCATCACGTTTCACTCACCCCACTAACCCGAGTCGATCAACATTCCCCCCGATGTTCCGATTCAACAAGCGCGACACTTCCACGCCACCCACCGGCCCCAAGGTCAGCACGAGCCTCTGCACCGAAAAATTCAGCGGCAAATACCCCCATGTCGGCTTGTATGATTGCCGCGATCGCAAAATCTGGATTGCCAAACCCCTCTCCGGCCAGGCGATCCGGACCAGCCACGCCCGCCTGATCACCGGCGCCGACAACGCCACCAGCACCGTTTGGAAAGACCGATTCCTCTGCTTCTGGTTCTACACCCCCAACACCGGCGAAGGCTATATCCACGGCTACCCCATCGAATGGGAAGAAGCCCACCTTCTGGTCCGGATCGACCCCCACTGGGACTACGATCGCCAGCGAATCATCCCCCCCGAACTCACCGACCAGGTCAACGAAAACCTCGAACGCCAATTCAAGCACGGCGAGCGGATCTTCGATTTCTACCGTAACTCCAAGCTCAAATACCCCTTTAGCCTCCACTTCATCGGCCAACGCGCAACCGAATCATCGTTCTATGTAAAGCGTGTAGAAGCGCATGCCTGAGCGTCAGATTGGGTATAAATGGCTCCTGCCCGGCAATATTCGGGTTTTTCTGGACACGATGGCTTTTGGTTGCCACAATTTCGGTGCTTTCATAATTCTTTCATTGTTGGCAGTTCTGTAGGTCCCGCGGGGAATTCACCGCGCGGGATGAAAGGGAAAGATTCATGGCCTCGCTGATCGTGACCACGGGTCGCAAGACGGGAAAGTACTACCCACTCGGTCAAAGGACCAACGTCATCGGCCGCGACGAAGGATTGCTGATTCAGATTGTCAATGAGTTCGTGTCGCGCAAGCATGTTCAGGTGCGCTACAAGGAAGAGACCGAACTCTATTACGCCACCGATCTTCAAAGCCGGCACGGCACCTTCGTCAACGGCAATCGGATCTACGAAGAAGTGCCCCTGGCCGAAAGCGATCTGCTCGATATTGGCGGCGTCACACTCATGTTCACCCGCCAGGACTTCGTCAATCGCGAAAGCGCTCTGGCGCACTTCCGCGAAGTCGGTGAGCGCGCCCGACACACCGTCGGAGACTAACTCCTCAGCAAGTCTCGGAAATTCATGATTCACCGCAGAGGCGCGGCCTTCGGCTCTGAGGCTCAGGCTCGAAGAGAGATCGCAGAGAAAACGAATGCGTGATGCTTTCGGCGATCCTCTTTTCCCTCCACCGGTACGCCGGGGGAAGCGAGCGGAATTGGCGACTGCCCGCGAGCGGGTAGGGAGGGGGTTCTTCTCTCTCGAATTCTCGGCGTCCTCGGCGTCTGCGGTGAATAATCCAGACTGAAAAATCCGGACTACCGAATCGGCAAATGCAACGTTTGCGTAGCGGGCTGCGTAGCAGGTTCGCCGTCGCCCTTGAATTCCAACACCGATGGCACCGGATGGGATGACGGTTGCGACTGTGCTCCACCGCCGCCTCGACGCATGCCCTTCAGGTGTTCTTCAAACATCCCAGGTCCGACCGCATCGGGCGTAAGCTGCGTGCTCTTTCGCTCCTCATCGCTCATCGGGCTGAGCATCTCCGGCTGCTGCGCCACGTGCGGCGTCAGGAAAATCAACAGCTCTGTCTTGGTCTTATCCACAATCGTCCGGCTGAAAATCTTCCCGATGATCGGGATGTCCCCGATGATGGGGATTTTGTTCACGGTAAACGTCTTCTGATCCTGCATGAGTCCCCCGATAACGATCGTGTTCCCATCTCGAATTGAAACCCGGCTCTGGGCCGATCGATCCGCGATCACCGGGGCGTTAACGCCGGGCCCGATCGACACCGTCTGAGCCGTGAGCTGCGAAATCTCAGGCGCCACGTCGAGGGTCACCAATCCATCCGGATTAATGTGCGGCGTCACATCCAAAATGATGCCGACGCTTTCGTAGTGGTAGTTGCTGACCGTCTGACCCAATGCCGTGATCGTGCTGGCTGTCACGATCGGCACCTGCTGGCCGACAAGGATCGAGGCCTCCTGATTATCGCTGGCCAGAATGTACGGTCGGGAAAGCACGTCGAGCTTATTCTGCTGCGCCAACGCGTGCAGCGTGGCGTTCAGGTTATTCTCCAGGAAATTCACGACCAGGCCCGCGGCCGGTGCGCCAAACGCCTGTCCGAACGACTGCCCATTGCCATTGGGCCGGGTATTCAGAATCGAAAAATCGGTCCCGAAATCGGCGTTATTATCGTGCGTCACTTCAGCCACCAGCACCTTGATCAGCACCTGCGGAACCGAGCGATCCAACTCGGCAATGATCTGTCGAACCTGCGCTTCAAAGCGCGTGGCCGTCGTTACCAGTAGCGAATTGGTATCCGGATCGGCCACTACCAGCACCTGGCCCGCCAGTGCGTTGGCCATTTGTGCCGCTGACGCCGAGAGGGCAGATGAAAGGCCTGTTCCCGCGCCTGCGCCGAACGCTCCGCCTGCAAAGCCACCGCCCAGGCCGGCAGCGCCGCCTCGCGCGCCTCCGT
>DAIRGS010000263.1:0-9959 GCA_036794395.1 Tepidisphaeraceae bacterium | reverse complement strand
ATGGTCTCCGCCGACATCCTCGGCAGCGTCTACGAGCGCTTCCTCGGCAAGGTCATCACCCTCACCGCCGGCCATAACGCCCGAATCGAGGAAAAGCCCGAAGTCCGTAAGGCCGGCGGCGTCTACTACACGCCCACCTACATCGTCGACTACATCGTAAAAAACACCATCGGCAAGCTCCTCGAAAACAAGACGCCCAAAGACGCCGCCAAAACCAAGGTCCTCGATCCCGCCTGCGGCTCCGGCTCCTTCCTCATCGGAGCCTACCAATTCCTGCTCGACTGGTATCACAGCCAATACACTACAGCACCCGCCGACCCCGCCGCCCTCGCCACCGGCAAAAAACCAGTCCTCCGTCCCGGCCTTCGCGGCGGATGGTCCCTCACCATCGCCGAGCGAAAACGCATCCTCCTCGACCACATTCACGGCGTCGATCTTGACGACCAGGCCGTCGAAGTCACCAAACTCAATCTCCTTCTCAAATGCCTGGAAGGCGAAACCAGCCAAACCCTCGGCTTCGAACAACGCCTCTTCCGCGAACGCGCCCTCCCCGACCTCGGCAAAAACATCCTCTGCGGCAACAGCCTGATTGGTGCGGATATCATTGGAACCGAAGCATGGAATGCGATGAGTGAGGAAGAACAGCGGAAGATCAACCCGTTCGACTACGAGCGAGCGTTTCCGGCCGTGTTCAAACAAAGTGGTTTCGATGCGGTGATCGGGAATCCGCCGTACATCAACATGCTGACGCTTGACAAGCTCCAGCCAAAGCCCATCAAAGCGTACTGGTCGGATTCGTTCAGCGTCGCCGCAGGGGCGTACGACATTTACATCCTATTTTTCGAGCGTGGGCATGACGTGCTGCGACAGGGCGGGCTCCTAAGTTTCATCGTCCCAAACAAGTTCTTGGCCGCGGAGTATGCAGTCCGATTCCGCGAGTGGATCGCCGAGACATGGCAGTTTCGATCGATCGTAGACTTTTCTCGCGTCAAGGTTTGGAAGAAGGCTTCGGTGTACCCCGTTGTTCCCGGCTTTCAGAAGGACCGGCCACAGAGCGCGTCGGTGCTCACGGTCTTACAAGCCACAGGCGAGAGCGCGTCAAACCTGTCGTCGCTCGCGGATGTGCCTTTCGCTCATCTCGACACGATGCCAGATCGGCTGTGGAGCTTCGTGACTAGGGACGGCGCGTCTATGTTGCTCCGTCTAATCTCCAAATCAACGCCTCTCGCGCAAGTCGCACAGGTTTGGGGTGCTTCGACAGTTGCGGAAGGCGACACATATCCGGGCCTTCTGGTCGTCGGTAAACGGCCCGCGGAGCCGCACGCTCGCTTCGTTGTAAGCGGGACTGTCCAGCGTTACCACAGTACGTGGCTGGTCGATGCGGTGCAGTTCACGAAGAAATCATATCAACAGCCGTACATTAAGCTCGTGCACCCCATGACCGAGCGACGGCAACAGCAAGCGGGATCACCGAAGATCGTAATCTGTAAGGTCGCACTCCGCCCGCGCGCATTGCTTGACCTTGATGGCGAGTACGTGGGCGCATATACGACCTACGTTCTCAACTCGACACTGCCACTCCAGTACGTCACCGCCATCATCAACTCACGTCTCATGTCGTGGGCATACGAGCTTCTTTATGATGCTCTCGCAATGAGCGGCGGCTACCTGCGGTTTCAGCCCCCCCAAATCCGGCGGCTGCCGATCCGGGTGGACGATTCGGAGCGAGGTCTGAAGCTCAGGGGCCGCATCGTCTCCCTCGTCGACACCATGCTCTCCCTCCACAAGCGTCTCGCCACCGAGCAATTGCCACAGCGCCAGGAGCAGATCCAGCGTGAGATTGACGCGACCGACCGGCAGATCGACCAGCTCGTCTACCAGCTCTACGGCCTCACCGACGACGAGATCCGAATCGTCGAGGAAGCCACCCGCTAACCGGGCACAGTCACGAGATGAGCAAAGCCGTGGACGTCATTTGCCCAGGCACGTCTTTACGTCCTTCACCATGACGCCCACCTTTGCAACACAGTCCTTCAACTGCTGTGCAGTGACGCCAAAGTGCTTCGTCCAGTATTCGACCTTGTAAGGCTCATGAACGCAAAAACGAAACGCAAAAACGGGACGAACGCAATAACGGGACGGCTCTGATGTTCCATTAACAATTCAGAGCCGTCCCGTTTTCGGTTCCGTCCCGTTTTCGGTTCCGTCCCGTTTTCGGTTCCCGTCCCGTTTTCGGTTCCCAGAGCGTATCGCAGAAGGCACCACTGGAAAAGGCGTACGATCAATGTTAGGGTTGTTTACCCAGACTGGGGAGGAACATGCCCTCGAAGAAGCACGGGACGATATGGAAGGCCGAGCCGCATACCATCGCCAAGATCGAGATGCTCACGGCGTACCTCAACGCCTACTTCCCCATCCTCGCGCAGTCCAAGCGGGGGAAGCCGTTCCTCTATGTGGACGGATTCGCAGGACCGGGTGAGTATACGAATCACCCTGTCGGGTCGCCTATCGCGGCGATCACCGCCATCAAAACGGCGATGTCGCAGTTGGGCACAAAATGGACGGCAGGTAACGTCACATGCGTATTCATTGAACCAGATGGCCCCCGTTGTGAGCACCTGCGGGGCCGCATCAAGGATTTGGAGGATCACGCCCGAATCAAGGTTGAAGTAAAGGAGAAATCCTTTGAAAACGGCATGGCTGAACTCCGGCAGCAGATGCCCAAGCCTTTTTCGTGCGACGAACCACTTTTCGTTTTCATTGACCCCTTTGGTGCCACCGGTGTTCCGTTCAATGTGGTCGCTGACATTCTCAGTAGCGATTGTTCCGAGGTGCTGATCAACCTCGACGCTGATGGGATTGCTCGCATTTTCGCGGCCGAGGATAACAACAACCGTGACGATCAGTTGACTGGCATATTTGGAGACGAGTCTTGGAGGTCGGCGCTACCCGCACACGAGGCCTTTGATATGCTTTGCCGCCGTGTGTTGGAACTGTACAAAATTAAACTCAGAGCCATACAAGACGTGCAGTACGTGTTCGCGTTCGAGATGCAGGGCTTCAACAATACCCTCAACTACCACCTCGTTTTTGCCAGCCGGAACCCTCTGGGGTTGGTGAAGATGAAGGAGGCAATGAAGACAATCGACCAGACTGGCAGCTACACCTTCTCCGATGGCCGGATCGGACAAGACGTGTTGTTCCGCTTCGATAACCCAGCCGACTTCGCCTCCAACTTGCATAAGACCTTCGTCGGTCGCGAGGTCGGATATCCTGAACTCAATCGGTTTGCACTGAATGAGACACGCTTCACGAACCCGAAGGGCATGCTCCGATTGCTGGAAGACGAGGGAGGTCTAACTGTAAAGAGTTTGAACCCGAAGCGTCGTCGCAGCGATTTCAACGAAGAGACGCTGGTATCGGTGAGCTTCCAGCCGATAAAGGTAAAACAAGTGCAAGGAGTCCTTTTCAGTGGCCAGAAGGAGTAACATCGAGTGGACGGAGATGACGTGGAACCCAGTAACGGGTTGCACAATGATCTCACCCGGTTGCGCTCGATGCTACGCTGAGCGCATGTCTCATCGGCTGAAGGCGATGGGCAGCCCAAACTACCGCAACGGGTTCAAGCTGACACTTCAACCCCACACCCTTGAATATCCACTCAAATGGAAAAAGCCACTAACGATTTTCGTGAACAGCATGTCCGACCTATTGCACGAGTCGGTGCCGTTGGACTACATCCATCGCGTGTTCGACGTGATGAATAGAGCTAACTGGCACACCTATCAGATACTCACGAAACGGTCGGATCGCCTGCTCGAACTCTCGCCTGAACTTGACTGGCAGGAACATGTGTGGATGGGCGTAAGCGTCGAGAACGCAAACTACACCTATAGAATCGGAAACGCAAAACGGGACGGCTCTGAATTTGTAATTGAAATTCAGAGCCGTCCCGTTTGAATTCCCGTTTGAATTCCCCGTCCCGTTTGAATTCCCCAGCCCAAACGTTCACGGCAACTACGTCGACCTGGGAACACGCGGCCCCATCCCAATCGGGCTGTATCGACCCTTCCTCCTCGCCCACTGCGCCCACCACCTGTCGTTCCTCATCCCAACGCCGCGCCACTGAAAACTCGACCGCCAAAATCGCATTTAACAGATCGGGGTTCAATTCCCGGCGGCTCCATAGGAGAGGGACAAATTGAACTTTTGACGCGCCTTAATGACGTAGCGCAGTGTGGGCTTTTGGTGTGAACCATGTTTGGGTAAAATTTGCGGGATGACTATCGATCCCGCCGTCGCTCATGCCGTGCCTCTCCCACCTTCGAAACCAGACTACCGGCCGCTGAAAAGTTTGAAGCTGCCCGGAGTGGAGATCAATCCAGAGGGGCTAATCCTGGTAGTCGGCCCGAACTCTTCGGGTAAAACGCAATTGTTGAGGGACATTCACGGACTGCTTTCAGGGGATCAGCGCACCGCGGTGGTTTGTGAGCAGATTATTGTCGACAAGCCGGCCAACTTGGATGGATTTCTCGCTGATTTGGAAGAACGTCAATATGTTAAGCGTTTCCGTGATGCCAATGGCAACGAGTATATTCAGTCCACGGCGCCGCTATTAGGTTACGGCCCTGCCAAGAGCGGCCAAACCCACTTCCCCCAGGTCCAAAGCGCGTTCAATAGCCTGCAGGCCGGACCGTTCACGACACACAACAATCAAAGCGCCCCGTTTTTCAACGCGTTGGGGCACTGCCTTGTTACAGCTCTATTTCTAGATCGTCGCCTGAACATGGTGAACGAGTCGCCAAACTTTGACTACGAAAAGATGCCGCCGACGAACGAGATCCAAGCGCTGTTCGTGAACAAGGGGGCAAAGGCAGAGCTTGCGGATGAGGTCAAGCAGGTGTTCGGTAAGGGCATTTGGATGGATAGCTCCCGACCCAACATTCTGTGCCTGCGAATTAATCAGAAGCCGGAAATACCGCCGGCCGAAGAGCGGCTGGAGCCGGAGGACATGAAGAAATACCGCACCATTGAATCTGAAGGTGATGGTCTGAGATCGTACGTGGGTATTACGGTGTCGCTGTTGCTGGGGCTGCGCCCAATATGTTTGATCGATGAGCCCGAGCTTTGCCTGCACCCGCCGCAGGCCTACCGAATGGGACTGTTCATTGGCCGCCACGGTACAACGCAGAAGCATGCGATTTTTGCGAGCACGCACAGCAGTCATGTCCTGCGAGGAGTCATTGAGGCGACGGCCAACGTGCAGGTTCTACGTCTGACGAAATATGCCGAACGTTTTAAGGCCCACCTGATCGGGCCGGATGAACTACGGGAGTGCATGGACCGACCGATCATTCGGGCCGAGACGATTCTTGATGGTATCTTCGCCGACGGCGTGGCGCTCGTGGAGGCGGACGGTGACCGGGCCGTTTACCAAGCCTCATGGGAATCCGTAACGAAAGGCAGGCCGCACCGGGACGTCCTGTTCATCCCAGTTGGCGGAACTGGCGGATTCGCAGAAATCGCTGCGTTCTATCGCCGTCTGAAAATACCAGTGGCCGTCATCGCCGACCTTGATCTACTGACTGACCCGGACAAACTAGGCAAGATTCTTATCACTAGCTGCGGCCGAGAGCGGCGTGACTCGATCCTCGATAAATGTCGGGAGATTGCGAAGCAGATCAAGGAGATTCCACCGTGCATCACGCCCGATCAGGTTCGCGAGCGCCTTCGCGCGATCGCAGACGGGCCGATCGACTGGACGCCAAAGACAGACGAGCAAGATGATGACGTGAAGTTGCGGAAGTCCTTAAATGGGCTCGCAAAGGAAGTCGATCGACTACGCCACCTAAAGGCAGGCGGCGTCGAGGGGCTCAAGGAGACCGCCCTCCCGCTATACGAAGCGTTGACGCAGATAATTGAGGATTGTAAGCCGCTGGGCGTCTTTCTCGTCCCAGTCGGCGAGGTGGAGCAGTGGGAACCGGCGGGAATCGACGACGCGCCGAGCCACAGGAAGAAGGCCGAGTGGGCGAATTGGGCGGCGGCAGACGTTCGGCGGAGGCCAGATGCATGGAGCGAACTTCATCAATTCACGCGGAGCCTTGAGGCATTCGAGCAGGCGGAGGCCCTGCGAATCGCGAACGAGTGACCGGAACGCTTTAACGGGACGGCTCTGAATTAACTTGAGGCACGCAACCGGGACAGCTCTGAATTATCCCGTTGAATCCCCCCCGGCTTCCCCCGCCCGAGGGGTGAAATTGAGAAGGAAGAGTGGGTGGGAGAGGGAGTGTGAGGGGGGAACACAACCGGGACAGCTCTGAATTAAATCGTTGAATCGTTGAATCGCCCCGGCTTGCCCCGCCCGAGGGGATGGACGCAAATAACGGGACAACCTTGAATTATTTCAACTGGGTCAAAGGTGCGCTTCTGCCGTTGGGCGGGCGAGCGTCGCGGTTGAAGTGATGGGGATCAGTGTGGATTTGGCGGAGTCGGCCAAGCACTTCCGACCTCTCGACCGCCGACCAGTTACCGCTCGATAGCCGTGCGTGATTCCATGCGATTGCGTTTTCGTGGCATGGCCATCGTGGCCGTGCATGGGGTGGCGGCGGGTCGGACGCCGGGTTGGATGTGGGAAGACCAACTTGCCGGATCGAGTAGTTCGTGTGGGCGCATTCAGAAGGTTGTCCGGCTGTCGAAGGTTGGTTTTTCCGCATCGGACTCGTCGCCGGCGGTGGACTTCCTCAATCATGGGCTGTCTTCGACCCTGAGGCTCAGACCCGAAGGGGAAGCCGCATGTCACGAAAAGGCGCGGTGTCGAGCACGATCCGCGGCGCGACACCGCGCGGGACTTTTATCACGGGCTACCAGGTGGCGGTCTGTAGAAAGCTCGATCGGATGCCGGTGGATTCCGCGAAATACAAAACGTGGCCCTGGGCATTGTTCAACACGCGTGCGGCGATGAGCCGGGCCGGCGCCGAGCTGCTGTTCAGGCCGGCGGCGAGGAGGAGCAGGTGCCAGTCGTGCTCGGGAAGATCCGAGGCGTCGGTCGCGCCGCGGCGGATTTCGCTTGCCAGCGCGATTGCGCGACGTTGGTTGTTGGTCATGAGTGCTCTCCTACATACGCGCCAGCACCGCCGAGCTGAGGAACTGGCGGAGCCGCCGCCTGGCGGCGCAAACTTGAGGAAGGGCCAGGTCGAGCGTTGATTCATCGTGCGACCTGGCCGCCTGGGCGAGCACATCCGACCAGAGGTAGTAGCCGTTCAGCAACCCTGCGGCTTCATGCACCTTGGCGCCGGCCCTTGTCTGAACTGCGGCCACCAGCCGGGTATCGATCACCCCCACCTTCGCCATGAGTGAGGCCGACGGATTGGGAGCAGATTGCCTATGAATGCAAGTTTGGTTTGCCATATGAAACACCCTTGTTTCAAGTTCATGGATCGAACACGGCCAGCCGAGGCCATTTCAGACGCCAGACTTTATCTCGTGAGCGACGTGATCGAATATTGGATCGTTCACCCATTCTGCGTTGGGTTAAATACCGACAGCCCTGATCGGGAAAACCCGCGGCGTGACGTAGGATTTTCCCCGAGGGGCGCTGGGCGGGCGGGGAATTGGGGATCGCTGAATGGTGCTTGGGGGGGAAGCCGGCAATTGGGGGTTGCGAGCGGGGGGGCTGCTGAGGCTCAGCACCCTTCAGACTCGTATCTCATCTGAAGACGTCCGCGAATTGCTTTGGAGTGACAATTGAAAGGTCTGGGGCGACCTAGCGGAGTTCGGCGGCAATTGGCGACCGAGACAACCGGGACAGCTCTGAATTAATTTGTTGAACCCGCACCGACTGATCGACTTGGCCCACGTCCTCACTTGCCTCCAAACCGGCACGACCTCGGCTTCCCCCTCCCGAAAGGATGAAATTGAGAAGCAAGAGTGGGTGGGAGAGGGAGTGTGAGGGCTGCCAAACGCCCGTTCCTTTCGATTCGGCTATCAGAATTCAGCAATCACCATTCAGCAATTCCCCTCCCTCCCCACATTCCCCCGCAATGCCATGGCCGGTAATCTATATCCCAATGCCCATCCGGCTCGCTCCCGCAATCTCGCTCCAGCTTCTCGCAACGTCCTACACCACCGCCTAACTCTCCCGAGGAGAGGGGGTAGGAATAAGTGGGGGCGCGGTTAGAACCGCTGCGCGACTTCGAACGGCGGTGCGGCGATGGAGGCAGGGGTTTGAGCGGTGGGGTCGCGAAGGGCAAGCTACGGGGGGGGTGTCTTGAGTGCGGCGAGCGTGTCGAACGTGATGGCGTCGGGGTTTCGAATCTCAATTTAGCCCGGACTATTCACCGCCGAGGCGCGGAGGACGCAGAGAATTCAGAAGCAGTAAGAGCTTACATTCAAAATCGTAAAGAAGTTTGTCGCGCACGTTGCGCAGCTCACACATCCGGTTCTTTTCTGCTTTCTCTGCGATCTCCGCGGCTCCGCGGTGAACCTGAATTTTCTGGGTTAGAAACACGAGGTTTTGGGGGATTCGGGGTGGGGGAATATGAGCCGCAGGTTGCGCAGCTTACGGATGGGTTTTCTCCGCGTTTATCCGTGGCCTCTCTTCGAGCCTGAGCCTCAGAGCCGAAGGCCGCGTCTCCGTGGTGACCCATGAATTTTCCGGGTTAGGGGAGTGGGGACGCTTGCGGCATGGGGCGGCTCCTGATTCGCGAAGCCGCAAGCGGCGGAAGGAGTAGGAGTAGGGGGAGTACGGTGCACGGGGGCACTTAGAACTGTTGCGCCACATCGAACGGGACGATGACTTTTTCGAGGAGGAGGTAATTGCGGCCTTTGTATTCGGTGACGATGCCGGTGACGCGGAGTTTGAGGTCGCGGTTTTGGGCGGTGATTTGGTCTTCGATCTGGTTGAGGGTGAGGTTGGGGAGCAGGAGCATGGGGGGATCGCGGAGGGCTTTGCCGTCGGCTTCAAAGGTGAACTCGGCTTGGCCGGTGTCGGTGTGGGAGAGGCGGCCAAGGCGGTCGATGATCATGGAGCCTTCGCGGACGACCACGACCGCCGGGGCGTTGGGCTTGATGAAGCCGGTGGCGCTTTTGGCGTCGTGGACGGGGGTTTCGGGGACGGGGGCGAGCTGTTTGGTGGGACGGGTGGCGGGTTTGAGCATCTGGTCGAAGACCTGGTCGGCGGACATGAATTTCATGTCCCCCCCTGCGCCGCCGGGGGCTGTTGTTGACGGGGTGGCGGTGGAGGCGGGGCGGGTTGCGGGTTTGGGGGTTTGCGGATCGGCGGCGAGAGCAGTGGAGCAGATGAACAGCAGAGCAGTGGAGAGAAGGAGTTGGGTGAATTTAAGAATCATGGGCCCTCGGCTGGATTAGTTTAGCCTAGGGGATATCGGTCTGGCGAGGGGTGGGGGAGTAGTTAGGACGGCAGATAGGCACGAAGGCATGGTGCACGGAGGGGGATCGGGGCGGAGATTTGTCGTAATCCTGATCTCAATCTTAATCCTAATCCTAATCTCAAGCCGGGTGTGGGGTTGAGAAGCGGGGAGGGATTAGGATTGTGATTGAGATTAGGATTAGGAGTGAGGGGGTGAACGACCGGAAGCCGTCCGCTGGGGGCGCGACGGCTTCCGGGGAGAAGGGGAACTCTTATTGGTTACGAACTGTTAGTTGGCCGACGCCAGGGGCGTGGGTTTTTGGTTTAGTTTTTTGTCGAGGAGGCCTTTGGGGATGATGAGGATGGGCTGGGGTTGAGTGGTTTGAGTTGTGGGTTGGGTGGTGGGCCAGCCGTGGGCGGGGATCAACTGGAGGGTGCCTGGTAGGGGGGCCTGGGGGGGGATGGCGATTTCGCGGTTGGGGAGGAGGATTGCGGAATTGAGGAGATCGCGTTTGCGGAAATAGCGGGGGACGTTGTTGTAGGCGTCGTTGCGGGCGTCGTCGGGGGGGAGGCCGAGGGGGAAGGCGTTCAT
>DAIRGS010000262.1:0-9989 GCA_036794395.1 Tepidisphaeraceae bacterium | reverse complement strand
GTCACCGCCTGCTGCGTGCCGTCCTGAAAGTAGCTGTAGGCGGTCGTGCCGCTGAAGTCGGTCTTGTTGATCAGCCTTCGAAGCCCATCGTAGCCATACGTGATCGGCTTGGTGATATCGCTGCCGCCGGCGGTTTGGTTCTGCTCCTCGGCCAGCAATCCATCAACAAACGTATCGACCGTCTTCGTCAGATCGGGATTGATCGTCGTGCTCACCCAGCCGCCATTGGCCGGCGGCGGGGTTTTGGTCTCGATCGCCTGACCATTCACATTGGTGATGGAATCGGTTCCGGCCGTGCTCAGGTTGACGACATGATAGCTGGTGTTCGAGCCCGAACTGGCCAGATCCGAACTCCACGACCCGATAAAGTCGGTCGGATTGGTATCGATCGCGCTCAGCGGAACAACGGCAGGCGACGGAGTCGATGTCGTTGGCGCGGGCCGGCTGACGATCGTGCTTATGCTCTTTTGATCGATGCCGGGGTCGTACACGCCGTTGCGATTCATGTCGGTCACGGTCGATGCCAGTTGCCCGGTGATCGGATCGTAACTGTAGAGGGTCACTGTCTTATCAAAATCCACGTACTGGATGATTCGGCCATCGCCATCGAAGCTGGTGAGGGCATCGGTCACCGCCTGCTGCTGGTGCAGGGCGGTGCCGGGCTGGGTCTTTTGCACCAGGTACACCTGGCCCAGCATGTTGGTGTAAGTCGTCGTCGTGTTCTTGGTTCCATCCGTGGTGATGCTCGTCCAGGTGCTGTTGGACTGCACATAGGCATCCGGCTGGCCAAATGCGCTGGTGCCTCCGATGTCGATCACGCCGCTGGCACCCGTGGTGCTTGTGACGGCTGTTCCCGTGTCGCTCAGGAGCGTGCCGTCTAGGGCGTGGGTGATGGTCTCGGTTGAGCCGTCGGGGTTGGTGACGTTCACCACGAGGTTCGGCGCGGGGATCGGGTAGTCGTAGGTCGTCGTGCGGTTGGCCGTTACGTCAGTGCCGGTGGAGTTATCCACCTCCAGCGTCAGCCGGCCCAGGGCATCGTACTGGTACGTATTGGTCACCGGCGGCGGGCTGCTCTGCACCGCATCCGATGAATTCACCGAAGCCATGGTCACCGATACGGCATGCCCCGCACCATCATACACCCAACTGTATTTCACCGCGTGATTCGTCCCGGCATAAATGATCTTACTGGCCACCTGCCCCATCGGGCTGTACGTGTACTTCGTCGTCGATCCATCCGACTCCGCCACGCTCACCGGCCCGAACCACGTCGCCGAGTTATCATACGTCGCCCCGGAATGCGCCCCGCCGCTGAGCGTGTCGGCCGTGCTCCGGCCGAAGGCGTCCGCCGTCGTGCTCGTGTCCTTCACATCCACCGACGCCATCGACTGATTATCCGTGCTGTCGGTATTGAAGAACGCATCATCGAGCTGCGTGGATTGGTCGATCACGTTCCCGCCCCACAGTTGCGTGATCACGTGCGTGGTTTGTTTGGTCGTGGCATCGGGGGCCGAGGCGGTGCTCTGCACCGATCCGCCCAGGGCGGTGGTCGTCGAGGCGTTGTAGGCGGTCGTGGTCGTGGTGCTCTGGAATACGCCTGACGTCCAGTTATCGATCAGATCAAACGACGGCGCCAACCGGCTGACCACCGTCGTGCCCATGTACTTGTTCATGGTCTCGCCGACCAACGTGCCTGCAACGTACGCCACGTCGTAGTTGGGCCGCTGAACCAGGGCCATGGGGTCGGGAAAGCCGGCATCCTCGTCGCCGGGGAAGTCCGAGCCGTAGAAGTATTGGCGTTCGACGTTGGCCGATGGATTGGCCGGGTCATACGCATTGGACCCCAACGGCGTGATCTGGTCCCACACCCAGCCGGTGTCAGCCTGATATTTGTAAGCCGTCCACGACCCGCCCGTCGGCGAAACCAGCGTCACTTTTCCCCAGGGCGCGTAACCGTTCACGGTCGAGCGCGAGCCGGTCTGGTAGGCGTAGGTGACGCGCACAATATCCGCGCTCCCGGCCAGCATCGCGGTGTCGCTGGTGACCAGGCTGTCGGCGTTGAAATGATATTTCTCGCCCGAAGACGCCCCCGACGCCTCGCTGGCATCGGTCGCGGGGGTGACGGTGATCGTCACATCCGAGTTGGCCACGTTAGCAGAGGACGTGGAGGCCGATCGCGTGATGGTTTCGCCCACACCGGTTGTGCCAGGGGCAGTGGTGATGGTTGAGCCGGAGAGGGAGTATTCGAACTCGGGCATCGGCAGTGCGTTGGTCGTTTTGAGAAGCTGGGTGATCGTGTTTGGATTGCTGGTGCTGTAGTTCACCGCGGTGCGAATGGTTTGGGCGCCGGTTCCCGACGGCTTGGTTTGATAATCGATCGATGTGATCTTGCCCTGGCTCGAGTTGAGCGTGATCGAATACCGATCCGAATCGGCAGAGTCGCCGGTGGGGGAAAGGGCGGAGCTGATGGCCGTGCTCAGGCCGCTCGGCTCACTGATGGATGTGAGGGTCGTATTGAAGGTCTGCACCGTTCCATCGGCGAATTCCAGCGCGTATTGGGTGCTGGAGGGATTGGTCGGGTCCAGATCGCGCAGGACGTAAGTCCGCCGGGCATCGCGCCCGTTCCACCCGAGCGGCGTGCCCAGCGCGCTGTATGAGGAGCGCGTCGCATCCCAAGCGAAATCAAACACCACCGCATTCCCGCCCGGCCGGATCACTTCCATCCGCTTGATGTGATTGACGCTGTCATTGATCACGACGTTGGGCCGGACGTACGTATCCAGGCTGTAAAAGTACGGCTGCCCATTGATCGCCGCCCCACCGGTGAACAAATCAAGCCCGGTGGTGGGCGCAGCCACATCCGTCAACGTCAACTTCCCATCCCCCGCGGCATCCGCGAACGCCCCTGCTGAATATACCCATGGTACGGCAGCGCACCGCCCGTGCTGGTAAAGATCGGCAGATAAGTCTGCCCCGCCAGCCGCTCGGCCTGGAAACCCATCACCCCGGTGTCATTCCCAAACGAATCCAAATCCACCGGCACATTCACAATCCCATCCACATTCACGTCCGGCTGGACGTTTTGGTAGTCCATCTGGGTGGTGAGAATCCCCGTTCCCACGCCAGGACCCGCCCCGGCGGAATTGGCCGGCCCCGTATAAGAAAACCAAGCGCCTTTCGGTACTTGACCATAAAGGCTCGGCAACGAGGGGTATTGCACAACTGCATTGGTGGACAAGTCGTACGCGCCGCTGGATGTTGATCCGGCCGTACTAATTTGAAGGTGCGGATCTGTATTGTCGATTATCGGCAACGAGAGGCTGGAGAGGTTTGAAAGCGCGTACGTATAGGCATCCTGGAGCAGGTCGTGGACGTGGCTCTCGGTGTATGTCGCGACCTGCTGAGCCGCGACGCCCCAAGTCCAACTATCTTCTCCATCGTCAACGGAATGGGGACCAGCACGAAGCGCCCCCATCGGCGATCCGCCGTGGTTATTAGTGCTGGAAGGCGTATTCACAGTAACGACGCCTCCACCCGCCCACCAATAATTTCCCTGGGGGCCCGTCTGCGAGGGCAGGTTCTCTGACTCGTTGTGAAAGACCAGGAAGCCTAAAACCGCGTATTGTGACCACGTCCCCAATGGAAGGCCGGGGAATCCAGCAGGGCCACCAGGGACTGGAGAAATCGGCACGTTGTCCTGCCAGTTCGAGAGCGGCGTTCCTATATTGGAAAGTTGGTACACTCCGGTCCCCTTCCCCACTGGGGAGTCCAAAGGCAGTCGCGAGTTGTAGTTAGCTGTCCCAGACGCCGCGATCCAAAGCCCGTTGCTCAGGATAGCGTTCAATACGCTTTCCACTCCGTCCAAGTCGCTGGATTGAATAGTTCCTGTCAGCGCCGGTGCTGGCCAAATTGCTCCGGGAAGCATCGAGTTTGGTGCGGTGAATGTGTGGGGGTTGCCCTGATACAGATCCCATCCGCCCGAGCTGTCGGTGACGTATATTACGCTCGCCACGGCCCCGACCGTCGACCGGAGATATGACAATAGATTCGAGGCGGTGGAACCCGGATCGGCCGATCCGGCCATGATCTGCTGGTAGAGTGACTGAGTTTGTGCCGCGGTCGCGCCATAAACGGAGCGGTAAGTATCCAAAGCTGTCGTCGCCAGACTGATAAACCGTTGGCTCATCGGCAGATCAAAACGCCACTGAGACGCTCCTTGGGGGAAATACACCAGCGCATTGAGCGCAGTCCCAAGCTCGTTGAGTTGCTGGGAGAAGATTGCAGTGGTCGGATCCGGCTTTCCGCGCGCGTAATGGAACGCGAGTCCGGTTGCCGAGTCGGTAAACTCCGGGACTTTCGTCCAGTCGATGACGGAGAATGTTCCCGTCGGTGAACCGGCGATGTTCGGGGTTACCTGAATGGTGCTTCCGCTCACCGATAACACCGAATACCAATTGCCGCCCAATTGGATCTGGTTGCCCGCCGCCACATCATTCTGTCCGCTCACCGTAACACTTGAGGTGGAGAAGGAACTGATCGTGCCCTCTCCGATCACCGGCAATCCCAACGCCGCAAGGAAGCTCCCGACCGTGTAGGCACTGGTGCTGTTAGCCGGCGCATAATTCGGGATGAAAGACTCCATACTGGTATAAAACGCGACCAAGTCCTGTCGAAAACTTGTCCCGTCGACCCACACGATTGGCGACCCACTGCGGGTTGAAGACGAGAGACCGTTGTTCCTTCCCACGGTTTGATCGGGAAGCGAAGTTCCGCTTCCGGTGTACGACAGTCTGGTTTCGGAACTTGCGTCGAAAATTTGATTGTGGTTCGCGTCGTTCCACACCGGCTCACCGCTATCCCATTTCCCATTGCTGTTCTGATCCCAATACGCGTAATCGCCTGAGGTGCCGTGAATCTGTGTCTCAGACGAAGCGGGCTGCGCACTCGTTAGAAGAGTGTCAGCCGCCAGATCGAACCAGTTCGCCGAAGTTGGCGGAGTGATGCTGAGATGGCTCATCTTCTGCCGAAGTACGGCGGTAAGGCCATCGCCCGGCCGGTAAAAGTAATCCTGCCACTCCGGCGGAATGTACTGATTCGGCGCCGAATCCACCGCCGCGACGTTGCCGCCCGGGATCACCGCCGTGACCACGGGCGCGGGGGAGGCCGCATCCGATCGATTTCCCGCCGCGTCCACCGCGACGATGGAATAGGTGTAGGTTGTTCCCGGCGTCAGCCCGGTAAACGTATGGCTGGTAGTGGTTTCCGTGGTGGTTGCACCGCCGAATGGGGCAATCTGCGTCAGGAGATAATGATCCACACCGACATTATCGCCGGGCGCGATCCAGTTCAGGGTCAGGGAAGTCGTGGAGACGGTCGCCTGGAAATCGAGGGGCGCAGCCGGTGGGGTCACGTCCACCGCGGCTTTGGAGACGGCGGCGGAAGCCGTCGATTGGTTGTACGCGGGATCGTATGCGATGACCTTGTACTGGTACGTTGTGCCGGCCGTCGCGTCTTTGTCGGTGAACGTGGTGGAGGTGGTCCCGCCGACCGGGATTCCGTTCCGGTCGATTTCGTAGCGAATCCCCGAGCCAGAAATGGCGCTCCAGTTGACGACCAGCGTGTTCTTGTCGCCTGCCGGCGTGTCTACCACGGACGAGATGACCGGTTGATCGGGCGGAGCGGTGACGTACCCGCTTGGCAGCGAAGAAGCCGCGGGGGTGGTGATCGTGTGCGACAGAGGGTTTGAGTGCCCGCCGACGGCGGTATTGGCGGTGATGTGATAGGTATATGTGGTATTGGCAGTGAGGCCGGTGTCGTAATAGGCGGTCGTTGTGACAGTCGCGGAAGTGGAGAGGTCGTCGCGGGTAATGGTGTAGCTGGTTACGTTCGGGTCGTCATCGGTCCAGGCCAGCAGGATGGAGTTGGCGGTCACCTGAACATCCAGCGGATTGGTCGGGTCCGAGGGGGCCGGCTGCGTGGCGCTGGCGCGCAGTTCCGGCGAGATGTACGAGGTCTGCCCGTTGGCATCCTTGCCGACCACGAAGTAAATGTGACTTGATCCGGTGGCCAGGCCGGTGTCCGGATAGGTCGTCGCGGCCACGTCACCCGGAATGGGCGCGTAATCGCGGTACACATCATATTTAACGACGGTGGAATCCGACGATGCCGGCCAGGCGATGGTAATACTGTTGTTGCCGGCGGTGTAAAGCGTTGGCGTACCGGCAGGCCCCAGCAGCGGCAGCGTGGTGATTGCCTGCGATGCTCCACTGATGAAAGAGACGTCGTCGGCGCCCACCGTGCCGTCGTAATTAACGTCGCCGCTCGAATAGGTGCCTGCATTCCCCTGATTTGCCTGAGCGGTCGAAAGGTCTCCCGTCCCCACCGCGCGCTCTCCGGTGAGCGCGAGGTCGCCCTTGAGGACGTAGAAGTTGTAAAAGTAGTCATCCCCGCCGACGTGGTCAGTGCCCGCCATCGGCGTGCCATCCGCGGCGGTGATTTGAGAACCTTTGAGGATGGCCGCGTAGTTGCCGTCGGGGAGAGGGGTGCTGAAGCCGTACGTGACCGAAGGCGGGGATGCCGTGTAATTCGAAGTGGCGGGAGAGACGGAAGTGCCGGTTTTCAGGTTGATCAGCGACAGCGCCGAACTCCACGTCGCCGACATCGGCTGATTGAAATTGAACGTAAGCTGCTGCGGCAACGTCTGAAAGGAAAACGTAGCCGATGTCACCTGGGGCGCGGTTCGTGCGACCAGTATTCCGCTGGGCGTAGAGGTGGCGATGCCACTGCTCTTTGCGACAACAAAATACGTATGCGGCAGCGCCAACTGTGAAGAGTCAATTGCATCGGAGTAGGCCGTCGTCGTGCCCGAGGTCGAACCGACGCGAGTCGAATCGCGGTAAACATCGTAACCCGTCGGCGTGAAGTCCGCGGGCGGCGCCCATGCGATCTGGATGCTGCCGTCGGCAACGCTCGTGACGGCCGGCGTACCGGGGGCGCTCAGGGGGAGTGTCGAGGTGCCGTAATTCCCCAGAAGCATATTCAGGTCAAAGATGTCAACATGGCCGTCATAGGTTAGGTCGCCCTCGCTGAATCGCGCGCTGGTTTTGTTAAAATTGCTCAGAACTGCATTCAGATCGAAGATATCGGTGTGGCCATCATGGTTGGCATCACCGGCTCCGAAATAGAAATTGCTTTGAAATTGGTGCCCGGAAACACCGTCACTTCCAAGCATTGTCAGGGTTGAATTGTTCTGTGCAGTCACCTTCGACCCATCGAGGATCGCACTATAATCCCCGCTCACCAAAGGTGATCCAATTTGGGTCGTGGTGTTGTAGTTGAGCTGGAAACGAGCGAGATTCAACGCCGAATCGTATGACAGGAAATTGGCGGGAACCGTCGTGCCGTCGCTCAGCCTGACGACTTTCAGTGCCGCGGTCCAATCCGTAGACGTTGTGAGTTGATCAAAAGTGAAATCGAGATAGTTGGGAACACCGCTGTTGTAGTCGTAATTGGTGTCGGTGACGGTAGGGCCCTGGGCAGTCAGCCTGCCAATATGCGGGCGCTTGTGCGCATGTGGGCGGGCATGCGGGATAACGTGCGAATGTCGACTCCTGTGCGATTGGGCTTGAGCGTCGAACCCGGCCAGGGTGCCTGCCTCGGGTTGAATAGGATTCAACCCGTATGTTGCAAGGTCGGCATTTAGACGCACTTCAAATTCTGGATCAATGTACTCGTACACCGCGATTTGGTGTCGAGCGGCCGGCGGAAGGTGATGAAACGTGTAGACAATCTCCGCCGGCGTAGCGGTCAGCATCCGCCGGCTTTCAAGCGCCTCAGCCACATGCGTGGCGGCGACTCGAAGTCTTGCGTCCGGTCTGCCCTCGATGTTTGCCGACGAATTCTTTCCCGCACGGCGCCCAGTTGCGCGCAAAGCCATGGCTCCTCCCTAATCAGAATTGAGTTTTGAACCTGCCCAGTAGCCCGAACGCCGAACCACAAACCCACCGCTCCGACGCCAGCCAGTCGGCGACAAGCCGACGCGGCCAGAACTGTCAGCAGGTGGTCGCCACACACAAGCGGAAACAGGCAACCAATCGCCGCTCATTCCCCAACCTCATTGGCTGAGGCACGTGACTTTCACCAGGTGTTTGGGTGTCATAGAAAGCAGTGCACTGGTGATTGCCCGCTCGGCAATGAGTTTTGATAAGAATAAATGCGGAAGATGTATTGAATCGCCCGCCCGGTACGCCCGCCCAAGATGCCCTTCCCTTAGTGGTACGATTTTAAATCGTCAAATCACAAGAAGCACGAGGCGCGGATTATTACGAGTTCGGAAATGGAGAGCAAGTAAAAAACATTTTCGCGGGAGAAATCGATTCTCGGATGACTCGCTCTGCCCCGGTGTTATCCAAAAAAATGATCCGTAGTGCTGCGTCGGGAAACGTGCCGCCAGCTTTGTGCGCCGCGATCTTTTACTGCAAATCATCTAAATAAACGTGCGCGATCAGTTCATTGTGGTGCAGGCTTCCAAGCCTGCACGTGCAGGTCTGGAGACCCGCACCACAAGCGCGTGATCGTGCACGGTCATATAGTGCTCACGCACGAAGCTTCGCGGCACCGTTCCCGGTGCGCGCTGCTTACACTTATGCGATGAGCGAGTACCATTCTGGGCCTCGAAACAATTCCGCTCATCTTTCAGGTAGAGGGTCAAGAATGAGAAACATCAGGTTGAGTTGTTGCGTTGTGATGCTCTTCGTTCTGTCCGGCCAGCAATGTGTACTTGATGCCGAGCCCCAGACCGCTCTCCCAACCAAAGATGCCGCCGCTGCCGCCCCACCAGCTACCGCGCCAGCGACCACCCAGCGCGGCGCCGACCGACGCGGCGGCAATCGGGGCGGTCCCATGACTGCCGCGGAGCAAGCGGAAATTGCCAAGCTTGCGGAGCTGCCGGCCTGGAAGGCCGGCGATGGCGATGGGAATTATTCGGTGGGGCCAAATTACGCCCCAGCGGCGGAGATCACGCCCAGGGATGGCGTTCCGGTTGGTAAGATGGAAAGCTTCATACTCAATGCCGCCGACAGCGCATTTTATCCGCCCACGGGCAAGCGCGGAGCCACGCCCACGCGCAAAGTGACAGTCTACATTCCCGCGCAATACAAGCCGGGCACGGCGGCGCCGTTTATCGTGTCGGCTGATGCGTATGGTTCGAACAAGGCGCAGTTGCCACATATTCTGGACAACATGATCGCCGAGCACCGGCTGCCGGTGATGATCGCGGTGATGATTGCCAATGGCGGCGGCGACGGGGGCGGCAGCGAACGCGGCTTGGAATACGATACCGTCTCCGGCAAATATGCCGAATTTGTCGAGGCGGAAATCCTGCCCAGGGTTGAAAAGGAATACGGAGTCACCCTGACCAAAGACCCCGATGGCCGCATGACCCTGGGCGGCAGCTCGGGTGGAGCGGTTGCGTATACGATGGCCTGGTTTCATCCAGAGCTTTATCATCGCGTGCTGACGTATTCAGGCACGTTCGTCAATCAGCAGTCCGGCCCGGATGCCCCGCACGGGGCCTGGGAATATCACGAGCATTTCATTCCTACCAGCCCTGTCAAACCCCTGCGCATCTTTCTGGAGGCGGGCGAACGCGACAACGGCGCGACTTCTTCCGGCGCCGGGCTTCATAATTGGGTTCTCGCCAACACGCGAATGGCGGATGCGCTCAAAGCCAAGGGCTATCACTACCAGTTCATTTACGCCAAAGGCGCCGGGCACACGGATGGCAAGGTGATCGCCCAAACCTATCCGCAAGCCCTGGAATGGGTGTGGAGCGGGTACTCAGTTAAATGACCGTACGCGATTCCGCGCCTTTTCGTGACATGGGGCTTCCCCTTCGGGTCTGCCTTCGGCTCGACTCGACCGAGCTCGTCGCGGGCTGAGGCTCAGGCTCGAAGAGAGCCTCAGGGTCGAAGACAGCCCATGATCGATGG
>DAIRGS010000261.1:7410-10012 GCA_036794395.1 Tepidisphaeraceae bacterium | reverse complement strand
AGATTAACCAAGCCAGCCGGACGCGGTGAAGGTGGGGTTTACGTAACGCTCACTAACGGTCGATGCTTATCTCGTCAGGACCGCCGACTTTGCCAAGACCCGCCACCGACGCCTGAACACCCCAATTCGGTGGCTGGAAGAAGGCAAATCGCGGAAATGGAACTATGAGCGTAGATGGTGAATCTAAACGACCATTATTCGTGCATTACCGGTCAATTAAGGATCCTGCCGCAACCGCCTGTCCACGGAAGCGATCATGCGCTCTAGTTTGCCCATCGATTCGAAATCATCTTTGAGCTCGAGCAGCGCCGGCAGCTCTCTGCGGACATGGGCAAGATCGAGCCGCCCATGCCGCCGCGATAATATGCTTTCGACATCGCCCCAATCCCGATCGCGCGATGCAAAAGCCTTGTGGATCAGTAGATCTTCCGCCGAACACGTAGTGATCGATATTCCCTCGTCAACCGTCCACAGGCTGGCACGCTCGACCGTGCCCTCCTCAAATGGAAAGGCCCCTAACGAGAAGTCAAGATCCACTCCACCGGCTGTCCGCAACAAGACAACTCGCGTCTCAAGCGCGAACTGACGCGTATCGTTCAAACGACCGGGAAATCGCTCCAAGAGCGCCTCGACGAACTGTCCCTCGGAGCCTAACCCCGTCATCAAGGTGAGATCGACGTCCTGTGTAAATCTTGGCATCCCCCAGCGTTGCACGGCCACCCCGCCGATAAAGCAAAATCGCCAGCGCTGCGCTCGACAGAATTGCTCCACTTCATTGGCCGCTTCCAACACTCCCGCGATATCACTCATGACTTTTCCCGGCGATGGAACAACGCCTGCTGTTCGACCAACCCTGACCAATCGCGCCGCTCACGCCAGGGAGTACCCGCGATAGACAATAATTTCATGCGTCGCAAGGCTTCTTCATCAGTCATCGCGGCCAGTTCGCGAGCGCGGATCGTCTCCAACTTTTCCGTCGTCGCCCGAAACCTGGCCAACCACTCCGCTTTATCGCCGATCGGATCCATCCCCCAAGTATACGCCCCCGCCGCACCCCTGTACCAAACTCCCATACGACTGAAACGTAATCACCCCCCGCGCATCTCCCGTCTCCTTCAGGTGCCGGGCAATCATCGTCGCATACCCTGTCTGAATGAGCGGCGTCCCGCCCATCCCCAGCTTCTCCCGCACCGCCATCACCTCCCCCTCGCCCGGCCCCTCAATCTCCACAAACCGCCCAAAGACCGGCAACTCGTCTAACTCCACTTTGCACCCATCCAACGTCCAACTCTCCCGCCGCTTTTCGAACGACAAGGTCGGCTCAAACCCCAGCGCCGCCAGCACCCCCTTGGCATCCTCTCCATCGTCAACAACAACCTCCGCCTCCTCGCGATTCTTCAGTTGTCCCGATTGCTGTGGACCCTTCACGGTGATGATGAAACGCACTTGGTTCGTGGCATCATCCCGCGTCCGACGGAGGCGCAGTCCGGTGTCTTTCGATACGAGGGTTTGCGTCGGCGAGTCGAAAAACATATTCGTTTCCAGCACCGATCCGATCCGTGTCGCTCCCGCCTGCGCGAGCGCATCCCTCATACGGTCAAACCCATCCACCTTCATTTTCGCTTCGATCTCACTGGCCATGGCAACCTTTCACTGACACCTGATGAAATCGTTTCTCCGCGATTTCTGCGCCTCCGCGGTGAATCGATCCATCATCACCCCACCACCAGATTCACCAACTTCCTCGCCACATAAATCCGCTTCTTAATCTCCTTGCCCTCCAGCCACTGCTGCACGCCCGGCGCCAGCTCTGCGGTCTGCAAGATCGCCGCCTCATCGGCATCCGCCGGCACCGTTATCTTGTCCCGGAGCTTCCCATTCACCTGCACTGGCAAGTCCATCGTGCTCTCGATCAGCTTTTGCGGATCAAACGTTGGCCAAGGCCGCCGGGCCAGCGTCCGCTCATGCCCCAGCCTCTGCCAGATTTCTTCCGCCACATGCGGCGCCAGCGGTGCGAGCATCAACGTAAAATTCTCTGCCAACTCGCGCGGAATCGAAGCAAGCTTCGTCATCTCGTTATTCAGCTTGATCAATTCAGCGATCGCGGTGTTGAACCGCATCGATTCAATGTCTTCGCCCACCTTTTTGATCGTCCGATGCATCTGCCGGTCAATGGCTTCTGGAATCGCTCCATCCACGGCCCGTGTCTTGTGCGGTGGCGCATCATCCTCCCCAATCAGGTTCCGCCACACCCCATTCAAAAACCGTGACATCCCCACGATATCCCGCGTGTTCCACGGCTTCTGCTGCTCCAGCGGCCCCATGTACATCTCGTACAGCCGGAAACAATCCGCGCCGTAGTCGCGCACGATGTCATCGGGATTTACTACATTCCTCCGGCTCTTGCTCATCTTGAACGCCCGCGCATCCACGCGAATCGCCGGCGATCCCTTCAGGTAATACCCGTCCGGCTTTCGCTCGACTTCTTCCTCCCGCACTCGCCGCCCCAGGATCTTTTCGCCAGACTGTCTGTGCGTCCCGACCATCTGCATCTTCTCATCAATCACTTCCTCCCCCAGATCACGCACATCTGCCGAGCTTA
>DAIRGS010000261.1:4435-7400 GCA_036794395.1 Tepidisphaeraceae bacterium | reverse complement strand
CCGCCACATCGCCCGCCGAAAACGCCGTGTACTCCTGCTCTCCCAGAATCATTCCCTGGTTCACCAGCCGCTGGAATGGCTCAGGCGTGCTCACATGCCCCAGGTCAAACAGCACCTTATGCCAGAACCGCGAATACAGCAGGTGCAGCACCGCATGTTCCACCCCGCCCACATACAGATCCACCGGCATCCAGTACCGCTCCTTGGCTGGATCGACAAATCGCTCGGCGTTATGCGGATCGGTAAATCGCAGGTAGTACCAGCACGATCCCGCCCATTGCGGCATGGTGTTGGTTTCGCGGGTATATGTCTTCCCATCCTTAACTACGGTCGTCCATTCCTTCGCCTTGCTCAGTGGCGGCTCAGGTGTGCCGGTCGGCTTAAAATCCGCTACCTGCGGCAACGTCACCGGCAACTCCGATTCATCCACCGCATACGCGTTCCCCTCCTCATCCAGCAAAATCGGAAAAGGCTCTCCCCAATACCGCTGCCGGCTGAACAGCCAATCCCGCAGCTTGTACGTGATCGCCCGCCGGCCCATCTCGTTTTCTTCCAGGATTCCGATGATCTTCGCCTTCGCCTCGGGCGTGGCCACCCCATCAATCATGGGCGAATTGATTGCGACGCCCACTCCTGTAAACGCGATCACGAATTTCGCCGGGTCCTGCTGATATTCAGCGCGCAGTTCCGTAATGCTCTGGCCTCCGCGCCACTGCTCCTTCAGCCAATCATCAGACGGCATCACCACCGCCCGCATCGGAATTTGAAATCGCTTTGCAAACTCAAAGTCCCGCTCATCATGCGCCGGCACGGCCATGATCGCCCCGGTCCCATAACCAATCAGCACATAATCCGCGATGTAAATCGGCACCTTCTCCCCATTTACCGGATTGATCGCATACGCCCCGGTGAAAGTCCCCGTTTTTTCCTTGGTCTCGGCCATCCGCTCCCGCTCGCTCTTGCCGGCGCAAACAGTGCGATATGCCTCCACGGTTTCGCGATGGCTCGATGGCGTGATCCGATCCACCAGCGGATGCTCCGGCGCCAGCACCATGTAGGTCGCCCCAAACAACGTGTCCGGCCGAGTCGTAAATACCGCGATTGCCAGATCATCGTCCTCCCCCTCCACGTCCGGCTCCCCACGGTTGGCATCGGTCTCCAGCACGTGCTCATCCCGCGCCGCGATCTCAAAATCCACGTGCGCCCCCTCGCTCCGCCCAATCCAATTCCGCTGCATTTCCTTCAAAGGCTCCGGCCAGTTCAGCGCATCCAGATCCTTCAGCAGCCGGTCTGCATAAGCAGTAATGCGCAGCATCCACTGCCGCATCGGCCGGCGCTCCACCGGATATCCCCCCACTTCACTCTTCCCATCGATTACTTCCTCATTGGCCAGCACCGTCCCCAATCCGGGGCACCAGTTCACCGGCACTTCATCCATAAACGCCAGCCGCTGCCCTGCAATCACATCCAGCCGGTCCTGCTGGGTCAGTTCGCGCCAGAGCCGTTCAACCCGCACCTCGCCAGTGACTTCCTCCATCCCCTCCAAAGTTGGGTTCAAGCGGACTGACCCATCCGGCCCCACCACCAGGTTCTCATTTTCCAGTTCATTGATCAGATGCGCAATCGGCCGGGCTTTCTGCTCGATCGGATCGAAGTAACTATTGAACAGTTGGAGAAAGATCCACTGCGTCCATTTATAATAGCCGGGGTCGGTTGTATCGACCTCGCGCTCCCAGTCGTAGCTCAGGCCCAGCATCTGAATCTGCCGGCGAAACTCGTTGATGTTCTTCGCCGTCGTATCCCGCGGATGCACATTGTTCTTAATCGCGTATTGCTCCGCCGGCAGCCCAAACGCATCCCACCCCATCGGGTGCAGCACGTTGTAACCGCGCATGCGTAAGTACCGCGAAACGATATCCGTCGCTGTGTACCCCTCCGGATGCCCCACATGCAACCCCGACCCGCTCGGATAAGGGAACATGTCCAGTATGTAAGCCTTGGCCAGCGACCCCGCCTCCTCTGGATCCAGCGCCCGAAATGTCTTGTTCTCCAGCCAGTAAGCCTGCCATTTTTTCTCGATCGTCGTAAAGTTGTAGGGCATAGACCCGGATAATAGCCGCCCACACCCCGAGACGTAACCGCGCCAAGCTCGATCCCTCACCGCGTAGGGGCGGACCCCTGTGCCCCTTTGTCCGCCCAACCCCCTGCATCGCCGAGCGATTCCTTCTACTTGCCAAGAACTTTTTTCAAATTCCATCCCCTTTCCCTCAAGTCCAAGTAGTCAAAAACCAAGATTTCAGTATTTCCGCAGCGCCCCATAAAGCCGCCCGCTCATTTCCCTCAAGATTTTCTCTAACTTCTCCCGATCGTGCTCCGATAACGGAAGTGGACATTGAACCTGGGCTAAATTTGCCGGAGGCACGGTATGTTGCTGGTGACTGATTCGGTGATGGATATTGAAACCGAGCACGATTCGGATGTGATCGACAGCATCGAACGCCGTCGGGGCCTGCGCGTCCGCCAAGCCCGCTCGGTTAAAGTGTACGATGCCAACGCCGCCCGCTACTTCGGTGGCCAAACCGAAGACATCAGCGCCACCGGCCTCCGCATCGAACTCCCCAGCTTCGCCCCTGTTCAGCCCGGCGACATGCTCAGCATTCACGTTGGCCTAAACGATCGCGGCCAAGCCCTCGCTAATCGCCGCCACATGCTCCCGGCACGCGTAGTGTGGGTGAACCGCGAAGACCGCCGCATCCGTGGACGCGTTGAAGTCGGCGTGGAATTCCTCGCAGGAATCGCCGCTCATCTCGACGCCGCCTAACTCAACACACAATCCGCCGACGCGCAACGACAACCCGTCGATTGTGCCGGCGGCATAAGCCTCACCGGCCCGCCCTTCTCTCGGAAGGCGGGCCCGCTTCTTTATTTATGGCGTGGTTGCTTCAGCAACCATGGTATTCCGGAT
>DAIRGS010000261.1:0-4425 GCA_036794395.1 Tepidisphaeraceae bacterium | reverse complement strand
CGGTAGGACATGGTTGCTAAAGCAACCACGCCAGGTTTTCCTCATATTCATGTTAAATTCAGGATGAATAACTAATCTTAAGCTCGGTACTGATAGATGCAGGCCGTTCGATGGCCTCGATAAGGACGTGTCGCTGATGGATCGAAGCCTCAAACGGTTTGCCCGCCGCATCATCCTGGTTCACCTGGCATTATTGCTCGGCGTATTGACCCTGGTCATCGGCGCGTCCCATGCCGTCTACCGCTCCGCGCACCGCCAGGCCCAGGACCAGTCTCAAGCCCAGTTGGGACTACTTGCAAACCAGACCGCCAGTGGAATTCGCGGATATTACGGAGGGATCATCAGCGATTTGGAGCTGTTCAAGCCTCATAGTCCCGACTCCGATGTCTCCGAGGACGCCGCGCTGGGGGCCGACGCAATGCGATTGCGTCCCCAGCCCACGTTTCCCCCCGGCCCGGTTCGACGACGAGGCGACTCCTCGCGCGCCTTGCCGCCCCAGATTCGAACACTCGAGGCGGCTCTTCCTTACCAACTCAACAGGCGTGTCTCGCACCTGTTCGTTTATCCAAAAGACGGCTCATTCACCGTTTTGAGGACCTTGGCGGAGCAGCCCGACAAGCCCGATTCACAGGACATTGCCACCGGAGCCCACGAATGGCTCGACACTGTGGAAAAATCGCAAATTCTTTCTCTCCGCCAAATCAGCGGCACACGTGGCGATTCGCATCGGTTCAGCGTCATCGGGATCCCGATTCAGGGTACCACCCGGGATTTCCTTCTGGTCGCTACCGTTCCCGTTCGGCCGACAGCCAAGCAGTTCTTCGACGAGGCTAATCAGTCCGAAGCTAATCATTCCCAGGACGTTTCGGCATTCCTCCTGGACGAAAAAATGACCGTGATGGCCGCTTCCGCTTCCGACGAGATCGGCGGCACGATCGATCCAGTCATCGCCTCCGAAATCAATTGTCTGACCAGTGGCCCAACACTCGACAGCGGCACCAGCGTCCTTTCCCAGTCCTTTATGGTCGGAACCCGAACGCTCGTCCCATCAATCATCGCCGTTCACGAAGTCAAAGTCCTCGATAAGCAGTGGTACGTACTGCTTGCCACCCCGCTCGCGGATGTCGACGGCGTCGTCGGCACACTCTTCAAACGCACTCTCTTCTGGGCCATTTTCGTCGCCCTCTCGATGACCGCCATCCTACTCTCCACCGCCATCCAACTGATCCGCACCCGCGTTCGCGCTGAACGGGAGCGTCACCAGCTGCTCGAAAAAGAAGTCCGCCAGGCGCGCGAAATCCAACTCCATTGGCTCCCCCGCCCACGAGCCAACGATGGGATCCTCGACATAGCGACCATCAACCAGCCCGCCAGCCGGATCAGCGGCGACTTCTACAACTGGTTCGAAATCCCCGACGGCCGAACCGCCGTCGTCATCGGCGACGTCACCGGCCACGGAATGGCCGCCGCCTTCCTCATGGCCACCACCCAGCTCCTCGTCCGCAACACCCTTCCCCTCACAGAAGACCCCGGCCGCTGCCTCGAAGAGATTAACCGCCAGCTCTGCACCCAGGTCTTCAACGGCCAGTTCGTCACCATCCAAATTCTGGTGCTCGACCCCACCACCGGCAGGGTCGAAATCGCCACCGCCGGACACCCCGGCCCCTTCCTCGGCGCCGGCAACAGCTTCAAACCCCTCAACTTGGAACCTAATCTTGTCCTGGGCGTCGAGAAAACCTCCACGTACCTCACCGAGGAGTTTTATCTCGCGCCCCTCTCCACCCTGCTCCTGTATACCGATGGCGTGATAGACGTCGAATCCGCCAAGGGCGCACGCTTCGGAATCGAACGCCTCCGCCAAAGCCTATACGGCCATCAATCCGCCGGCGCCGAGCCCGTGATCCGCTCCGTCCTCAAACAAATCGACGCGTTCCGCGGAAAAATCCCCCTCGGCGACGACCTCACCATGGTCGCCATCCAACTCCAGCAAACCTTCGCCCCCAACCATCCCCACGCCCCCGCCCAGGCCTCAACGCCCGAGCCGACTCCCGCCGGCGCATAACCCGCCAAATTGTCGAACTCAAAACAAAGAGCTAGCCGCAGATTGCGCCGATGGCCGCAGATGGAAGACAAATGCGCGTGTCTTCATCTGCGGCCATCTGCGAAATCTGCGGCTAATCCTCTTCAACCGGGCGTCGAAACCTAAGCAGTCACCCGCTTGAGTTTCGTTACCCGACCATACGGCAGCCACTCGACAATGTATGCATTTCCCGAGTGGTCCCATGTCGCCCCGTGCGGCGTGTAGAACACCCCGGGCTTGGTCTTCGACTGCGGGAACTGATTGACCCACTCGGCTTTACTGGGATTATCGCCGAGGTGAGTAATGAGCTTGTTGTCCTTATCGATGATCGTAACCCGCCCGTGCAGGTCCGGAATCAACAGGTCGGTGCCGCGCTGGCTGAAATGACACGGGTGACGCAGATCATCGGCCATGATCTTGATCAGCTTTCCATCCAGCGTGAACCATTGGAGCCGCACGTTGGCCCGGTCGGCCACCACGATCGTCGGGTTCTGCGGATCGCGCGTGTCGCACCAGATCCCGTGCGGGCAGTCCATCCGGCCCGGCTCTTTGCCCTTCCCGCCCCACGACTGAATCCACTCGCCCTTGAGGTTGTACCGGTGCACGTAGTTTGAGCCGTATCCGTCCGTGACGTAAAAATCACCGTTGGGCGCCAGGGCAATGAAAGTCGGCGTGTACTTGTTCGGCGTCGTGTAGTCCGGCACCACTTTGCCATCCCGCACGTCGCGGGCCATTTTCGGGTATTCCAGTTCCATCAGCACTTCGCCGTCGAGCGTGGTCTTGAACACCTTGTGCATGTTCGTCGGCGCAAGATACAGAAACTCGTCGTTCCCCTCTTTGCGGATATCCATCCCATGCGCCCCGCCGGCAAACTGCTTGCCCCATGACTTGATGAACTTTCCATCCGCATCGAAAATGCAGGTCGCATCCCCAGTCGGCGAGGCATTGTGAATAAAAATCCGCCCGTCCTGGCTCTCCACCACGGCGTGTGTATTCCCATACTTCTTCCCCTCCGGCAGCTGCCCCCATCCCGGCACCAGCTCATACGTGTGCTCGCCCTTCCCCAAAATCACCGGCTTGTCCCCCGCCTTGTCATCCGCCCGAAGAATCGCCGGCGCCGCCAGCGCCGCCGCCACACCCGCCGTCGCCTTCACAAATGTTCGCCGCGAAACACCCGAAATGATTGTTCCCGATTTCTGCATGGTTCACCTCTGCCTTGGATCTGAAAGTTGCGGACAGACTACACTCCCCATTTTTATCCCAACCCGCCCACCGCCACAAATGTTTTGCAGCCGTCCTCGCTCGCATTCTGTAGCCCCTTGCCAGATTGCGACACGTGAAACGTAAAGACATGAAACGTGATAAGAGGGCATCGGGCCCAGTTAAAGCCCGAGCATTGTCATCCTGGAGCGCAGTGAAGGATCTGATTCCGGAGAACATTCGACCAGCAGATCCTTCGCTGCGCTCCAGGATGACAAGAATTACTCAGTTCGGTTGCGCCTCCGCGGGCAAAAGATTGTCTAATCACGTCTTCACGTTTCACGTGTCACGCGCCTCTCGCCCAAATGCCCGCCCATCCTCCCATGCCCCTCCCCGCTCCCCTACGTCCGATAACAAAACATTATCAGACCTTCTCATGTTCTCGGACCTCCCTGCCGATCTTCAATGTATCCGAGTCGGAGTACCCGGCCATTTTTCCCAAGGAGCAGAAATGTCGTCCATCTCAGGCGTTGGAAGATCCCATCACGGCCACTACCCGAAAATCGCCAAATCCCTGTCCACCGATCCCGTATCCACCAGCCTGACCCCCTCCGCGCCTTCCGGCTCGGTCACCGGCTCCATCCCCGCCCTCGGCACCGCGGCCCCCCTGCCCAAGCTCCCCGGCGGCGTCCTGAAGCAGATTGAGCAAGCCGTCACCAGCGCGCTCCAGGCTTCCAAGCCCACCGACGATCCCCACCAAGTGATCCGGGACGCCATCGCCAACGTCCTCAAACAAAACAAATCCGCCGCCTCGAATCAGGACGACTCCTCCACTCCCGATACCTCCGACGCCGACGGCACCCACCGTACCCTCGACCAGACCCTCCAGGCGTACGGCATCTCCCCAAAGCAATTCAGTGCCCAGCTCTCGGCGGCGCTTCACGCCGCCAATCCCAACTCCACCGCCTCCAACATCAGCAGCTTCCCCCCCGGTCTGGTTCTCGATACCACCGCCTGAGTTCAATGCTGCAATCACGCCCACCATGTCGTTCCAACCACTCGCAAGGCAGGTTGCGTCGACCTTAAATCAATCTAGTCCCTATTCAAGCGTGATTTTCTTTCCCGCGGCGTGAGCCGCGCACAAA
>DAIRGS010000260.1:0-10030 GCA_036794395.1 Tepidisphaeraceae bacterium | reverse complement strand
CCCGTCGCTGGAGGTCATCTCCCTCGATCATGGGCTGTCTTCGACCCTGAGGCTCAGACCCGAAGGGGAAGCCCATGCCACGAAAAGGCGCGGAATCGCGCATGGTCCTCTAGACTGGCCCAACGATGGGACTAATCGCACCTCTCCTTTGCTTTTCATGCCTGGTCTGGCTTTTCGCAAGGGCGGGGATGGGACATCGGACGAGATTTCTCTCGGCAGCGGTTGCATGGGGCGCCATCGTCGTACTCATCACCGAATCGCTAAGCAGTGTTCGCATTCTCACACCCACGGCCATCTTCCTGAGTTGGATCGCTTGCAGCTTAATCGCGCTGATCCTCGGCATTCCCGCGTCGCGTCTTTGCCGGTGCAGAAGTGAAGCGCCTACCGCGAAGTCCGCCGGTATGGCGAAATGGCGAGCACTTGTTTCCACCCTGGCAATGCTTGCAATTCTCGCGGCAGTCGTCGGCGCGATCTCGGCACCCTCCAATCCCGACTCGATGACTTACCACCTCGTGAGAGTCATGCACTGGATCCAGAATCGTTCCGTGATGCACTATGCAACCGGCGACTTGACTCAACTTTATCACGGCCCCTGGGCTGAGTTTGCCATTCTTCATCTCCAGCTACTGACCAATGGCGACCGATTTGCCTTCGGCGTGCAGTGGTGGGCGATGGCGGTCTGTGCGGTCGGTGCGTCGTTACTGGCTGAACAGCTTGGTTCGAGTCGCCGGGGAGCAATGTTGGCCACGGTCTTCGTGATGACCGCCCCCGCGACCGTGCTACAGGCGTATAGCACACAGAATAATCTCGTTGTCAGTGCTTGGCTGATATGTGCCGCGGTCGCAATGTTGCGGCTTTCCCAAAATTCCAAAAGAGATCAGTCGGCGAGTATCAACGTTCCGCAGTCACTGGCAATCGCCGTGCTGTTCGGAGCAAGCATCGGGTTGGCGGTCTTAACGAAGGGAACCGCTTATCTATTCGGACTCCCTTTAGTTCTTTGGTTTGTAGCAGTTTGTGCGCGCCACGGCGGCCGGCACGGATCGGCCCTGGTCCTCGTAGCGGGGATTGTCGCATGCACGTTAAACGCGTGCCACTGGTCTCGAAACTGGCGGTCATTCGGCTCAGTGCTGATGCCCTCCGATCAGGCGACCGTCTTCCGTAATTCCCAAGTGACCCCACGCCTCATCGCCGCCAATGCCGTAAATAATCTGAGCTTGGAGTTAAGGACTGGGATTCCGCCGATTGACTCATCAATCCGGCACGCCGCCGCCCGCATACAGCAATTGCTTTCCGTCAAAGGAGAAGATCCACGAATCGCCCTTCATGGTCACAGTCTAAGTCTCCTTCCGAGACGGGGCTTTAATGAAGATATCGCGGGTAATCCAATCCATCTGATAATCCTGCTTGGCGCGATGGGGGTGATTGTCGTTCGGGCCGCGAAGCGTACCGTCCGAATTGAAGCCGTGTTGTTGACTGTCGCGGTAGTTTCGGGCTTTTTACTCTTCTCGGCGTTTGTGAAATGGCAGATGTTTCATTGTCGCCTCCACCTTCCACTTTTGATTCTCGCCGCGCCGCTGGTCGGAATCGTGTTTGATCGAATCGGCGACCGGCTCGCGACCCAGGCAGCAGCCTGGGGGTTAACCTGTGTGGCGTTTGGGATCATCGTCCTAAATCCTGGCCACCCGCTGCTGGGACGGAGATCGATTTTTCGCACACCTCGCGAGTCGCAGTATTTTTCGCTTCGACCCGGCCTCTACGAACCCTACCGGCGTGGTGCGGACATCCTGACGGCGCACGGCTGCAATCAAATCGGAATAACAAGTGGACCGGTTTGGGAATACCCCCTATGGATTATGTTGCGGGATCGCCAGGGACGGTGGCCGCACTTTGAATCCGTATCGCCCTCGCAGCCAGTTCCCGCAGCGCCTGTTTCCCGCTCCCTCGCTTTTTGCGCGGTCGTCGCAATTCCAGCCGACTCGGCATCAGAGGAAACTTTCCCGCCGCCGCTCGACTGGCCAATGACCGCATTGGGACGCGGGGTCAAGCTCTTTCTGCGACCCTGACCACTAACCCGGATTATTCACCACAGTCGCAGAGGACGCGGAGAAGAAAAGATTGACTACGGATTACACGGATATCACGGATAAGACACAGACAGTGAACATGCTTTTTATATCCGTGTCATCCGTGCAATCCGTGGTTTAATTCTTCTTCCGCGTTCTCCACGGCTGCTCCGTAAATTCTCGAAGCAGACTGAATCCCTTATGAGCGCAACAGAATACCAGCTCGGAAGCAGGTCAAAAACCGCACGTTTTCATCAGCCCAGTGCGAGGCTCCCACCGAGCCGTGTTCTCATGCGGGGGCGCATCGTCGTGGCGTATGTCCCAGTGACCACTGTGGTCGGGGAGCGGGAGGACATGGTCGCTGAAACGACCACGCCATAGGCACGTTTGCCCGCTCGTTCGGCGCGTCGTCAATTGCGCGACAGGCCCGGAGCGGCGATGAAGGTGAGCGTTGGCAGTGTGGAGTCGGGCGGGAAGATTTGGATCTGCCCGTTGTAGTTGCCGACGGCGATTGTGTGAGACTGCGGATTGATGGCGAGGGAATAGGGCCAGTCGGCGGTGGGTGTGGCGCGGGTGAGGGTTCGTTTTTTGATGGAATAGGCGCGGAAATGGTGATCGGTGCAGCAGGCCAGGAGCGTGTCTCCGGCAGCATCGAGTTTGTAGATGTCGCCTACGAGGGCGGGGATTTTGGCGAGGGTTTTGTCGGGCTTGGCGGGGTCCCAGATGTGGATGGCGCGATCCTGGCCGGCGGTGAAGAGTTGATTGCCGTCGGGGGACCAGGCGATCGCCAGCACGGCTTCGGTGTGGCCGAGGTAAGCGGCCTCCATTGAGCCGGTGGCAACGTCGAAGACGCGGGCGGATTTATCGCGGCTGGCGGAGGCCACAAGCTTGCCGTCGGGACTGAAGGCCAGATCCGTAATCCAATCGGCATGCTGCTCGATGAACTGACGGCGCTGACGCGTTTGCACGTCGTAGATACGGATCGCGTTATCCGCGCCGCCGGCCGCGAGGGTTGAGCCATCAGGGCTGAAGCGCACGACGAGCATCATGTCGGAAATGCGTTCAAGGATCTGGGGCACGGCTGGGTCGGACATCGTGTACAGCCGCAGCTCGCCCGAGGCGCCTGGATTCCCCGAAGCGGAGGCGAGCAATTTCCCATCCGGCGAAAATGCCAATGACCACGTGCGCTCGGGGAGGTTCCTGATGCGTGAAAGAAGCTTGCCGGTTGCAGGGTCCCAGAGGGTGATCTCGTGGTAGCCGCTGGCGGCCAGGACGGAACCCTCGGCGTTGAACGCCAGGGCCGTGATGGGGACGGGATGCGCGTACACATCCGGTGGGCCGGGCTCCTGCGTACGGGGCAAAATCGACGCAAGCGGAGCACTGGTGTTCGTACCATCAAACGCGGCTCCCTGCTCAATCCATTGCTTGATGAGTTGAATCTTGGCATCGGGCAGGCGATCGGACTTTTTGGGCATGCGGTCGTCTTCGTCAGAAGTCGAGATGAGCCGAAACAGCTCGCTTTTTTCCGGGTGGCCGGGGGTGATGGAGGGGTGGTTTGAGTCGCCGGGCTGGGTGAGACGGGAGAAGGTGTCGATGCGAAATTTGCCTTTTGCTTTGCCGGGGCCGTGACACTCCTGGCAGTTTTTGAGGAGGATAGGGGCGATGTCGCGGGAGAATTTGATCGGGTCGCCCTGGGATTGGGCGGCGAGGCAGAGAGTTGGGAGAGCGAGGATCAGGAACAAGAAACGCGGGAGCATGCAGGAGTTTTACTGATGGGCGGGGGGAATGTTTTTGGATAGAGATTCGTGGCTTGAGCCGCGCGAAGTATTTGCTCCTCTCAAGTGATTGGCAAAATAAGAAATGGGGAGATAGGACTGACGTTGTAATTTGCCTGCGTGCCAGCTTTCCCCTCGGAGTACCGAGGGCCGCTGTTCACGGTGGTGTCGAGGCTCCCCTGGCTGTTTGGGCAGAAGAGAATAAGGAATCGCGGTGCGATACGGCGGGAGGTTTGGGGCGGGTTTTGTGATTGAGTTCCGCGTCATCGACCGCTGCGCGGCGTCCTGCTGCGCGGGATCAACGTCCACGCCGCGGGCACGAGACGTCCTTTTCGATTGGAAAGGCAGTTGCATTGCCCGCGTCATGGCCGTTGCTGCCGCTGCGCGACGGACGCCGCTTCGCTTCTGGGATGGGTAATTGCCGTTCCCCGTTCGCCCTCGGAAGGCGAAGGGCGAACGGGGAACTTCAATGTGGGGGGAGCTTTGCTGACAGTGAGATAACTGCGATCTGCAACATTGTCGGCGGCCCTGCACTCGCAGACGCATCTCACTCTTCGATCAACCCCCCCAGCATTAAGTTTCCTTCCGACCCTGCATTGAAGATCTTCGGAAGGAAACGATCTTGCGGATCACGTCAGCGGGTCGCAGGCCAAGCGCAGCGATCGCGAGGGGCATGACGCGAGCAACACTGGATACGCCCATGCTTTGGGGGGACGCTCCGGCTCGCGGCGTAACGCTCGCTATCGCGCAGACGGCCGGAGGCACGCGGGCGAACTGAAGGGAACTTTCAACACCCATCCCCCCGTCCACCCACACCGCATCGCGCAGCGATTCCACTACACCCAAGCCCCAATACACAAGGCGGCTTCGACACCACCGTGAACAGCGCAGTTTTGCCTGCGGTGAGCGTAGTCGAATCCGTACTCAAAACTTGAAGCTGGCACGCAGGCAAATCACAACGTCAGTCCTATCTCTCTGTTTCTTGTTCCACCGATGACGTGAGAGGAGCAAAGGCCCTTTCGAACCCCGTTCATCATGATTCTGTGCAAGATCCGCCGCGCGCTCATCGCAAAACAGGAGCGTACAATTGGGCGTATGTCAGAAGCGGCAACGATGATGGAAGAATCCGGCGGCGTGGCGACGTTGGACGTGGAGGGGATGACCTGCGCGAGCTGCGTTTCGCATGTGAAAAACGCGGCGGAGGCGGTGCCGGGGGTGCAGGGGTGTGACGTCAATCTGGCGGGTGGATCGGCGGTGGTGCGATTCGCGAACGGTACTGTGGATGCACAGCGCGTGGCCGAGGCGATTACCGGGAGCGGTTATTCGGCACACGTGCGAGATGAGGGGGCGGATCGCGCGGTAACAGAGACGGCCCGGCTGGAACGACAGACGCATGAAGCCCGGGCATGGTTCTGGCGGGCGGCGGTGGGCGTTTTGCTGTGGCTGCCGCTTGAAGCGACGCACTGGACGCTTCAGCTCTTGGGCGGGCATCAGCACATGCATCCTGCGCAGCACGGTTGGATGGGATGGGCGGCGCTGGTTTGCGCGACGGTGAGCATCGTTTATGTGGGGAAGGCGTTTTATGTGAGCGCGTGGAGGGCGCTGCGCAGCCGGACGAGCAACATGGATACGCTGATCGCGCTGGGGGCGAGCGTGGCGTATTTTTACAGTCTGGCGTATTTCGGCGCGGGGCTGCTGGGGTGGGTTTCTCCCCCTGCCGCGGATCGGTTGTATTTCATGGAGGCGTCGGGGTTGTTGGCATTGATCAGTCTTGGGCATTGGCTGGAGGCACGCGCGCGACAGTCGGCGGGATCGGCGATTCGGGAACTATTGAATTTAGCACCGGCGGTGGCGCTGCGGTTCGAGGAGGGGGCAGCGGAACCGGTGGAATTGCCGGCGGCGAAGCTGGAGGTGGGCGATCGGATTTTGATTCGGCCCGGCGATCGGGTGCCGGCCGATGGACAGGTGATCGAGGGGCGATCGAGCGTGGATGAATCGATGATCAGCGGGGAGCCGCTGCCGGTGGATCGGGCGGTGGGTGATGCGGTGATTGGCGGGACGGTGAACGTCGATGGCCGGCTCGTGGCCCGCGTGACGCGGACGGGAAGCCAGACGGCCCTGGCGCAGATTGTGAATCTGGTGGAGCGGGCGCAATCGAGCAAGCCGCCCGTGCAGAAACTGGCGGATCAGATCGCGGGGGTATTTGTGCCCGTGGTACTCGGGATCGCACTGGCCACGGGAATCGGCTGGTCGATCTTCGGATCAGTTCAACACTGGGACGCGGCCACGACCTGGGCCCACGTGGCCAACTCGGTGTGCAGCGTGTTGATCATCGCGTGCCCTTGCGCGCTGGGGCTGGCCGTGCCGACGGCGCTGATGGTGGGGACGGGATTGGGGGCGCGGATGGGGATTCTGATTCGGGATATCGACGGGCTACAGAAGGCCGAGCGGATTGATACGGTGGTGCTGGATAAGACGGGAACGATCACGCGGGGTAAGCCCGTGGTGACGCGGGTGAGTGCGTTCAATGGAATGCCGGAGGATGAAGTCCTGGTGCTTGCGGCGGCGGCGGAGCAATACAGCGAGCATCCGCTGGCGAAGGCGGTGGTGAATGCGGCGCGGGACAGGGGATTGAAGATTTTGGATTTGGATGGCTTCAGGAATGAGCCGGGGATGGGCGTGGTGGCGGAGATGAGGGGAGGAACGATATACGTGGGGAATCGGGAACTGATTATGCGGGAGGGCGAGGCTCCTGCCGAGCCGGGATCGTCCGAAATGGGAAAGGCGCAGCTCGGCGGGAGCCTCGCCCTCCCGGAAATTCAGCCCGGTTCTTCTCAGGTATATGTCGCGCGACGCAATGGCACCGGGACGATCGAAGCGGTTGGGATGATTGCGGTCTCCGATGAAATCAAACCGGACTCAGTTGCGGCAATCGGCCAACTGCATTCGATGGGACTGCGGATCGTTCTGCTAAGCGGCGACAATGCCGTCGCGGCGGAGGCGATTGCTAAACAAGTGGGCATTGATGATGTGCGCGCGGGCGTCAAACCCGACGGGAAAGCCGCGGCGATTCGGGAGCTTCAAGCCGGCGGGAAGCATCGCGTGGCGATGGTGGGTGATGGCATAAACGATGCGCCGGCGCTGGCACAAGCGGATCTGGGGATCGCCATCGGCAGCGGATCGGACATCGCCAAAGAGACCGGCGATATCGTGCTGGTGAGCGGGAGCCTGGCGGGAGTGGCTGAGGCAATCCGACTTTCGCGGGCGACAATGCGCACAATCCGGCAGAACCTGTTCCTTGCCTTCATCTACAACATACTGGCAATCCCGCTGGCGGCGTTCGGATTGCTCAATCCGCTGATTTCGGCCGGATCGATGGCGATGTCAGATGTGACCGTGATCGGTAATGCGCTGCGGCTGCGTTGGATGAAACATCGGAAGACGGATTAACCACAGAAAACACCGAGGGCACAGAGGAAATCACGAAGAAAGCGGATGGAAAAGATTTAACCGCAGATAACGCAGATTTACGCAGATGAAATGCAGGTCTTTCTTTTTATCTGCGAGCATCTGCGCAATCTGTGGTTAACAATTCTTCTCTGTACTGCTAACCGTTCAATTCTTCGCAGCCTGCACAAGTTTTCTTTGCCACAACTTTTCTAACGTGCCACCGTTGCACCCCGTCCGTTAGTCAAGCGCGCCTCCGTGGTTGCACCTCTGTTTGGTTACGGCTCTGCCGCGCTGTGACTTTCTCTGTGGTCTCTGTGCCCTCTGTGGTTAATTGCATTTCGAGTTACGCCCGGACGATGACCGTTTCCAGATAGGTCGACGGAATCGCGATCGGCCCGTCGGGGAGCTTGTTTCGATCGTATTTGCGGATGACTTCGGCCATTTCCTTGGCGAGCACTTTTGCGCCTTCCGGGCCGGCGGCGTTAAAGGCCTGGATGGTGGGGCCGAAGTACGTGCGGAAGAATTCGATCTGCGCTTCGGGGGAGACGAAGCGCATCACATTGATGCGGACGTTGCTTTGGATCGAGCGGATTGCGTTTCCGAAGATGGATTTGAGATGGGATTCTTCGCCCCATTTGCCCGGAGGCATGAAGCCGGGGGACGGGGTTTGGTTGCGGGTCATGAGGCGGATGACTTCGGCGGTGTAGCCATCGGGGGTCCAACTGGCGAGGGCGATTTTTCCGCCGGGCTTGCAGACGCGGACGAGTTCGGACGCGGCCTTCTGGTGATTGGGGGCGAACATCACGCCAAACACGGAGGTGACGGCATCAAACGACGCATCGGGAAAGGGCAGGTTCTCCGCGTCGGCTTCGCGAAAGGTGACTTCAAGGCGCTCGGCTTGGGCTCGGATGCGGCCGCGTTCGAGGAGGGCGGGGACGAAATCGGCGCCGGTGGCGACGCAGCCGCGACGGGCGGCGGCCAGGGCGCAGTTGCCGCTGCCGGTGGCGACATCGAGGGTTTTCCATCCCGCCTGAACGTCGGCGGCTTCGCAGAGCTGCTCGGACACCAGGACGATTCGGGCGGCGATCACGGAAAAGTCGCCGCTGGCCCAGGTGGATTGGGAGCGTTTGAGGATGGCCTGGGGATCGGGACCGGTGGATGGGTTGGGATTGAGGGTATCAGCTGGCATATACTCCTTTTTTGGTGGTTGCAGGATCAAACGAATTCATGGCGTGGTCGCTTCAGCGACCATGTCTTTCGCGATATGCAGAACATGGTCGCTGAAGCGACCACGCCATGCGCGATATGCAACGCGATCATTGCGCAAAATAATCCTGTAGCGGCCGCACGGACCAGTCGGTTTCCTGGATGGCCTGGATGGCGCGGGCGGCGGCGGTGGCGCCGGTGATGGTGGTGACGATGGGAACTTTGTTGAGTACCGCAAGAGCGCGGATCTTGCCTTCGTCGGTCTGGGGGCCTTTTTTGGTGGGCGTGTTAATGAGAAGGTGGACTTTTTTGTTCTTGATGAAATCGGAAATATTCGGCCGGCCTTCGGAGAGTTTGGCGATGCGGGCGGCCGGGACGTTGTGCTGGGTCAGCACGCTCCAGGTGCCGTGCGTCGCGAGAATCTCGAAGCCGCACTCGGCCAGCATTTTCGCGGCGGGAACTATCGCGTCTTTGTCGCCATCGCGAACAGAGATAAACACCGTGCCCTTGGTTGGCAGAACGGTCCCCGCGGCGATCTGGCTTTTGGCGAAGGCGAGGGGGAAGTTCTGATCGATGCCCATGACTTCGCCGGTGCTGCGCATCTCGGGGCCGAGGATGACATCGACGCCGGGGAATTTGGCGAAGGGGAAAACGGATTCCTTGACACTGGTGTGCTTGGGGTCGGGTTGTTCCTTCGCGCCCAGTTCGGCAAGGGATTGACCGGCCATCACCTTGGCGGCTAACTTGGCCCAGGGAATTCCAGTGGCCTTCGAGACGAAGGGAACCGTCCGGCTGGCGCGGGGGTTGACCTCAATGACGTAAATCTCGTTGTCTTTGATGGCGTATTGAACGTTCATCAGGCCGCGAACGCGAAGGGCCTTGGCGAGGGCTTTGGTCTGTTGCTTGAGCTTATAGATGATGTCGGCGCTGAGGGAGTATGGGGGCAGGGCGCACGCGCTGTCTCCCGAATGGATGCCGGCTTCCTCGATATGCTCCATCACGCCGATCACGATGGCCTGAGGAGAGTGCGGAGTGCCGGATGAATGGGAAGTACTGAGTGCTGAATGCTGAGTGGGGGCGGGATCGAAATCGGCGATGCAGTCGACGTCTACTTCGGTGGCGGCGTCGAGGAATTTATCTACGAGGATCGGGGCGTCTTTGATGGTGGAGGCTTCTACCGCATGGGTCATGTAGTAGTTCAGCTGCGCTTCGTCGTAGACGATTTCCATGGCTCGGCCGCCGAGCACGAAGCTGGGGCGGACCAGGACGGGGTAGCCGATCTGGCGCGCGACGTCCCGCGCCTCGGCGGGGTTGCGGGCGATGCCGTTGGCGGGTTGCTTGAGGTTGAGCTGCTGAAGCAACTCGCGGAACTGCTCGCGATCGCCCGCGGCGTCGAGGGATTCGACGGTTGTTCCGAGGATGGGGACGCCGGCCTCCTTCAATCCCTTGGCGAGGTTGAGAGGGGTTTGGCCGCCGAATTGGACAATGACGCCTTTAACGAGATTGTGACTCTTACCCCCTCTCCCTCCGGGAGAG
>DAIRGS010000039.1:0-35345 GCA_036794395.1 Tepidisphaeraceae bacterium | reverse complement strand
GGTCAAATCAACTAATGGGTGGACTTACGGCAAACGACGCAGGACAATAATCAACATTCGCGGGCAAAAGACGGCATGTCGCTCTGAGATTTGTGAGATAGAGTCGGAGCATTCTGATGATCATTCGCCGCACACGCCTCAAGCCGAATCAGTCAGCGGCCGCGTCAACGATCTATGGCGGGCTGGTTGTCGGGACGTTGTGGCTGGCAATTGCCGGCCGCTCCCCCACCATCGCGGCTGACGATCCCAAAATCTCACCGAGCGCGGACAACTCGAAGGTCGCAACGGAGTTCGTCCGGGAAAGCGCGAGGACTTTCATCGGCGATACGTGCACGCGCTGCCACAACGCGACGAAGAAGACTGCTCGCTTGGACTTGTCGTCGCTCGCCTACGAACCCGAAGACCGCGAAAATTTCGCGCTGTGGGTCAGGATCCATGATCGTGTAGCCGCCGGCGAAATGCCCCCGGAAGAGGCCAAACAGCCCGACCCGGCAAACCGCAGCGCGTTTGTCGTCAGCCTGGCTGAAACGTGTATGTCTTCTGAAAAGCGCCAGATGGCCGGCGAAGGCCGCTCCACCCAGCGCCGCATGAACCGCTACGAGTACGAAAGTGTGCTGCGGGATCTTCTGGGCGTCCCCACGGCACAGATCGCCGACCAATTACCGCAGGATGGCGAAGCCTACCGCTTCAACAAAAGTGCTGAGGCGCTCGATGTCTCGTACCTCACGATGCAGCGCTTCATCTCTGCCGCTGACCTCGCGATGCGCGAGGCGATCAGCCAGAAGCTCACCAGACCACCCAAAACGAGCACCAAGCTCTACGCCCGCGACGAGCCGTCGCTCCTGCGCTTCCGCCCCGCCGAGAACGGAACGCTGCCCGACCGTCTCTCCTTCCCCGTCCTCGACTCCCACGCCCAGCCGGACGTGCGCCTGGGGCGCGCCCCGATGAGCAAACCCGAGACGCGCGAGCGCGAAGCGGTTGGGAAAGTCTCCAGCATCTTCAGCGACGCGGGCCGCTACGGTTGGAGTTTCCGCGCCCCTGCGACAGGCCGATACCACATCAAGCTCGCCGGTTACACAGTGTGGGTCGGCGGCGGAGGCATCGGGCGGTGGTTCTACGAGGGCCAGGGCGCTCAGAAAGCTCCGGTCTACCACCTTCCCCTTTGGCACCGGCCCGAGCTCGACGAAGTCTGGCCGGGACGGAGCAACGAACCGATCGGCATCTACGCAAGCGGCAACGGTCAAACCAGGCCGGTGGGGGTCTGCGACTTCACGCCTCAGCCGGGCGTGTGCAACGTCGATGTGCAGCTCATCGCCGGCGAAAGTATTTCGTCCGACGCGATGCGCCTCTTCCGCACGCGGGTGAACGGCACCGACGAACAGTACGTCAATCCTCTGGCGACGGAAGATGGGCTTCCCGGTTACGCCGTGCAGTGGTTGCAGGTCGAAGGGCCACAATATGATGACTCGTATGGAACCGGATACAAGCTCCTTTTCGGCGACCTGCCACTGCGGCGCGTCACCAACAAAGGCCCCGGTGTCTCACTCGACGGAACCCCCGGATTAGGCGGCAGCGGGCGGGGCCGCGGGTTCGGCGGACGTGGTGGCGCGGGACGCGGTGCCGGCCGCGGTGGTTTCGGCGCCCCAGAACCCAGCGCTGTGGTGGAAGTGGATTCGACCAATCCGAAGGAAGAGTCTGCCCGGCTGCTGAGAAACTTCATGAACGTCGCCTACCGCCAGGGCGTTGACGATTTCGACCTTCAGCGGTTCGAATCGCTTTTCGAAGAGCAGTTCTCCAAAGGCTACGGATTCGCCAAGTCGATGCTCGCCGCGTATTCCGCGGTACTGGTCTCACCCCATTTTGTCTTCATCCAAGAAAAGCCCGGCAAACTCGATGACATGGCCCTGGCGACGCGTTTGTCCCTTTTCCTGTGGAACTCGACACCCGACGCGGATCTGCGGGAAATGGCAATAAAAGGTGAGCTGCACAAGCCAGAGGTTCTGCGCGCTCAGACCCGGCGTCTCCTGGATGACCCCAAGTCCCGCCGCTTCGTTGACGCATTCACCGACTACTGGCTCGACCTCCGCAAGATCGACGAAACCTCACCCTCCTCGACGATCTACAACGACTACGAACTCGACGAGCCGCTGAAGCTCGCGGCAGTGGATGAGACACGCCTGTTCTTTGCCGAGCTCGTCCGCGCCGACCTCCCCGCCCGCAATGTCGTCGACTCCGACTTCACCTTTCTCAATGAGCGCCTCGCGAAGCACTACAACATCCCCGGCGTTTCCGGCGCTCAAATGCGCAAGATGACTCTCCCCGAGGATTCTCTCCGCGGCGGGGTCATGACCCAGGCCGCTGTCCTCAAAGTCACCGCAAACGGCACCACCACGTCCCCGGTTATCCGCGGCCACTGGATCACCGAGCGTATCCTCGGTATCGACACCCCGCCCCCGCCCCCGACCGTCAAGGCCGTCGAGCCCGACATCCGCGGTGCCGTTACGATCCGCCAACAACTTGAGAAACACCGCGCCGACAAAACCTGCGCATCCTGCCACAGCGTAATGGACCCGTCCGGATTCGCCCTCGAAAGCTTCGACGTCATGGGCGCTTTCCGCGAGCGATACCGCGCGGTTTCCAATGAAGTCCCGCCGGTTCCAGGCTACGGAATGAACGGCCAAAAGCTCGAATTCCACTGGGGCCTCCCCGCCGACTGCGCCGGCGAGCTCCCCGACGGCCGGTCCTTTAAAAACGTCCGCGAGATCAAAAAGCTGATCGCGCAGAATGAGCCCGTATTAGCGAGGAATCTCGTGAGCCAGCTTTCGGTATTCGCCACAGGAGCGCCTGTTCGATTTTCCGACCGCACCGAAATTGAAGCCATTCTCAATCGTTCAAAGCCCACTCGATACGGAGTCCGAACACTGATCGAAGAACTCGTGCAGAGCGAGCCGTTCCAGACCAAATGATTCTTTGTTTGTTTGCGAAATGATGGATGTACCGATGAACCCTACAACCCACCCCCAGGCCTACGGCCCGTTCACGTCCCGCCGTCGGCCGTTGTCGCGCCGACGCTTCCTGCGTGGGGCGGGCGTGGCAATGGCCCTCCCATTCCTCGAATGCATGGCCGCGCCGTTCGCCCGATCCGCCTTCACCGCGAGCCCCGATGCTCCTCCGCGCCGCTTCTTCGGCATCTGCAACAATCTCGGGCTTCTGCACGAGCCCTTCTTCCCGAAAACATCCGGCAAAGGCTACGCCCTCTCCCCGTACCTCGAACTCCTCAAGGACTATCGCAACGACTTCACCGTCATGAGCGGCGTCTCGCACCCCAACGTCGACGGTGGCCATCCCTCTGACATTGCCTTCCTTACCGCCGCCCCGCACCCGGCCAGCGGTTCGTTCCGCAACAGCATCTCTCTCGATCAATTCATCGCCGAGCGCATCGGCAACCTCACACGCTTCCCTTCCCTCACGCTCAGCGTCAACGGCGGCTTCCGCGGACTCTCCTGGACCCGTACCGCCGTCGCCATCCCCCCTGAAGAGCGCGCCTCCGGCGTCTTCAAACAGCTCTTCCTCCAGGGCACCCCAGAAGAAATCGATTCCAGAATCCGCGAGCTCGACACTGGCAAAAGCATCCTTGACGCCGTTGCCGACCAGACGAACGACTTGCAGCGCAACCTCGGCAGCCGCGACCGCAGCCGGATGGATCAGTACCTCTCCAGCGTCCGCGACCTCGAGCATCGCCTCCAGGAATCCAAGGGCTGGGAACGCAAACCCAAGCCCGTGGTGAAAGTCGCCCCGCCCGTCGATCCCACCAGCCCCGCACAGTACATGGACAAGATCAAGATCATGTACGACCTGGCCCGCCTCGCCTTCGAAACCGACTCCACCCGCTCCGTCACCCTCATGCTCAACAGCGTCGGCACGCCCGTCATGCAGATCGAAGGCGAAAAGATCACCGACGGCTACCACAACCTCTCCCACCATGGCATGGCCCAGGAAAAACTCACCCAGCTCAAGGTCATTGACGAATGGCACATGAAGCTGCTGGCAGACTTGTTCAAGGAACTCAAGGAAACACACGAGGCCGAGCAGACGCTGCTCGAACGCACCATGATCCTCTACGGCTCCAACCTGGGCGACGCCAACGCCCACTCCACGACAAATCTCCCTACCCTCTTCGCCGGCGGTGGTTTCCGTCACGGCCAGCACCTGGCTTTCGATCGCGAACGCAACTACCCCCTGCCCAACCTCTTCGTCTCCATCCTCCAACGCATGGGAATCGAAGTAAACTCCTTCGCGTCCGGCACCGGAACGATGCGCGGCATGGAGGTGGCGTAATGATCTCGAAACAATTCGGCGTGCGCATTTCAACGACGAGAATCATTGCCCTGCACCTTGCCATTCTGCTCGCCACCCCTGACCGCGCGACACCTCAAGCGGCCCCCGCCACCGCGCCTGCTCCAACAAATGCAGTCGGTGAGATCGTATTGAATTTCGCCAAAGCTCCTGTCGGCAAGCCGTACCCGAGTTGGAGGGTGGGGACTGTCACCTTCACCCTCGCCTCTGCGCCTCAACTCAGCAAGGCCCAGCCGCGGGTCATGTTTTTTCCGCATCTGAAGACCGACCGTCACGGCATCCTCAATGCCATGGCCAACGAACAGGCCATCCCCGTCAAAGCCGAAATCACCGGCGGCGCAGACTCGGTCACCGTCGTCCTCTGGGGCACCATCGGTTGCCACGCCTGGCTCGAAGCCCACGATAAAAACGGGAAGCTTCTCGACCGCGCGGCTCTCCCCAACACCGTGCCCGAGCGGACGTCTCCTTCTGATCCGATCCCTTCGTTCGAACTGAGTGTCAAGGCACAAGACATCGCCTATATCCTCTTCGGCGGCGCGCACAACGGCGGTGCATTGGTCGCCGACGAAATGAGGGTCACCCCGACTTCGCATTAACGATGTCAAAGCCCACCCGTCGAGCAGCGGCGACACGTCATTTCACTCTCGACAAAAAGTCTCGGACGATCCCACTGAAAGTGTCGGGAGCCTCGAAAAACGGCATGTGGCCGCAGTCGGGGAGTTCCTGATATGCGGCGCCTGGAATGGAATCGGCGAATTGGCGTACCGCCGCGGGAGGGGCGTAACGGTCTTCGGCGCCGGTCACGCAGAGACAGGGGACGCGCACCTCCGACACCAAGTCAGCCGCGGAAGCATCGGCCAGTGCCAGAGCCGTTTGGGCATAACCCTCGGCATCGCTCTGGGCCAGCAGGCGCTGGAACATGCCCACCTTGTCCGGGATCGCGTCGAGGGACCGCCGGGCGAAGACGATCGGCACGATCGTCGGGGCAACCGCGGCCATGCCCGCCGATCGAGCTAACGCGGCACGGTCCCGCAGGCGAGCCCGGGCCTCGGGCAGGGGCGCGGGCAGCCCTCCGACGAAAACCATAGAGCCGATGCGATCGGGAATGCGGTCATACACCTTCAGCGCGATGATCGTCCCCATCGAGTGCCCCATCAGTGCGACCGCGCCGTCGGTCTTGCCCTCGATCAGTTGAACCACAGCGTCTGCGAAACGGTCGAACGTAATGGGCCGATCCCCACGCCGCGAAAAGCCGCTGCCTGGCAGATCGGGGAACAGGGCCAAGCCGTCAGAGGCCAGCGACGGCCCTATTCCAGCGAAGAAATATCCGCCGCCACCCAATCCATGCAATGCGACAAGAGTGAGGCGGCGGCCGGCGGTGTCGGCGTGCACAGCGCCAAACGTGTCGAGATACAGCGCCTCGCCGTTGTCGAGCGTGAAGAATTCACTCATGGCTTGATGCGGTGATCGCCTCCCGGCGGCAGCAGGCTAAGTGGGCTTAGCGGCCTTCCAGGCACTGCATCACGTGCCGATAGAAATCAGGGTGCGAGATCCAGGTCTGGGCGCTGACGAACTTCCCATCGCGTACCGATTCCTGCCCGATCCACTCGCCGCCGGCGGACGTGACTTCGGACTTGACGTGCTCATAGCAGGTGAGCTTCCGTCCTTCGGCAAGGCCCGCCGTGACGAGGATCTGAATGCCGTGACAAATCGAGAAGACAAACTTCCCGCTCTCGGCGAACTCCCGGACGATTCGCAGCAGCGTCGTGTCGTTCCGCAGATATTCCGGGGCGCGGCCGCCCAGCAGAATCACGGCGGCGTAGTCATCGACCTTCACCTCTTTGAATGTCAGATCCGCCGAAACTCTGTAGCCCGGACGCTCGACGTAGGTGTCCCATCCCGGTTCAAAATCATGCATCACCAGGTTCAGCGGCCCCTTCTTCGTCGAAGCGATCACGGGCGTATACCCTGCCTCCATCATGCGATGCTTGGCATAAAGTGTTTCGTAACTCTCGCCGGCGTCCCCGGTGATAATCAGAATCTTCTTGGCCATGGTCTGTCTCCCTTCAGAGCTCAATTGAAATGCGGTCTTGAGTCGCGGCGATCACTCAATTTCCAGCCGGTATAATTCGACGGAGTGGGCCGGCGCGTCAAGCTTGTTGGCAAACGTTACCGTCTTCTCCACCGCCTGGATCACATCGGGCGTGAGGCCCGGCTCATTGTGCACTTGCGGACCCGACCCGCTGACCCCCCACCTCGTCGCCGCCCCTTTCACCGCGATCTTGCCCAGGTCCACGTCGATCAGCCGCGCCTTGTCCGTTGCGTTCACCACTGAAATCGTGATCGCCTTGCGGTCCTCGGTCCATGCCGCGGCAACGTCCAAATCCGCCGCCGGCTGCTTGAGCTCGATCGGAACCGTTCCGAACTGATGTCGGTAGAGCGCCAGCACCACGCCGCTGCCCTCCAGCGTCGCCGCGGTTCGGCTGGTCTTGATCGCTCCGAGCACGTTGACCGCCTGCGCGAAGCACGCGAGGCCGACGATATCGCTGTTCCGGTAGAACTCGTGAAGCCCCATCGCGACGCCCAGCGCGTCCTTCAGCCGGTACTGCGTGCCCAACTCGCCGTAGATGTAATCGCCGTACCAGAAGTTCCACTCGTCGAACGCCACCCGGATGTCCTTCTGGCTCACGATTGGCATTTCTGTCTTGTACTCGCGGAACGTATTCAGGATGCCGTGAATCGAATCTCTCAGTAGCACCGAGTGCGCGTACGGATCGCCGGCCACCTCGTGCACGTACGTATGCAGCGACAGCAAATTGAAGTTCTCACCCGCCGAGCTCAGCATCGCGTTATCCCATCCCTTGGTGCTCGTGTCGCCGCATGCCACCAGGATCCCGGCCGGAGCGTCCTTTCTGATCAGCGTCGCCGCCGCGTTGTGCTTGAGCACGTAGAGGTCCACGGGCTCGTATCCCAACTGCCACGTCCCGTACATCTCGTTCCCCACCGCCCAGATTTTTTCTGTCCAAGGTTCTTTGCGTCCGTTGGCCGCGCGCAGCTTGCCCATCGGCGAGTCGGCGCTCCCCACGATGTACTGCACTTCCGCCGCCGCCTCTTCCACGCCACCCTTGCCCATGTTCAGCGCCACGTACGGCTCGGCGCCGATCATTTCGCACAGTTCCATGAACTCGTGGATGCCCACGTCGTTGTGTTCGATGTTCTTCCACGCCGGATTGGCCCGCGGCGCGCGCTTGTCGCGATCCGGATCGATCCCGTCCCGCCAGTTGTACCCCGAGACGAAATTCCCGCCCGGCCACCGCAGCAGCGGGGGTGAAAGCTTCTTCACCTCCCCGACCGTGTCGGCACGCCACCCCTTGACGTTGTCTGCCGGCATCAGAGAGATCGCCCCGATACGAAAGCTCCCCTTGCCCTTGGCGGTGATGCTCAGCGTCACCTGATCGCAATCGGGCAGATCGGAGAATTCCAGCGCGTACGACTGCCAGTGCTTCCCGACCGTCCCGATCACCCGCTCCACGGAGAACTGTTTCAGCCCGCTGGAATGGTTCGGATTCCCCAGCCTCACCGCAACCGACCCCACCTCGCCCTCCCTCGCCAGCACGATGTGCCCCACGTACTTCTTCCCCCGTTCGACGGCCAGAAACCCCGCAGCGCCGTTGTACGGTTCATTGCCCTGCGAGATCCCCGCCTCCGTCCCGTCCCCCGCCAGATGAATCACCGGCGACCATTCCCCCACGTACGCCCCCGCCTTCTCCATCGTCACCGAGTTCTGGGGCCCGATGATTTTCCACGGGGAGTTCTTCAGATACGTGAATGCCGCCGGTTTGCCGTACGAGTCATTTGCCAGGTCGAAGGGGCTGTATTGCTCGGTAATCTCGTGCGCGAACTTCCGGTCCTCGACCATCTCCGCCCACAACCCGCCGTAAATCGACCGCCCCAGGTGCTCGGCGAACTGGCCGTAAACGTACTTGGAAATCGGCGCCCCGGTTTTCCCCGCATCGACCGTCAACCGAACCTGCCCCCGGGCCGCCGCGACCGGAATGACCGCCGCCACGATGAGCGTTCCTGCCAACTGAAGAAATGATCTCATGCTCACCGCAATCCTCTGACCCTCAATGATCGATCGTGTCTGGACACTTCCTCTCGGCTATTGCGGCTCCCCCGCCGCCCATTGGATTGCCGCCGCGATGAACTGCTTCCCAAACGGCGTGTCCAAAGACCTCAAATCATGCCCCAGATCCGTGTAAAAAAAGCGCCCGCCGCCCCCGACGTGGGTCCAGGCACATGGATGATCCTTACCCATCGCCTTGCCGCCGCGAGCCTTAAAATAGTCCCGCACCGGCTCATAGGTACTCTCATCAACCCGCAGCAGCACCTGAAACCCCGGCAATCCGGTTACGGCGCGGGTGTGGTTGTGCCAGTCGGCCGAGTATTCGAACTGGGCCGGCATCCCCTTAAGCCCCGGAAAGTCTTTGGCGGCGGGATCTACGTTGACGCGGACCTTGCTGAAGTCGGAGTCGCTGTCGAAATCCGCTCCAGCGATTTCGGTCAGCCAGGGCCATGTCGCGGTCTGGTGGACGAGGGCAGCGTGCAGGCCAACGATGCCGTGACCGGATTTGTAGAAGTCCTCAATCGCCTTGAGCTGTGCCGGTTTCATCACTTCGCCCAGGGCGTTGGAATTGTTGAGGATCAAAACCTGATACTCCTTCAACCTCGCGGGCGTAATGTCCTCGGGCGTTTCTGTTACGTCGACCTTGAATCCTTCGCGCACGCCCAGCTCGACGAGCCAGCCATTGGTCTTGGGAATCTCGGGATGGCGGAACCACCCAGTCCTGGAAAAAACCAAGACATGCTTCAGATTGCCCGAGGCCGCCGGCGCGGCCGCCTGGCCAACGGCGTATCTGGCACCAGCCCAGCACCCTACCCCTATCGCCACTGCCAGGCACAGCCAACCCGCCCGTAAACGCTTAGGTCCCATTTCATCCTCACCTTCGTGTCGGACTCGATTGTCTGCAAATGTTCTCCCACCCGCTTCACACTACTCCCGAATCATCCGGTCAATCTTTAAACACCAGCGGGGCGAATTCGTGCAGGCTTCTGCGCCAGGACTGCCATTCGTGGGCGGTTTGTGGGGAGATGTAATAGTGCGTGTTGACGCCGGCGGCTTGAAGTGCGTCGGTGTTTGCTTTGGGATCGCCGCCGAATGGGCCGCCGCCGGCTCGGCCCCGGCGGGCGGCGGGATCAACTTCGCGGCTACCGTAGCTGACGAAGACGAGCTTGACCTTCTGCTTAAAGCTGTCCATGTCCTTGATGTCGGCCGGCGCGATGCTGCCGCCACTGAAGACACCAACGTACGCGAAGGTGTCGAGATGGGCCAGGCTGATCGCGCGAGTCTGCATTCCGCCCATCGACAACCCCGCCATCGCGCGATGCGGCTGATTTGGGATGGTGCGGTAAGTTGAATCAATGTGTGGGATCAGTTCATCGATGAGAATGTGCTCGAAAGCGTTGAAGCCAAAGCCGCCCCGGCCGGGACCGCGCGCCGCAGCGCCGCCCGGTGCGGCTGGCTGTGTGGCCGGAGGTCCGCCTCGACCGCGCCCGCCGCCGCCGATGTTTCCGCCGTTGTCCATCACGATGATAAAGGGCTTGGCTTTTCCGCCCGCGATCAGGTTGTCCATGATCAGGCCGGCGTGTCCCTGGTTTCCCCACCCGGTTTCGTCTTCGCCCGCGCCGTGCTGAAGATACAGTACGGGATAGCGCTTGCCGGGATCCTTATCGTATTCGGGAGGCGTGTAGACGAAGCATCGCCGCGCGGCGTTGGTGGTCTTGGAGAAGTACAAATCCTGCCGCAATTGGCCGTGCGGCACGTTCTTGAGCTGATAGAAATCCTGATCCTTGGCCGGCACCTCGATCGCGCTGCCCCAGCGGCCCGCGCCATAGAAAAACAGCGTTCCGGGGTCGGGGACATCCGCCCCGTCGATGTTGATCGTGTAGTAGTGGAAGCCTTCATCCAGCGGCCTCGTAGTAATGATCCAAGCGCCATCTTCGCCTTTCACGATGGTCGTCTCTCCGCTGAAGCTCGACTTCACACTTTGAGCCTGTGAAGCAGCAACCCGAAACCGCGCGCGGCCCTCGGAATTGATCTGCGGGTATTGCCGCCCGGATTGGTTGAGTGCCGACGGCTTGAAATCCTCCACGGCAGGCCGAGTGCTTTGGCCCCGTGTGGGAACAGCAGCCAGCACCAACGCGAAACTCATGTGTAGAAAAGTGGATTTCATATCGAATCCTCTGCTCAGAATGTGTGACTCAATCCTGGAACAGCAGCGGCGCAAATTCCTGCAGGCTCCGCCGCCAGGTCAGAAACTCATGTGCGGTATCGGATGACACATATCCGGTATTCTTGACGCGGATCTTGTCGAACGCTTTGTGATTGCTGTTGATGTTCCCGGGATTCTCCCGGCTGCCGCAGCTGCAGAACACGACTTTAACCTTTTCCTTGAAACCAGCGGTGTTGTTGACATCCTCGGGCGTGATCGTGCCCCCGCTGAATAAGCCGATGTGGGAGAACTTATCCAGATTCGCCAGGGTGATGCGTTTGGTCTCCATCCCACCCATCGACAGGCCGGCCATCGCGCGATGCGGCTGGTCAGAGAGCGTCCGGAAGTTCGCATCGACATAGGGAATCATCTCGTCCACAACAACCGTCTGGAACGGTCCGATGTTGAAATTGGCCAGGCCCCCACCACCCCGGCGCGCACCCGGCTGGCTCGCCGCTGCACCCCCCGGCCCGCGCCCGCCCGGCGCCGCGCCACCCCGTCCCCGAGCACCTCCAAGCGGTACATCGTTGGTCATGCCATATGTCATCACGATCAGGAACGGCCTGGTCTTCCCCTCCGCAATCAAATTGTCCATGATCAAGTTCGCGTGGCCCTGGACACTCCAGGCAGTTTCATCCTCACCCCATCCGTGCTGAAGGTAGAGGACTGGATACCGCTTGTTCTGATCCTTCTCGTAGTCGGGCGGCGTGTACACGAAAGCCCGGCGAGATGTTTTCGTGCTTTTGGACGGAAAGAGAATCTGCTGCACGTGGCCGTGAGGAACGTCTTTTAAAGTGTAGAAGTCCTGGTCATGAGCTGGGATCTCAATGCCGCTTTCCCATCGCGTCGAACCGTAAAAATTCCCCGTGCCAGGGTCGTTGAACGTCCCGCCATCGATCGTTAGGTGGTAGTAATGGAAGCCCTCGTCCAGAGGATCGGGCGTTGTCCCCGACCACGCGCCGTCCTCCCCTTTGGTCAGCTGAGTGCCCCCGCGCCCCAGGCCCACCCTGACGCTCTGCGCTCCCGGCGCCACAACTCGAAACCGCGCGTAGTGTTGCGAGTTCACCTGCGGATACTTTTGGCCCGGTTGGTTCGATTCCGATGGCTTGAAATCCTCCACCACCGGCTGGCTCGTCTGTCCCCAGGCCGACACGCCTGCCAAGAAAGGTAGCAGAGCAATACCGATAATAGCGCATTTCATGGCAATTCCTCAGATAGGGCGTTTCGGCGCGGCGTCTCAAAACGCAGGCGCTGCAGCTCCTCAATTCGTTGGTGAGGATACTGTCACGCCTATAGCGTCCAATGCCGAAAATTGCCTCCGGATGTGGATTATTGACGTCCGTTGAGATTGATTGTCGTTTTCGCCGGTTCCAACCCTTCTGGCTTGTCCTTCGAAGTGATCGCCCCGCTGGCTCGTCGGCTTCCACGATCAACAATTGACATCGGTAGGCAAGATTCGTCATGTAGGGCGATACGCGGGGGCGGTATGCTGCGACCGGCTCACCGCAGTTGTCAGCCATTCTTCGGTTACCATCCGTTGCCTTTACGAGAACCACCGATGTTCATAACGGCCATCCGGCGCAACGAGATTGCTCATTCCATCACACGCGCCCGGCGCAACAATGCGTCGATCCTTCAAATTCTCTTGATCGGATTGCTGTGGATGCTGTCCGCGCGAAACGCGGCAATGGCGGCCGACCCTTCCGTCATTCCGGCCAATACCGCGGAAGTGGATGGCGGCGCGTTAAAGGTCACCGGCGGTACCCAGGGAGGCGATAGCTTCGTCAGCCTGACCGCTGCCGGACAATCGATGAGATTCACTCGTCTTCCCGCAGGCGCTACGCTGGCGATTCGCTACGGGTCGATGTCTGTGGGAACGATCAGCGTGACGGTTAACGATCAGCCGGCACGGAAGGTAAACGTCCACTCCTCGGGGGATCTCACCGGCCCCATTCTTGTTGCCAAAACCGAAATCCCGATCCCCGCCGGCGCGGCGTTAACGATAAGTCTGGCCGACAAGGACGCGCCTGTGGCCGTCCAGAGCATTCTCGTCGGCGAGGGCGACCTCAACCTGCCGCCGGACATTTGGAATCTGCCGCCGCTGTCCGTAGCCCAAGGCCCCTATCCCGCCGACTGGAAAGGTGTGAGCCGGCTTTACACCGTGCCGGCATGGTGGCGCGACGCCAAGTTCGGCGCCTGGTCTCACTGGGACCCGCAGTCGATGCCCGAACAGGGCGACTGGTATTCCCGCCACATGTACCAGCAGAACGATCCGGTGTACGCCTTCCACAACCGGACCTTCGGCCACCCTTCCGAATATGGATACAAGGACATCGCTCACAACTGGGTCATAGACCGCTGGAAGCCCGACGAGCTGATGGATCTGTACGTCGAAATGGGCGCCCGATACTTCATGGCGATGGGGGTGCACCACGACAACTTCGACTGCTGGGATTCGAAATACCAACCTTGGAACTCCGTCCGCGTCGGCCCCAAGGTGGACATCGTCGGCACCTGGGAAAAGGTCGCGCGCCGGCATGCAATGCGCTTCGGCATCGGATTTCATGACACTCCAGCGCGGACTTGGGGCCAGTTCATGCCGGTGCGCTACACCAGCGACAGGAACGGGTCCAAAAAAGGCGTTCCGTACGACGCGTTGCAAACGATTGCCGACGGCAAAGGGAAATGGTGGGAGGGAATGGACCCGGTGGATCTTTACGGTCCCGTCCACAACGCAATAGATCCCCAGCACTCGCCCTTCGCCAACCAGTTCATGTGGCGGGTGGACGATGCCATCACGAAGTACCATCCTGACGTCATTTACTTCGACGAACATGCGGGCGATTCTCAGGTGGACATGCGGGTGCACATGGGGCTCGGATATCTCGCTCCGCCGCTGGTCGCGAACTATTACAACAAATCGTTGCAGTGGAATCACGGCAAAATGGACGTGGTGGTTAACCTCAAGGGTGTCGGCGGGCGATACAACAGCTTTCAGAACAGCCCCGAGTTGATCCCCCTGGTGGATCATTCCCTCGTCAAGAGCAGCGAGGCCGTGATCGAGTCCCAGATTCAGCCCTATTCGTTCCAGACGGAAACGAGCATGGCGGATTGGCATTACAAGACGGGCCAGAGGTACATGGACAGCCTCAGGCTCGTGCGGCTGCTGATCCAGAATGTCTCGCGGAACGGCACCATGCTGCTCAACCTGACGCAGCACGGACGGGGTGATCTGGATCCGGAAGTAATTCGTATCGCCAAAGACGTGGGTGCGTGGCTGAAGACCAACGGGGAAGCGGTCTATGCGTCCCGCCCATTCGAAGTCTTTGGTGACAACTCGGTCTGCTACACGCGCAATAACGGCAATATCTACGCCACGCTCCTGAATTGGAACGGCGGTCCTGTCACTCTCAAGGCGCTGCATACCCGGGGGACCACGCTGGGGAATGTGAGCAAGGTGGAATTGCTGGGCTCCGCCGTCGAGCTGGAATTCGCGCAGGATGAGCAGGGCCTGACGGTAACACCCAGGGGAAAAATCGAGGCACAGTCGGGAATTACCAACCAGGAGTTGGCTGCTGGATGCCGGGTGTTGCGCATCACCCACGATAAGGGATGGACCAACGATGACGATCCGGGTGTGACAGCGCCGGGATGGACGCGCCGATGCAACCTGGGGACCGGCGACTTCAACAACGACCTGAGCATCAGCGAAACGCCCGGTGACGTCTGGACCTGTTCATTTACCGGCGCGGGCGTTGCAGTCATCGCCCCGAAGCAAGCCGGTGCGGGCAAGATCGAGGTCCGCATCGACGGCCAGGTGCGTGCGACGGCTGATTTATCCGCGACCGGCGCTCGCCTGCCCCAGCAGGTGGTGTGCGAGGTGACCGGTCTGTCCAACGGCAAACATTCTATCGACATCATCGACCGCGGCCCGGGACCCGTGGCAGTGGATGCGATTGTCGCGCGGTAAGGCTAAAACCACCGGGCGGCAATCATTCGAATCGTCTGGCAATGGAGAAAGTTGTGATGAAAGCACGGCTGGCATTGGCGTTCGTCGTCGGATTGATCGTCTGCTCAACGAGGGCTTTTGCCGATCCGGATCCCAACTTTTACATCTACCTCTGCTTCGGGCAGTCGAACATGGAGAGCGGCGGGCGCATGGAGGACATTGACCGCAGCGTCGACAAGCGGTTCCAGGTCATGGCGGACTTCGATTCGGCCAAACGCGGGTGGACTAAGGGAAAATGGTACGAGGCGATGCCGCCGATCTCGGCGCGGGGCAACGGAATCTGCATGGTGGATTATTTTGGCCGCACGATGGTGGCCAACCTGCCGCCGAACGTGCGGGTCGGGGTGATCAAGTGCTCAGTCCCCGGGTGCAAGATCGAGCTCTTCGAGAAGGACACGTTTCAGACGTATGCGGCGACGGTTCAGCCGTGGATGACCAACTACATCAAGAGCTACGACGGAAACACCTACCAGTGGCTCGTCAATCAGGGGAAATTGGCGCAGAAGGACGGGGTGATCAAGGGAATTCTGCTCCACCAGGGCGAATCGAATCCGGGCGACAAGCAGTGGCCGACCAAAGTAAAGGGCATTTACGACAACCTCATGAAGGACCTGACCCTCAAGCCTGAGCAAGTGCCGCTGCTGGCCGGTGAGACCGTCAACGCCGACCAGAAGGGCGTGTGCGCGGGGTTCAACAAGATCCTCGCGGAACTGCCCAATACGCTGCCGAATTCTTATGTGATTTCTTCGGCGGGGTGCACGTGCAACAACGACCATCTGCATTTCAACGCGGCGGGCTCCAGGGAATTGGGGAACCGCTACGGGGAGAAGCTGCTTAGTCTGCTGGGTTACAAAGTGAAGGACCGTCCGGCGACGCAACCCAACAAGAGCGGGGCTACGCCGGTTTCGGCACAGTCAAAGATGTGACAATGAATGTCGAACTCCGCGGTGCATCCCATCCACCTTTCCCAATTTTGTCCGACGAACAGTTGAAGCTGACATACACAAAAATGTACCGTAAACTGTACCCTGAAAATTGAAAAACAAGGCAAACATGGTACACATGGAAGCGTACCGCGCACGGTCGTAAACCGTGAGGTCGTCGTTAGTTGTTTGCCAATTCGGTACTTATGGTTTTGAGCCGAAAGTCGCTCATAACCCAAATCTTGATCGGGTCAGGAACCCGGAGGTTGGAGGTCGCTCCCACTCTCCACTCGTAGGTCACGTCAACGCGGCCAGGCACCCAGAGCCACCAAGGTCTGGTCGTCGGCCGGCATTCCATCTCCTTCAAACTCGGCAACCGCCTTCGCGATACAGCCGACTGCTACATCAGCCGTTATCGGATCGGGTAATTTGCAAAGGATTTTGTCCAGGCGTTCGATGCCGAAGAACTCACGAGCGGGCGACCGGGCCTCTGTGATACCGTCCGTGTAGAAGAGTGCGAGGTCGCCGGGCATGAGCACCCCCATTTGCTCGGTGTGCGTGTGCGGCTCATCAAAAAGTCCCAAAGGAAACGTCGCAGCTCCGTTCAATGAGGTTACGGTTCGGTCCCGAACGCGCAGAAGCCGTGGCGGGTCGTGGCCGGCGCACGAGTAGATCAGTTCGCCGGTCACCGGATCCAAAATGCCACAGAAGGCCGTAACGAACGCACCGCGCTCCGAGAGGCCCAGGGCGCACAATCGATCATTCGCGTAATCCAGAACTGCTGCCGGACCCGTCGATGCCGTTCTGTCGACTTGATCGTGGACGATAGACCGCAGCACTGCCATCAGGACCGCGGCCGCCGCACCTTTACCGCTGACGTCGGCGATCAACACTCCGAGCCTCCCGTCAGGCAATCGGCCGAGGTCGTAGTAATCGCCGCTTGAATAACGTGCGGTCTGATACGATGTCGCGATGTTGACGTTATCGAATTTGGGGAGCGATGGCAGTAACCAGCATTGTACATCGGCGGCCGCCTTCAACTCCGAATCCAGTGCGCGGCAGGTATATCCCAACTGGTTAGCCAACTTCTGCGATTCGATCGCTCGCCCGAGCAGTGAAGTCATTGTCGCCAATGCGCAGAGCTGAGACGGGTCTTGCGGATTGGGTGAGGAGCAGAGCACGACAACCAAGCCGACGCCGACTCCTTCATCAAAGAGCGGGAATGCGATCAAGGAGCCGCCGCCTCGCAGAAGATCAAAGGCAGGATCGGAGGCGTCCGGGGCAAAATTGGGGATGTTTTGGATGTCTCCGCGGTTGAGGAACTCGGCCAACAATCCGCCGTGGCGGAGCTCATCGGCGGTGGAGACCGCACCGGTGGCGTCGTTGGATTCGACGTTGTGGACGATGCGATATTGTGGGGCGGAGAGTCCTGCACTGCTGACCGCCAAGGCGCGCCGGACATCGACGCTTCGTCGAAGATCGTCGAAGAAGAGCCGAACCAGTTCACAGGGGTCGGTGGATTGGCTCATCTGCTTCAGCAGCCGGGTTGTCGTTTGGATGTTCCACATGCCCGTTGCCTCAACCTCGCGACCGTAATGCGACAGGTCTTCTGGTCGCATGACACGCGTAGTGGCTTGCTAAACCGCAGAAGCTTCGAAAGCGTGCGCGGCTTCAGTACCTGGGGCACCGAATAGATTCTTGGATTTGATAACCTCGACGGTCTTTTGCGACACCATCGATTCCCAGCCGGCATCTGCGTTGGCGATTCTTGCCAGAACGTCCCGCGAGCGAATCGAAAAGAACGCCTCGTCCGATGGAGAAATGGCTTTCACACGTCCCAGTTCGCGAAGCAGATGGCGAAGGTGCTCCCACGGCTTCGGCAGCAGGACCTCATCAATGGTTTGAACCTTCCCGGTCTTGGGATCGCGCGCAGGATAGACGTATGCTTTCACGGAATGTTTAAAGAGACGCCCCGCTCCCTCCAGAACGCCACCTGCCAAGTCAGTGTAGAACTGCTCCTCGACCAGTTGCTTTACGGTCGGCAGCCCGATGGCGAAGCCGATGAGTTTGTCCGTATAGGCTGACAAATATTCCGCCACTTGATAATCCCGCTCGAAGCTCGAAACCAGCACATCAAAACCCAGGGCTCCCAGGATGTCGGCGCGGGCGAGGAAATCAGAATGTTCAACATCCGTTGATGGCGAAAGACTTTTAAGTGACATCTCGGCCAGAACCACGGGCTCGTGACCTTCAACGCCTGGCTCTTCTAGAAACGCTTCTTGCGCCCTTTCCAGCAGATCGAGTGTAAGTTTGGTGACGGGCCGAAAACTTCCGCGCTCCACGAGGATCGGCTTCTTGTAAAGGACCTCTGACGGTTGAACGACCTCGCCCTCGGCGGTGAACATCGCCGCATCGGTGAAGCCCTTCTCGACCAGTTGAAGACTCATGAGGCGGTTGTCGATGCCCCGGAATGCGGGTCCGGAGAATTTGATCATGTCGATTTCGATCCGCTCGCGCGAGAGGTCGTCCATTAAACCGGCAACGAGGTCAGTTGCATTGTGAGCCAGGAAGAAGGCGCCATAAATCAGATTGACGCCGAGCACGCCCAGAGCATCTTGTTCACGATCCGTCAATGAATCGCGAAGATGTCCGTGCAGGGTGATCTGAGAAGGCTCCTCATGGGGCCCTGTTTGAAAGCGAATTCCAATCCAGCCACGGCCGTTTTCGGCGCTCTTGAAACGGCGCGTCCCAACGGTATTCGCAAAGGCGAAGAAGGCCCTTGTGTCAGCGAGCTTGTGCTTGAGCTGCTCCGACACCAGCGTGAATTCGTGGTCGAGCATCGCGTGGAGTCGCTCGCGGCTGACGTAACGCTTCGCCGTACCATAGATGCCATCGCTGATGGCCATGTCATAGGCACAGATCGTTCTTGCGACCGAGCCGGCGGCGCCACCGGCCTGAAACAACCAGCGTGCCACCTCCTGGCCACCGCCGATCTCGGCGATGGAGCCGTACCATTTTGCCGCCAGATTGATTGCCAGAGCTTTTTGCCTGGTTGTAAGCGTCGTGTTCATATGAGAATCTCCTTTCAGGATTGCTTTCTAGCTTCGATAAACCTCGTCGAATGGGAGTCGTGCTCGTGGGAACTACAGATCCTGGTGAGCAAAGGATCATCCATGCCCATCCAGCAGTTCGCTCCGACAGGCTTTGCTGAATGTCTTCAGCGGATCCAACTCGGCCACTTGATCGCGGGCAACGGCGACGCGAACCTCGTCTGTCGTTAGGTTCGGTTGTCCATACAGTTCAACAATGCGGCGACAACACGCTTCACCCTGTCGCACGACCTCGGGACCGCAGACGAGGCGAATGCAGCTCAATACGCCGTACAGCTTCATGATCGAGTCCGGGCATTCCATCGAATGTGTCAGCGCATCAATCGCCAGGCGAGATGCCTCCGTGATGAACTCCCTGAACAACACCTCGCGTTCGCGCTGCCGCCATTCGGCATGGGCGCGAATGTTCTGGGTGTGCTGCGTGATCCACGTCGTCGCAATGGAAGCGGCAGCGCCGATCAGAGAGCCGAGTCCGGCAGCCGCGCTCGGGACTGGCTTCCGCTGCCGATCGAAGTGCCCATGCTTCATCAAGGATCCCACCGCGCCGCGCAAAATCAGACCGCCTACGAATCACATTTGACGAGATCTGATTTTCGTATCCGACCAATCGATCCATCAGGTTCAAAATGTCCTCGTCCTTGGCCTTTTGTATTGCTTCCGGAGTCATTGGGGCATTTCTCTGCCTCATCTCGGAAAAAGGTAGTTCTACGTCTGCCACGCCCGGTAGCTGCACTTCCTCGTTCTCTTTGAGGTTGAGTGCGTCCGTACTCATCAAGTCGTTCGGAATCGCCCGCAGCAGACGAAGACGATCTTCTCGGCTCCATTTCTTGTACTTGAATCGCGTTTCCGGATCGTACTCGTTGTATTCCTCGGGTGAAAACGCATCGAAACGAATGATTGCTTCCTCTAGTTGCTTTCGCTCTGTCACGGAGAGACTTGGAAACACCGCAGCGATGAGTTTCCGCGATATTCCAAATTCTGAACGCCAAGTGCCGATCACGAGCCTGCGCGGATCAGCCACCAAATATGCAAGAGCGGTTTTCGGGAGTTTATCAGCGGCGACTATCAGGGCCTGGGCTATCACGCGGTGGGCCGCAAGATGCTCGGAAGTCGCCACACGCTCGACAAATGCAGCAAACGCTCGCGGGTCTGCTGCGGCCCAGCCATCGGCGGCAGCATGTAAAGCAACGATCAACGGAATGGGTTGAATACCGTACGCTCTAGAGGTTGCGAAATCTTCCTCGTATCGAATACCGCGAACTCGGTGACGCTCCGGTGTGTCATTCAAGATGTCGTTGAACCAACTCCATAGCCCTTCCAAGAACGCACTCGGCGCCTTCTGCGCGATTGCTTCGAGGCCGTATCGATCATTGGCTTTTTTCCCGGTGATAAGCAGCACGAAGGGATCATCTTGTGCAGCCAGGAAACGCGTCGCATATGAGTCGTCAGCGTCATCGGTTGCAGGCGGTAATGCAGCCGCTTCGCGCTCGGCCTCACGGTATTCATATCCGAACTGAGCACAAATCAATTTCACCGCGTATTCTGGATTTGTTTCTGCAATGCGTGACGCGGTAAACACAATTGGATGTCCTGAGCGACCGGCAGCTTCGCAGGCAAGTCGCATCCAATCATCGTTCAATTTGGGAAGTCGATAAATCAGCCCAAGAACGAGTTCGTCGTATTCTGCCTTTGACGCCCAGCATGACGCAACAAGACGGTAGACTGATGCTTCGTCAAACTGAGAAGCATCAAGAAGCAAGCCAAAACATAGTGCTGCGCGTTGTTTAGGCTGCCTCATCCACCAAGCCAATTTGCCTGAGTCGCGTAGCCGGGCAAACCATCCGCGACTACCGGTGGCGGCACTCAGAATCGTCGGACCATCATCGGATTCAATCTGTGGAAGCAGGATCCCTGTCTCCTCGTTATCCGGCTCTGGCTGCCGAGCGAGAAATTCCAGCAGGAGTTTTCGAATATGTAGGTGGGGATTGGCGTCGAAAATCCGTCTGATTTCACGATGGTAAGTGCTCCGACCGGCTTCTCGAAGCATTTCAAGTGCGTTAAGCATTGTCGGTCGAACGAACAACCCGTCTTGATGTTCAATCACGTGCGCCGAAAGGGCTTTACCACCGCGAGCGAAGAGCCTGGCCAAAGCGAAGTCATAGAAAGTTTGATGTCTGAAGGACAAGCGTCGGCCGCCGGCATCCGCAATGAGGATCTCGTCACGCAGCAACGCATCCCGCTCGGCAGGTAGATCGTCGGCTACAGATGAAGCCACGAACAATTCTTCGTCTTTACTCATTCGAAGAGCGATTTCTTCGGTCAATAATGCTCGTCCCGGAGGGCCTCCAGAATTGACCACACACTTTTTCCAAACGGCCTCGATAAGCGATTGAAGTGACGCAAATTCTTGGTCTGGTTCAGCGATTTGGAGAAATAGACTCAGATGCCATGGTGTTCGGAGCAATTCCTGGAGGGACGGTGCCATCGCATCGGCCGCCCAACCTTCGGCGCGAAGAGCTTCAGCAACGTTTGTCCACTCAGGTAGGATGAGGTGCACTGGCTCCGCAGCAATAGTGCTTAGGCGTGTATCATGCCGATAGTCGAACTCCCGGCACGCGGCCACGATGTGAATGTTTTTTAATCCGCTCAAGTTTCGGATCAGATTCAACAAGAAGTTCAAACGATTGGTGTGGCGATCGGCAAGTTCAGATATGGCGTCAAGCTGATCGAGTAGAACAAGGACTTTGTATTGTTTGGTGACGATGCGCACCGAGTCTTCGATAGATATCGGCAGTTTCCAAAACGCCTGTGGGTCGGCCGGGAATTGATCGGCGCGAATGCCAAGAACGACAAAACCGTTGGCTGACGCCCATTGGCCGATGACAGCGCTAAGCGCAGACTTTCCAGAACCTTTGGGGCCGAGGATCAAATTCGTTGACGATTCTCGTTGGAGGTTCTCGTAAATCGTTCCTTCAATGCTCGGGGTTAGTCGGTGATGGCCCGCTCCGACCGTCGTCTTCCAATTCAGAAGCTGTTGCGAAGCTTCGTGCATCGCCACTCGAACCGCGTCTTGAAGCGCATTCAGTTCAGCCCGCGGCATCCCACCAAAACCGCTCGCAGCGGCGAGAGGCTTAAACGCCAAAAGCTTTGGATCCACGGTCGGTGGTGCGGACCCCGGCGTGATGTGAGTAATGGCGAGTCGGACTTCGATCTGGGTCAGCTTTTTAAGAACTTCAGCCTGTTGATCTTTCGTCTCTTGAAAGCCTCTCGCGATTTGAGCTGAGAGACTTGTCACCCGTTGTAGAATGTCGTCAAGCACGACATCGTTTGTGCTGCACCAAGATTCCAAATAGCGAGCGAGATGGAATGTGACTTCCTGATTGTCCGCAATGCGTTTTTCAAATTCTGCGGAAGAGCTGCGCAACAACAACTGCAACTCTGTTACGCGGTCGCGGGAGACAAATTCGTGCAGGTGTTGATCAGTTGCGAGGGCGTCGAGAGCCGCTTGCAAAGATTTGTGTTTAGCGATCAGGTCCTCTAAGAGCTTTTGAACGACTGCCTGCCCTTCGGCCGCGGAAGTGCTCTGAGACCAGTTCTTGGCAAGCAGGAATGCCGCATTGAGGCCAATCCATAAGGCTCCAATTGCAGGATTTCCGGCAGCCATTGCTGTAGCCGATGCCGCGAACGCGACGTTCGCGCCCCATTCCGAACCGACAGCGATCAATTTTGGCGCGAGTCGCTGTGCTCTAACTGATGGTTCCATAGCCATACAAGCTCAACGCTGAATGCCTGAGGTTGTTCACGATGCTTGGAAACTGACGTTACTCGCTGGCTGAAAGACACTTTGCGTTCGTGTTGTAGCTCGCTCGATTGGAAGGCTCTTGTTTCGGTGGGCGCTTGGCGCCGCCGTTACGAGAGGGGAAAAAATGTACACAAAACTGTACACAAAGAACTGGAAAACATGGTTAACATGCAACGCGCACGTCGGAGGCCGTAACTCCTCCGAGATGCTATAGTTCCGGCTCATCAAAGCACTTGCGGTTTTTGAGCGAATCACGCTCATAACCCGGAAGTCGGAGGTTCGAATCCTCCCCCGCTATGCGAACGGCCCTGGCGCTAGCGCCAAGGCCTATTTTGTTGGCTGACCATTGTTTCGAACCTCCGACTTTTGCCGTTCCAAGCTCAACTCCAATTCAAACATGTGAAGCGACGTCGCCCCTGGGCGTCATCCGCCAACCGTCGTGCCACGGAGACAGTTTCGTGGTTCTGCTATGCAATATCCGCCGCGCGCGGGAACTTCAAATTCCGGACAGTCCCAGTATTCTTGCCGCGCCGTGACAACCACCACTTGGGTAAACGATGAACGGAACTGTCAGAAACTATTCTTCTTCAGAACTGTGGATCATCGAATACTCGGCAGAGATTCCGAAGGCCCACCTTTTGAAACCGGGGAAGCAAACACCTTCCGGCGTCGATATCATGGGCTTCCCCATCGCCGCGTTGGCGCGCTCGCCCTCACCTCCCGTAGCGTCAAGGATCTCCTCGAAAACCGCCTTGGCCTCGGGAAGCCTGCCGAGCCTCTTGAGCGAAAGCCCTACCGAAGAGACAAGGACCTGCGGCGACGCGAGTCCTTTTTTCTTAGTCCATTGGAATTCCCCCTCGAATTATGCGGCAACACTCACCTGATGGCGAAAAAGCGAAGGGATGCTCGCATACATGGGGTCTGAACAAGCCCCCGCTACTTGCGATGAGGTGAGGGCCTGCGCCAACGCAAGTCCTTCTTTTGGGCCGGTTTTGCGGCAATGGACCCCTTCGTGGACGCCCGCAGTAGGATTTCCCACCGAAGAAGCGATTCGCCAGAGCGTCATCTCCACTTGAACGGAGATCCGTAATCTTGCTCGCAATCGCCTGCTTTCCGTTCCACGAAGGGACGTCTGAAAGGATGGATATGTCGAATTTCGCGCGGGCAGAATGTGCGTTAAGGTACGTCTGCACCTGAGGTTTCATAATGGGCGCATCTTCGGTGCGTTTGAGTGTTCAAACGCACCGAAGATGTGCCAGTGTGGACGTCCGAGCCTTGGTCGCTCCATGTTCCCACTGGAGAAGCCGCCATCGTCGTATAGGTTCGGAAGGCACACCCATCCCTCGTTCCTTTGGCTGGCGACAGCGGGTGGATGATCGGGTGCTGGCTGACGAAAGGGAGGGTCCGGCGGCGGCTCCCGCCGCTTGATCAATTCGCGGATCGTGCGCAAGTGAAAGGCGTCCGCCAGGGTTCGCAACGGCTCGGCGAACCGGCTTGTGGCGAGCCCGTCGAGCCGGGAGGCACGTTTGGCTGGTTTTGAGCCGGAGCGCCGGCCGGTCTTGCCTCTCCAGCGTCCTCATTCCCGGCGGGCGCGTTGGCGGGGTTTGAATCCGCAGAATCGGATGCCGCGCCGGGAGCCGGAGTGTCAGTAATCGCTTAAACCCCGCCACGGATTATCACATCAGATGCCACCACTTTGAGAAGGCGCCAGCTGCCGGCACAGTCTCGGAAGCCACGCGATGCGTTACGCCGTGGTCAACCGCAAAGTCTGGGGCGGCAATCGCACCGACAAGGGAGCCGACAACCAGGCGATTTTGATGAGCGTGCTGCGAACTCTACAGCTGCGGGGCAAACGGCAGATCCAATGGTTGCGGAAAAAGATGCTTCATCTGAATCCCCCAATCCTCGGTTGAACTCCTGAAAAGAGCGCTATTCAATTACCTGCGTCCTTCGTCTGCGCCGCCACGAAACTGACAGATATCGACTGGAACTACGAGTTCAGCCTATGCGGACATCAATGGATCGCTCTAAAACGGTTTGGTCGCCGGTGAATAGCCGAAGCAGATAGGTGCCTGGATGCAGGAACTTTAGATCGTGAAGGGTGACCGCTGATTCACAGATGCCCATTTTTCCCCACTCCGAAATCCGGAAGCCGCCGAAATGAACGAGTTGCCCGTCGGGACTGGTCAGCGCGAAATTGAAATCGACTGTTCCAGATCCGGCCACACTGAAAAACGCGAAACACCTTTCCAGCGTCACGGGTAGACCAGAAACGTTTAGGACATCGAAGATGCCGATTAAATCGCGCCGCCCGCTTTCTTCGTGCTCAACAAAGTTCTCGCACAACATCAGCGCGATCCCCCGCAGCCTAACGGGGATTTGATTGCCGAAGATGCGCCCCATTGATGCGGCATCTTAGTATTCATGACTGCCGCACGAAAGTGCTGGCGATGGCTGTTCGTTCGTTTTGCACCGTCCAAATCTACGTGTCAACAATTTCATCGCGCCCTGAGATTGCTATCCTTTGTAATCGCGATAAGACATTGTTAAGGTTGTGGGCTGTCGGCGGTCGCTGGCGTGCAGGTCTCCCCCCCTACCTCGCGTCACCCGCCGGCTTTTTTGCGCGTTGCCTTTTGTCATATGCCGATGTGAGTCACAGTTACGGCAGTCTGCAATCCGAATAGCCAAGCGAAATTCGTTTTCATGCGACCGAATACCGGCTTCCCCGTTGTCCCTTGAGCGGCACACGTTTCAACCGCTTCGACTTGGTCAGCTTTCCGATCGTCACATCCGCCGTCCACGGCCGCCCCGCCGCTTTCCAGTGTTGATTGATCTCGCGGCTCGTCGGATTCTTCTGTTGTTTCACAAATGCGAGCACCAAGTCCTCAGCAGTGACCTTGTAGCTGCCACGGCCGCGGTGCCCAGAAGTTGATCGCGGCTTGGATTGCCGGGCGGCACCGATGCCATTGGACGATCCTAAAAGTCCGCCGATCTGTGCGAGGGTCTCCTCTATCTGTGCGAGCGCTTCTGCGTGGGCCTGGCGTTGATCGACGAGGGACTGAATGCGAGCGGCAATATCGGTGGGCATTGTGTTCATTCTCTCCTGAGAGCTATTTAGGATACTTTTGCACAAATTGCCATATCACCGCCTCCCGATTGAAATCTTTCCCCTGATGAGCAGTGGTAGGGACCGTCCGTCAACCAGACCGCAGCCAACAGCGTGTTGTAGTACCGATCGGCGAGTTGTAGTGGAATCTTGGCTCTCCCGATCCAGAACTCGACACCAGAGCGGATCGAATGGCGCTGTGCGGGGCTCGAACGCAGTTCATCTACGATTGCTATCGGTGCTGCCCATGCCCCTTCTTTTCCTTGGTTTCGTGGTCTGAAGGTGCAGGGGCGGAGGAGATCGCGGCGGCGGTGCGCAGCTTGGGATCGGGATTCTTCTCGGGTTTGTGTCCTTTATTAGGAGGGGTTGCGCCTCCGCCCATCGCCTGCGGGGGATTGGAAATGGTCGTTGCAGGGGCGTTGGCCGCAGGTGAGGTAGTTGTTCCAGTGACGGTGGTCGGTGCGCTAGAGCCCTGCCTAAGGCCGACGGGCGCCGCCGGTAGGACCAGCGTCACACGGCTGACGGAATTAAACGCGCTTGCAACGACGCTCTTGGTGTCGTCTGACCGAATTACAAGTCCCTCGGGGTTGGTGCGGTCGCTGACGAAGGTGTCGACAGTGGTTTGAACTCCGGTGTTGGAGATCGGCAAAAGGTGATCGGTCGGAGAACCGGACAACTCGGTGACATACACGTTTCCCAGCGGGTCCACCGCTGGGCTCACCGGGGCCGTAGCGTGGCCGATGACAGTGTTGTCGAGCATGCTGGTGACGATGGGGTTTCCGGTTTGGATCAGCGGCGGTTGGACGTTCTTCTGGTAGTTGCGGGCGATGATGATGGCGTCGGCGAAGTTGACGTAGCCGTCGCCGTTGACGTCGCCGTGGGCATAATCGCCAGCCTGGTTATAGGCCTGGTTCACGTCCGTGAAGTCAACCACCCGGTCGCGGTTCACATCCCCGGCAAGCGAGTAGAAGCTCAGGTAGGCGTCGGTGCCACCGGTGCTGTTAGGATTACCGCCCAGGTGCTGGCCGACAGAGTCAGTGATGAACTGTGAGTAAAGGAATGCCTCGTAGTTGCCGTCGGGGAGATTGCCCGCGAAGCTGAGAGTGAGAATGTTCAAGTCGGAATCGAAGCCCGCCAAGGCGACGGGGTACTGCTGTCCCGTGTCGACGTTGTAGATCGCGTAGGCTCCGGCGGAGGCGGCGCCGACCACGGCCTCGCTGAAGGTGAAGGTGACCGAGCGCGGGTATACGTCGTAGTTGAAGCGGGAGGCTGTGACGACGGGTGGGTTCTGGGCGGCGCTGAAATTGACGGCGGTGATCGCCTGGCCCGACGTGACTGGCACGACAAATCCCGCAGCTGGTGTGGGCGGTGTGACGGTCCAGCCGGAGGGTACTTGCAGGCGGACGTCGGCGTTGCCGGCAGGGACATCGGAGAGGGTGTATATACCCGTGAGAGAGGCCAAGTCGGTCGGCTCGACCGGGTCCCAGACGCCATTGCCGTTGAGGTCGTCAAAGACACGCCAACCGAACTGCGGCCCTTCGCCGACCTGAAGGATGCCGTCGCGATTCAGGTCGTCAAAGACGTTGCCAGAGATGCTGGCGCCGCCGTGTTGGGCAGTAACTGTGTTCAGGAAGAAGTTGTAACGCTGAGTGACGCCGTCGGCACGGGTGACATTGAGGAATAGTCCGTTGGAGGTGGCGCTGGCCTGGCTGACGATAATCAAGTAGTCACCCAGGCTGCCGTTGGGATCGCGCTGAATGATTCCCGGGGTAACAATGCCGTTGCCAAGATTGACGCTGACCGAGAAGTCCGACGGCCTCGAATAAGGGTTGGGATCGTGGAACAGTGCGACAGCATCCGTGGCGGGTTGGCCATAAACGAACCGCCTCGGGCTGAAGGAGAACGTGAGCGCCGGCTGCAACACGAAAAAACCGGCTGTGACACTCGCGATCGTGAACTGATTTCGGTGGATAGACGCCGTTGCGAAATAGAGCCCAGGGTGCTTGTAAAGGTGCGATCCGCTGACCGTAAACATTCCGGCGGTGGAAGGCAGGATTTGGCCGGGCGAAAGGGTGCCGTCACCCCAGTCGATGCTCGCGGTGGCATTAGTGATATCCAGTGGTGCGTAAACCGACGAAAACGCGAAGACGTCCGACCGGGCGAAAAACGTACCCGCGACCGGATTGGCGTTGGAGCCGCCGATGGTGGGGGAGTTGTCGATTTGGGTGACGATGCCGGCGCCGGCGCTGCCGACGGCGATGTCGGGTGCTGCATCGCCGTTGTAGTCAGTGAGTGCAAAGCTCGTAACGGGCCGCCCTGAAGCGGAAAATGCGAACTCTGCGGCGAACGTGCCGTTACCCAAACCCACGCGGATGCGGAGCTGGTTGTCGGCGGTGTCGGAGGTGACCAGGTCAGGGTTACCGTCCTCGTTGAAGTCGACGAGCGCGACGCCCGAAAGCTGCGGGGCGACGGAGGGCGAAAGCTCGAGGGGGACAGGCGAACCGAAAGGGGCGAAGGAGCCGTTGCCGTTGCCGCGGAACGCGATCATCTGGTTCGCAGACGCCTGGGTCACCAACAGGTCGGGGTGACCGTCGTGGTCGATGTCACCTGTGGTCATGTTGAGCGTACCGGACGCGGTGAACTCCAGCGGGATCGCCGCAGGCGGTCCGAAAGTTCCATTGCCGTTGCCCAGCAGCACAATCAGCTGCGGGATGCCAGAGGCGCCTGTTACCAGCGCCAGATCCGCCTTGTGGTCGGAGTTGAAGTCGCCGGTGACAAGCTGGTCGAGCTGGCCGGAGATCGGGAGGTTGGAAACGGTGAAAGATCCGTTGCCCAGGCTGGTGGCGATTTGGAGCGCCTGACTGCCCGAGCCAACGAGGTCGTCGATTCCGTCGCCGGTGAAGTCGGCGTCAACTAGGTGTGTGGAGGACATCGCCAACGTGATGGCAGGCGCGAAGGTTCCGTTCCCGTTGCCCAGCAGAATGGCGGTCATAGGTGGGGTCGAGACGCTGGGGTATGCCACGTCCAAATTACCGTCGTGGTTGAAGTCGCCGACGACCAGGTTGCCGTTCGGGGTGGGAACGGTGGAATCGGCCGAGGGCTTGAAGCTGTTATCGCCGTTGCCCAGCAAAACACTTAGGGACGATTGAGAGACCGCGACGATGTCGGGGATTTGGTCGCTGTTGAAATCTCCCGTGACGACATAGCCCGAGCCTGGAGCGGGAAGGTCAAATTGACCGGTGTTGTAGATGCCCTGGTAGACGACTAGGGGAACGTTAACCAGGAGGGCAGATTGACCGGCGATGCTGATCCGGATCGGCAGCGTTTCGGTATGTGGATCTGCGAACGTGTTCTGTGCAGTGACTAGGAACTGGCCCGGCACCGGACCGGAACTGACGACGATATTCGCTATCCCGGTGACGTTGAATTGACCCGGCGTGACGTTGGGGTCGGGGTCATAGAAGATTAGAAACGGCGCTTTGCTGTCGGTTGGCGTATTGCGTTGCACCACGATGGGCGTGACCGAGACCAGCGAGACAGTGGCGAGAGTGATGTTCTCTGCGATGTAGTCGGTTTGGACGATGTCGCCAGGCGGGGCGATTGAGACGGCGATGTTGTGGCGGCCCTGCGCCAGATATTTGTGAGTGGCCGAGACTATGAACGAGTTGTTGGACCCGGTCGTGATCGTGCCGGCCGTGCGCGTTCCGTCCCCCCAATCGACGGTGGCGTCGTAAGTTGAGCCCGGGCGTGCGCCGTTGGGGTCGGTGAAGGTGAGCAGCGGACCACTCAAAGTTCCACCCTGAGGGAGCTGAATGTCGGGACTGGGAGTGATATTCAGGAGCTTCGTCGGGTCGATACGGCCAATCGTGTTGGCGTCAGCATCGGTAAACCAGATGTTGCCGTCCGGCGACGCGGCGGTCGCGCCACCTACGCCATATTCCAACCTGATCACACCCGAAGCACTGGGGGTGGGGATTTTGTAATAGGTAAACTGACCCTGGGGGTTCATGCGCCCGACCGAATCCTGTCCATTGAACCAGATCGATCCGTCGGGCGCGGCACTGATCTGCCAATTCCAACCGGGCTCCGGCACGGGAAACAAGCCGATCTGCCCGTCCGGAGTGACGCGTGCGAAATAGGCCCTGGGGGTGGGTAAGGCTGAGGAGACCACGCACCAGACCGCGCCGTCCGGCGCCCGAGTAATTTGCGACCCGCCGCTAACGACACTGTCCGTGGGGAGCGGGATGGGAAACTCGGTGACCTGCCCATCGGGTGTGACGCGGGCGATGAAGGGCGCGATTTCGGTGACCCAGAAGTTTCCGTCTGAGCCGAGCATCATGTTCAGTGCGAGGCCCGAGAGCGGAGTCTGAAAGGGCACAGTGGTGTAGTCGCCCTCCGGACCGAAATGGATGAAGGAGTTGGGGGTGTAATCTCCATTAAGCGCGACGCACCAAACCTGCCCATCCGACCCGATTGCCAGGGCGTTGGAAACGGGAGTGGGGGTCGGGAATGTCGCCACGGCCCCGCCGAGCGTAACTCGCGTAACCGACCAGGTGCCGGAGACGACCCAGATATTGTGTAGCGGGTCCACGACGAACGGGTCGGTTCCGGTCCGGGAGTTTGTGATGGCGTAACGTGTCGCCGACCCGTCGGCCGCGACCCTCACGGCGTACTCGTTGTCGGAGTGGCCCAGGACCCAGTAGCTGCCTGTGCCGTCGGGGCTGATCCCCTCGGGCCAGATGGGACTAACCGAAAGGGGATTGGAGAGCGTGCTGGCTGAGGTATTTGCGGTGCCCTTGCTGACGGTTGCGGAGTTGCTGAAGGACAGGTTGTTGCCGAAGGCGTCGGTAACGCTGACTGTGTACTGCGCGAATTGCGTGTACAGGTAGGTGTGGCTGGCGACAAGGTGGTAGTTAATCCCGCCGTCGTAAACGACCGCGGCACCGGATGACCGTCCGTCGCCCCAGTCGATCAGTGGATGCAGTGTCGATGGGTCGGGCTTAAGCAGGTCCGAGAAGGACAAGATGGCCAGGTTGCTGGGTTGCGACGGCCCTATGCCGCTAACCCCCACGAACGTTAGCGGCTGGACGTGCTGGAAGAAAGTCTGGTTTAAAGTTGCGTTGATCTTCCCCGAGCAGACAAAGTCGGATAGGCCGTCGCCGTTGAAATCGGCAGTGGCGAATACGGTACTAGCCGGGAGGCTGGGCGGCGGATCGGTGCGGGTGAGCCCGATGGGTCCCCCGGCGAAGGTGACGCCGAAGCCCACACTCCCGTTGGCGGGGGTCATAATCAGGTCGGAGTTGGTGGGGTTCAGGAAGTGCCCCGGAATCATCTGACCGCCGTAGGTGTTCAGCTCGAAGAAAGAGGGAACGTTGAAGCTGCCGTTTTGCAGGTTAAGCAGCTGCGCCAACTGGTGGTTGGACCCCACCTGCGACACCGCCAGATCCACCCACCCGTCGTTGTTGAAGTCCGCGGCCACGACCGACGAATGGGACGTGGTGCCGGGGATCAACGGTGTGTAGGTGGAAAACGTACCGTCGCCGTTGCCAAACAGCACAACGACATTCGCACTGTTGCCGACGGCGGCGACGTCGAGCTTGTTGTCGTTGTTAAAGTCTGCGGTCGTCAGGAATGTGGGGTTGAACGGTGCCAGCACCGGCGGCGCGGGATAGAAGGACCCGGTGGAGCTCTGGAGTAGCACGCTGAACGAGGTGGAACCGGCATTGGCGGTAATAATGTCCGGGCGGCTGTCGTGGTTGAAGTCGGCGACGGCAACTGAAGCAGGCGAAGCGCCTACGGCGTAGCTGACCGCAGGGGCGAATCGGCCGGCCCCGTCTCCCAAGAGGATTTCGACGCGGTTGGCGGTCGGCTCGACGAGTACAAGATCCGCCTTGCCGTCCCCGTCGACGTCGGTGGCGACGGCGGCACTGGGTGCGAGCGTTCCCAGCGACTGCGACCCAGGCGGCAGGAACGTGCCGTCTCCATTGCCTCGGTAGACGGATAGCGTATGCGCTGTGGAGTTGATCCCGACCACATCCGGCCGGCCGTCGGAATTGAAGTCCGCCGCGGCCATTATGTTGAAGCGGTCGGAGCTGACCGCCGTGGAAACCCAGTTGACCACAGAGAGCAGCAGCCGCCCTTCCAGCGCCTCGGCTACGGCGCGGCTGCGACGGGATCGCGAACAGCTACCCTCAGTGGCACATGTGGGCGGCGATGTAAAACTCGGCATGTTCCTCCCGTTAGAACCTATCTGCCTTCAACCGCCCCCGGGGGCGTGCAGCACTTGAAGGGAATCCATCTTAGTGCGGTGCGGCTCCGCCGCCAACCGTTTTTTGCGATCACCGCCATAACAATCCATACCCGGGACGATACAATCGATGTAGACACATGCGATACTGGGGGCGTTCTCCCTTCCGCAAGCAGTTGTGCGTCGTATCAACAATGGGGAAGCAGCAATGATCAGTCCAAAACGCCGACCCCTTCAGAATCGTTTTATCTGTGAAGCACTCGAGGGCCGTACACTACTCTCCTATGGACTCGACCAATACTTCGGCCACTCGGGAATCGCCAACGTTACCTTCGGTCCGACCAGCTCGAGCGCCCCCAATTCAGTCGCAACCCTTCCCGACGGCAGCTTCTACACCTCGTGCATTGTCAACGGGCAATTCGGCCTGGCGAAATTCGATTTCAACGGTCAGCTCGATCCGGCGTTTGGGACCGGGGGCGTGACCCTGGTGCCCAAAGTGGCCAGCAAAATGGATAGCGGGTATCTGGAAATCCAGGATGACGGGAAGCTCGTCCTCGCCGCCGATTCGGTTTCCCAGATGATCGTCTGGCGCTACAACCCTGATGGAACACCGGACACCACCTTCGGCTCCGGGAGTGGATATTCGGCTAATCACTTTAGTTACGGAGACTTTGTCTCTGGTGTCGTGATCTGCCCTGACTCTAAGATCCTCACCTTTGGCTTCAGCAACAATGGTAACCACTACCGCGCCGAAATGACCCGCTTCAATACCGATGGAACGCTCGATATGAGCTTTGGCGCCGGCGGAAATGTGATCAATGACCTGGGGCCAATGATCGGCGGCCCCGCCTCAGACAGCAGCGCGATTAACGGCCTGGTATTCCTCGACACCGGCAACATGGTCGTTTCGGGATACGCCGGGTCCCAATCGATGATCGCCCGGTACCTGCCAGGCGGTACGCTGGATCCGACCTTCGCCGACCGCGGAGTGGCGCACCAGCAGACGTTCAACGGCAAAACCTTCAACGGCGCCGGAGCACTCAGCGCCGCCCCCGACGGCGGGTTCTACACCCCGGTCGTCTCCAATTCCAACAACAGGCCCATGGCCCTGGTCAAATGGACCGCGGACGGCGCGATCGATACATCCTGGGGAACGGCCGGCCTAATCGACTCGGGCTTTGCACAGAACGCTGTTACGGGTAAATCACTCGTTCAGCCCGATGGCACCGTCCTCGTCTTCGTCCCACACACCAACAGCACCGTTGAACTTACCACTGTCGCGGCCGACGGCTTATCGATCCTCAATGACGTCATCTGGTTTGGCAGCGGCCCAAGCGGAGCACTCGCCCTCCAGCCCGACGGACTCGCGCTCGTGGGCTTCCCCTACAGCGGGCATGACACCGAAATCTTCCGCTACCGCACCATGCCCGATCCGGCCGATGGCGTACGTCTTGAGGGAAGCATTCTGACCGTGTTTGGCGGGCAGGCGGGCAACACTGTAGATCTAGCCGCCGACGGGTCCAATCTGGCGATCACACTGAACGGGTCCACTGTCAACTACCCGGCGTCGTCAGTCAGCCGCATTAACGTGCGCCTCACGGGAAATGGCAACATCGTCAGCTCGGGGCCTGGGTTTCCCCTGAACGTGCTGGACATGACAGGCGGCGCGAACAACACCGCCACCGTCATGGGTGGAACCCTCTACATGGTGGGCACCGGCTCAGGAGGCGACACCGTCAACTTTCCCGCGCCCACCGACGGCGGAACAGGCAAGTCCAGCATCTGGGGAACCAGCACCGACGTGCTGAACATTGGGGGAACCGCCGCCTCTGAGCACTTCAACGTCTCCGCCGCGACCGTCACCACGCCGGGACGGCAGATCACGCTCGTCACTCCAACCCAAATCCAACTGAATACGGGCGACGGTGATGACATCGTGGGCTTCGATGTTCTCAACGGCCCGCCCGTCACCGTGCGCGGCGGCGCGGGGCACGATACCTTTACGATCCCCTACGGGGGCGGAAACGCGGCCACACCCGTAACGATCTATGGCGGATCGGGAACCAACACGCTGACCGTCACCCCTGCCGCAAACAAATCTCTCAACTACATCCCCGACCCGCCCTCCGCGGGCAATGACGTCTTGGTCAACCTGGCCGGTCCCCCGGCAACCCAAAAGGTTATCCTCAACGTCAACGGCCTGGGCACTACCGACGGCTTCGCATTGAATACCGGGCCAGTCCTTGCACTCTCGTCCCTCGAGCTCGATGACACCACTCAGCACGTTATCTATTTCGACTACACCGGAGGCGTTAACCCGCTACCGGCGCTGCTCCGCCTGAAAGGTAACTTCCTATTCGAGCAGCTGCTCGGCGTCGATCCGTTCAAAGGCCGTGAGCTGGACATCGGCGCAAGCACGCTCTTCGTCGACGGTTATCCGACCGCCACACTCAACCGCTACCTTCACAACGGCTACAACGGGGGCGCCTGGGATGGCAGGCCGACTGCTACCACCGGAGTCATCACTTCCTCCGTCGCAGCTTCGGCTCAATCCAACACTGTTTCCGTGGCCATGGTCGATCCTGCCGACGGCGTTGTGACCGGTCTCAATTATCTCGAACTCCGCGTCGCCGCAACCGGGGATGCAAACCTCAATGGCAAGGTCGATGTTACCGACGCCATCCTCATGGCGCGGCACTACGTCACTGCGGGTCCCTTGAACTGGGACTTTGGTAATTTTAACTACGACTCATCCATCGACATCCAGGATGCCATGCTCCTGCAGAAAAACATCAACGCCTCATTCTCACCGGCGTTAACCGCCGCCGCGGTGAATGCCAGCGTTGCGGTGCCGATCACGCCGCAACCGACCACTCCTCCCACATCGTCTACGGAAGCGAGCGTTGGCGACTGGAAAGATCAGGGCATGGCGAACGCCAACGACGACCCCCACCGGCGAGCCAAAGTTAACGACTCCGGGCGTGCCGTTAGGCATCATTAGATTGGGAGGCGAGACGGTTTTTTTTCGAAACGTCGCTTCTGGGCCACATCCCAGATTGCTTTCAATACCGGGATTCTTGGCAATATTGAAAATTCGGCGGGGAGGCAACCACCAGAACGGGCTTCCCGAATCGAGCTAATCCCCATGCATCCAAAACCGACGCCTATCGCACCCGAGATCAAACCGCTGAGAACCGCTTCTGGTTGCCCGCCGAAAAGCTCAAGGGCCGCGATGGGCGCTGTCAGCAGGCACACGCCGATGGCCGCGAGGGATTCAATCCAGTTGTCATCGGGCGCTCAAATCCAGCCACTTTGAGAGACGGGAGGTTCGTCGGTTACGGTCGGTTTCTGGCGTTCGCCGGGGACGGTTGTGGCGTTGAATCAGCTTAAGATGCCGGACGTTCAATCGTGAGCGTTACATAAACCCCATCTTTAATGGTGGGAAGGCAGGCGGCAGAGT
>DAIRGS010000259.1:0-10122 GCA_036794395.1 Tepidisphaeraceae bacterium | reverse complement strand
TGCCTCCTCACCCCGATCCGCACTCAGCACTCAGCATTCCGCACTCCCCCAGCTTGCCCTTCGCGACGACCCCAACGCCATCCACCCAAAGAACCCGACTAAATGCAATCAACCCAAGATGCAACTCGCTACTTCAGCCCCATCAATCCCTTCGCCAGCTCATGCGGATCGCGACAAACGTAAAACGACCACCGCCCCAATTCCCCCCAATTATTCGCCGCTGATACCCATCGTCCCGCCGCGTCATGCTTCGCGCGGGTTTGGTTATCGATGAATCCCTTCGTCTCCAAAATCACCGTATGGTCGTCGGATGCCCGCACCAAAAAATCCGGCTCGTACGAATGATCGATTCCCTGATACTCATACGGAATCACCAAACCCAGGTGATCATTCCGCACATAGCAAATGATCTTCTGCTGATGCGCCAATTGTTCCAGGCCAAATGCCGTGCTCGACTCCCACGTATCAGTATCAAGAACAACCTGATTGATGTGGCTATGCTCGGTCGCCCAGCACGGCCGCGTCGTCTTGAAATCCACTTCCGCGCTCGTGCCGATCGGCTTATATCTGTTCAGCAACGGCATCAGCGGCGGTTCACCCTGGCTCGCATCCGGCTGGATCCGCGTCCGCAGCCGCTCCACAATCAGCCGTACATACCGCTCGAGCCCGAGCTCACACGGATTGCACCCATGAAAATCAACTCGCGTCCGCACATATTCATCCACGAACCGATAAAGCTGCGGAAACAACTGATGTCGCGATTGAAGCCCCAAGACCCGACGCTCCGCGCCGCTCGTCCCACTCACGTGCCCCGACAAATCACTCGCCAAAAGCTTCGCGACTTGAAACTTGATCGTCTGCAAATGCGTATCGCGGTAATAGCTCTGCCGATCTTGCGGCGCAAATCCAAACGTTCCACCCTGTGACGGCGACCCTTCCTGATATCCGACCGTCGGCGCTAAAAACGTCGCCACCGGCTCCCGGTTCGGCTCCAATACGAGCTTGTCCATTCCCGCCACATCGCAAACCAGCAAGTTCCGCTTCAACGCGAACGCAAATCCATCCACCACCGGAAATCGAATCTCAAATCGCGGATCGCGCGCCACCCGCTCCGGAACCGCCATCACATGATTCTTCGGTCGGTCCTCCGGCGCTGGCTTGTCGATCGCTCGCCCCTTAAACGGAACGACGCTGAACGGAATCCCATACACATCAACGTATTCCTCCGTCAGCAAACCCGTCTCCCGGTCCGGCGTATAGTCCATCCGCCGCAATCCGCGCCCCACCACCTGCTCGCACAAAAGCTGGCTCGTAAACGCGCGAAGCCCCAGAATGTGCGTCACGTTGTTCGCGTCCCATCCCTCCGTCAGCATCGCCACCGATACCACGCACCGTATGTGCTCGCCCGGCTCCCCGCGCTTGCCCACCGTCGACACCACCCGCCGCAGCGCCTCCGCCGCCTCAGGGCGCGTCTTGTTCTGCTCGTCCGTTTCCGCCTCGGCCAGCAGCTTCGAGTCAATCCGAATCGTGTGCTTCCGCTCCGCCGTATTCGCGAACTCGGGTATTAACAGCTCGCTCGCGCCAAACGTGATCTTCGGTTTGGCCTTCTTCCCCGAACGTTTCGACGACACAACCACTTCCTCATCGTCGTCATCCGATCCCAAAACTTCCACCACTTCCTCAAGCGTCGTCACCTCTTCCACCGATTCCCCGCTGATCTTCCGAAAAAACACCTCCGCAATATCAATGTTGTCACAAACAATAATCATCACCGGCGGCACCCGCTCCTGCCCAGGCGATGCCTGCTGAATCTGCTCCCACCGCTCCTTCCACTGCCGCGAAAGTTGAATCAACGCCCCTTGCGCCTTCTCATAAACAACCTCAGGCTTCGGCTTCCGCGCCCGCCCCGGCAGTCTCTGCCCCGGCTCAATTTCGTTATCGATCGCCTCCCACAACCTAAAATACTTTGGGTCCGGTCGTCCAGTCGTATCCTGCACCGGCATCCGCGGAATCTTCGTGATCCCGCTCTCTATCGCATCCACCAGGCCAAAATCGCTGGTCAACCACGGAAACGGGCTGTTCACCGCATACCCGCTCCCCGCGATATAAAACGGTGTAGCCGACAAATCCACACACATCGAAACCCCGCGCTTGCCCGGCGTCGAATTGTTGATCTTGTCCAGCCCTTCAATCCAAATCGTCGCCTCTTCGTTCTCTTCCTTCGCCCCCCGATCCACCTCCTCAATCGCCTTCGGCCGGTAGCAATGATGCGCCTCGTCGTTCAGCACCATGATCGGCAGCCGTTCGAATAATTCACCAAGCCGATCCCGTGCAAACGCCTCATTCGTTTCCTCACCCTTATTCACAACCACATAACTCTTGTCCCCCTCGCTGTGCTCGCTCTTAGGCGCAAACGCGTGCCAGTTCGTCACCAGCACGCGTCCGGCTTGGATCAGCGGACGAAGCCGGTGCGGAACCATGTCGAATTCTTCGTAGTAATTGTCCGCAATGTCAGGTCGCAGAACTTGAAGCCGTTCCTTCACGGTCAGGTTCGGGCAGCACACCAGCACGCCATTTGGGAACCGCTCATCTGATGGATTCCGCCCCCGGTTGCAGAACGCCCACGAAATCAGCATCGCCATGACAACGGTCTTCCCCGATCCCGTCGCCATCTTGCAGCACATTCTCACCAGCGGCTCAAGCCCCTCCCCGCCCGGCCCATCATGCAGCAACCCGATATCACTGCTCTGAAACTGTGGCTTAAATCGCGGCTTCCGATTGCTCCGCAAAATCTCCGCCAGGTAAATCACCGTCTCGACCGCTTCAAGCTGACAGAAAAACAACCGGCGCGATCGATCGGTCCTTCGCCAATGCTGCAATAATTCCCGCGTGATCGGCGTAACGCCCTCATAGTTCAGGCTCCGCCAGTGCGCCACGTCCGCCCGAAGCTGATTGACAATCACCAACTCCTCGCGCCCCTCCGCGTATTCAAACTGCGCCTGCCCCCGCTGAGTCGTCTTGTCCCGATACCAATATTCCGCCGGGCGTCGGCCAGGCATCTTCGCCGCGATCCCCGTCGTCCGGTCATACTCCCAATGTGCCGTAGGCTCCTCGTACGGCCCGCAAAGGATCGGCCGTTCGACGGGTTGGATGGGGGGTTGTATCGACGCCATGATTCCTCGGACCTATCTCACAGCCTCGCTGCCGCCATCGGCTACAAGGTCGTCGAATTGCTTCCAACTCATCTTTGATCCATACGTCCTATCGCGATGAATCCACTCGATCGCACCCTTGCTTATTCGAAGCAAACCAAAACGCTTTCCATTTCGTTTTACAATAAACTCGATATCCGCATTCCCGACAGGCCGCTGCGGAACCGTAAATAACACGTCGTGCTGTGCCATAAACAATTTCCTTCAAATGTCAGAACCGCTGTTGCTTCACCTTCCGCGCAAAATCGTGTTCAACAGCGAACGGAAATCCCCGAAAACTGAAAAATCACTTTTTAGACCCTTTCGCAACGATCTTGTGGTGCCCGACCGCGCCCGCGAGGTTGTTTACAATAACGTCCGGCAGCCCTCCGGAATTGAAATCACGATTTACAACCAACACCTTGCCGGGGAACCATTTGAGCGCCGACTTCAACTTCGCCGTAAAAATCCATGCGGCGCTTTTCCGATTTGGTTCAGTTCTTCTGAATAGAGCGTCGTCTTCCAACCATACGACCACGCGGATATCTCCACCTGGCCGCCGACACGCGCCAAGCGCATCACGCCACAACTGCGTTTCTGGAGCACGACGATGCGTGAGCAAAAGGCCCGTAATCGTGTCGTACACCTTTTGGGCAATCACGGTCACTAGCGCGCCGTTGGTTTTTGGTTTGTTTTCGATTCGATGCCCGCGATAGTCCTTTACCTCAATGAGAAATGCGATCTCCTCGGCAATACCCACGAAATCCACCGCTTTTCGGTTCTCAACAACTCCAACAACCGGCCGAGTTTCCGCGTGATCGTCATACTTCTCCACGATCCAGGAATCACCGAATGTGAATTCAACGTCCCCTTCAATGAGCTTTCTTGCCATTGCCCTTCCCCTGTCCAGCTCCGGCTGGTAGCCGCCGAAAAAGATCCTGTTCCCGGTCGTAGTGGGCCGCGAACTCCTCCAAAATTGGATTATCAATCAGGTCCGCAAGCGTATCCCCAGACTGCGGCGTCACGCCCCCTTCCTCGTCACGAGACAAGGCGAAAAATCGAATCGAAACTTCCGGCTTTGTTCGATATTCAGCGGCGAGTGACAACTCCTGGGAAAGCAGAAAATCATGCGTGGCGATGAAGATTTGAATATTTCTCCCAGCCAGCACATGAAGAATTCTGACGAGCCTTGAAATCAGCCTTGGATTTAGACCGGCCTCAAGTTCATCCATAAAAAGAATGCTGTCGGGCGCGAGGCCGCCATTCCCAATGAGTCGATACAGGCTCCCCACCTTTCGAAGGCCCTCCGCCAGCATATGAGCCTCAACATCGTCGTGTCCTTCTTGTTCCAGGTAGAATCTTCCACCACGCTTCTTTAGCTTTCCTCCAATCAGAGACTCTAACTCCTTGAGTAGATCTTCCACCTTTTTTTTTGCTTCGCCCTTAAGCGGCGACGCTGACAGCGCCTTGCAAAAGTCATAATACGTTTCGTCAAAAGACAGCTCTCGCTTCTCATATGCCGAGGTAAAGCCCTCGTACATCGCCAATGCCTCCCGCGGTGGAACAAAGAGCGAAGACGGCGTGACCTTAAAACTTCGGCGCAGCGGTCGTAGTTTGCCATCCGACGTGATGTCAAAGTCGACAAATAGATTGCGGTTGTACTCGAGCCGGGCGTTGGCGCCGTGAACTCCTCTCGCGTTTGTCACAAGCCGACCCGGTTGCCGATCATCGGGACGAAACACGGCCAACAGCTTCGCGTTGAATCGCGCCTTCATCTCCACGGGAGTTTCTTCGGGAAGAGATTGCGTTGCGTCGAACGGCTTAAGCATCGAGTAGAGCAACTTTAAAAGATGGGTCTTGCCGGTGCCGTTTTCACCGATGATGATATTAATACCGGAGGCGAAATTGAACGTCGCGCTTTTGAAAACGCTGAAATTCTTCAGAGTCAACTTCTTGAGGTGATTATCTGCCATAAAACTCCTGTTGCATTCTAAATGACTGGGCGCGATTCCGCGCCATTGTTTTTAAGTGGCACGGGCCTTCCAGGCCGTGGTCGGGGACGCTTCGGGTCCGGCGGCGGGTGAGATGTGGGAAAACCAACTTGCCGGAGGTGGCATTTTCTGGGGGCAGATTCAGAAGGTTGTCCAACTGTCGAAACTTGGTTTTCCCACATCTAACCCGTCGCTGATGGTCAACTCCCTCGATCATGGGCTGGAAGCCCCATGTCACGAAACGCGGAATCGCGCACGGCCATTTAGATCCCCTGCACCGTCATCACCTCATTCCCCCGCGGATCAATCACCTTCACCGCCACCCGCTTATGCTTCCCCGCCGCGAACGGCAGGCTTGTCGTCCCGCTGAATGCCTCGAACCTTTCCGGGTCAACTGTGCCCCCCAGCGCCCGCGCCAGCTTCTCCCACGCCGACCGATCCGGGAAAAACGCCTGCGTCACGCAGAACGTCCGCCCGTCATAATCCCCATCCAGAAACCACGCCGCCACCTTGTCCGCCCCGCTGCTCTGGATCGTGTTATTCACCGGATCGTATATATCCACCCCTTCCATCGTCACCTGATACATCCCATCCCCGTCCGGCCCGCTCACGCCAATCCGCGGCAGCCCAAACACCGTAAACAACTGCCCGCCCGGCGAATCCTTCAGCAGCCCTTCCATCGCCGGGTTCACGTCAGGCCGGATGTGCGCGATGTGCAATCTCAATTTCAAATGCGGGTCTTCCGTCAATATCGCGACCGCCGCCGCGTCGAAACTGAACGCCGCCACTACCAGGTCGTCATACCGTCTGCTGGCCGGCTTTATCAGGTTGTCCACCATCGCCGCCGTCACCGGCCCATATTGCGGCCCGATCACCACCCCCACCGTCGCGTCCCCGTCCGGCTCCCCATCCACATCCCCCGCGTTCACCCACCGTCCCTCCGCGTGAAACATCCCCTGCCCCGCCCGGCTCTCGTAAATCGCCTCCAGCCGCGTAAAGCTCATTTGCTTGTTGTTCGGGAACCGAACCCCATCCAGCTTCAACAGCTTGATCATCTTGTCCAGATACGCCGCGATGTCCTGCGGCGTATGTCCCACTCCGTTCACGACCGGTTTCACCGCGAACACAGGTCCCACCTCATCCGGCGCTCCCTCAAACTCAATCGTCCCCGCCAGATCTCCCAAACTCATCTCCGGCGGCTGCACCGCCTCCACCGTGAACGGCCCGCTCACCCGCGTCACGCCGCGCACCACCTCCGGCTGATCCACCAACTCTTCCTGCTCCGCGCTCGCCGCGATCACCCCGTTCACCTCATCCATCTTCGCCCGCCACGCCTTCCGATACTCCATCACCGCATCGGCCAACGCCTTCGGCCAATCCGGATCCGCATCAAACGGTACTTCCCATGGATACCAATGCTTCGCATCCAGATCGACCGTCGCGCGCTTCTTCGCCTCCGCGCTCCGATCTCGATTCTCCGGCGGCAAAAGCCACCGCCGCCGGTCCGCGTCCGTTATCGCCTTCTTCCCCTCGTTACGCTGCTTGGCCAGCAGCTTCCCTTCCAATTTCTGTCGCAACTCGCCGCTCACCTTCGCCAACGCCGCGTTCGCCGCCTTGAGCTTCTCGTCCAAAATCGGTTCGTGCTTTGCGAAAATTGAATCAAGCGCGACGTTCTGCGCGATGCTCTTGAGCGTGACGTGCGGAACCGTCTTGTACAGGAATCCTTTCGCCGGATTGCCGTTTGGATCGTTCGGCGACGCACCGGGTGTCGGCTTGTTCTTGTAGTAATCGAACTTTGCCGTCAGCAAACGCTGACGGGCAATCGACAAAGCGACGCGCGATGTATCGACCGTGATCCAGCGCCGGCCCCATTGTTCAGCCGCATATGCAGTCGTCCCGCTGCCGCAGGTCGGATCAAAAACGAGATCGCCAGGGTCAGTGGTCATAAGAAGGCAACGCTTTATTGCTTCGGTTGGCGTTTGCACTACATATACTTTGTTGTCCAACCGACTTTGGATGCCGCCGATGTCACTCCAAATTGCCGTCAGCTCAATCGCGGGGAAATCATTGATAAATCGAACGTAGTTCAGACTACCGGTGCTCGTCTCGATCCGATTGGCCCGGTCTAACCGACGCATGCCCGGAAGCGTCGTTTTCCAATTCTTCGTCATGCCGGTTTCGAACGTCTTTCCATGAAACTCGAACGGCACAGATGTATTCGTCCGAAAACCCTGCGACGTGATTGCGTCGAGACGATAAACTTGGCCGACGCCATCAAGGCCTGGTTGTCTCTCCCCGCTGGTGGATTCCGTTGAAGTGTACTTTGATGCCCCAACTCCGCCGCTTGCTTTCGTCGAATACAAAGCTCGATATTTTGCAGATGAGCGATCCTTCGCATACCAAAGAATGTAATCAGCCGGGTTGCTGATCAAGTCGCTCGTTGTTGATCCCGCTTTCGACTGAACAATCATTGCGACGGTGTTGCATGCACCAAAGATCTCGTCCAGTAAATCTCGCACCCGATGCAGATTCTCATCACTAATCTGCACGAAAATTGACCCCGTATCCGCAAGCAGCTCCCTTGCCACAACCAGCCTATCGCGCAAATATGAGAGATATGAGTGAACCCCCAGGTTCCATGTATCTCGATACGCCCTCACCATCTCCGGCTCGCGCGTGAGGTCCTGCTCCTTGTCCTTCACATCCCGCTTGCCGATCTCCGGCTGAAAATTGCTAGCGAACTTAATCCCGTACGGCGGGTCGATGTAGATCATCTGCACCTTGCTGGCCAGGTCCTCCCGCTTGGCGAGGCTGCTCATCACCGACAGCGAATCCCCCAGGATCAGCCGGTTCGTCCAGTCGATGTCGTGCTTGTAAAACTGCACTGCCTCGTGATACGCCTGCTGCGGATCGGCAAACAAATCCCGCTGCACATCCTGCCGTGCCGCCACTTTGAGAATTGCCTGCGTGCTGATCCGCTCGTGAATGTGCAGCGCAACCGGATCGACCTCAAACCACTTCTTCTCCCGCTTCCCCGTCCACTCCAGCCACGGCTCCGCCGCCACCCGTGCATGCGCTGCCTGCGCGATCAACGTCGCCAGTTCCTCCCGCTCGCTCGCCGTCAGCGCCCGCGAAACCGTGAACTTCAGCAGCTCCGCCACCCGCGCCTCGGCGGCAACCGACAGCCGCGTCTCTAGAACATCCGACCCACCTGTCTGATCAAACCGCAATACCGGCGGAAGGTGCGGGTTGTACTCGTATTTAGCTTTAGGAATGACCGGAACCGGAGCCGCCGACGCAATCGCCGCCGGCGGATTATTCTTACGCTTCGCCGACCGGTACCGGTAATCCTCAACCCCGCCGCTCCCCCCGACCACCCCGGCCGGCCCCTTTTGCTTCCTCGATTTAGCCATCGAATCGCTTCCCCGCGCAAAAAAAGGAACGCCCCCTCGCACTCCCAAACAATACCCGCGCGCCCCATATTACACCAGACGCGGCCATTCCAACCCCACCCAACGCCGGTGGCAAAGCTGTACCCAGCGCCGCCACGGCTTCTCCTGGCGCTTCACGTAACCTTCAATGATGATCAAGGATGCCCCCTCAAAAACGCCCCAACGCCCCGCACAACCAGATCCCCCACCCGGCGTTCCCGGACCCCCGCAGAACCACCCGCCGTCCCCCAGCTTCGCAAAATTCTCAATTTTCCATTCTCCATTTTCCGTTCGCTCCCACCCCTCGCCTCCCCCCGCGCATTAGTTGTCAATTGTCCATTATCAATTGTCCATTCCCCCCTCCGCTTGCCACCGCCATGCGTATCTCTACAATCACCGGCCCGTCCAAAGACTCGCATGCTTGGGGCGGGCTTTTACTCACTTTACAGGCTCAACCGACGAGGATTCTTCAATGCCCGCGACCGGAAAGATCACGCAGGTCATCGGCTCGACTTTCGACGCCGAGTTCCCCGAGGATCAGCTTCCTTCCATCTACAACGCCCTTAAAATCCACTCGGAGCAGGATGGCCTGGTCATCAATCTGACCGGCGAAGTCCAGCAGCACCTGGGCGGCGGCCGCGTCCGCGCGGTGGCGCTGGGCTCCACCGATGGCCTGCGGCGCGGCGTCGATGCCGTCGATACCGGCTCGCCCGTCACCGTCCCGGTCGGCAAGGAAACCCTTGGCCGGGTGTTCAACCTTCTGGGTGAACCCATCGATAACCGCGGTCCCTGCAACGCCGAAACGCGTCGGCCGATCCACCGCGAGCCGCCGGACTTCGTCGATCTCTCCCCCAAAGCCGAAGTCTTCGAGACCGGCATCAAGGTGATCGACCTCCTCACCCCCTTCCTTCGCGGCGGCAAGTCGGGCCTGTTCGGCGGAGCGGGCCTGGGCAAGACGGTGGTCATTCAGGAACTCATCGCCCGTATCGCCCAGCAGCACGGCGGTTACTCCGTGTTCGCCGGCGTCGGCGAACGCACCCGCGAAGGCACCGACCTCTGGCTCGAAATGCAGGAAGCCGAGATCGGCAAGACCGGCAAGCACGTCATCGACCAGACGGTCATGGTGTTCGGCCAGATGAACGAACCCCCCGGCGCCCGCCTCCGCGTCGCCCTCAGCGCCCTGACGATGGCCGAGTATTTCCGCGACGATACTGGTGCTGACACGCTCTTGTTCATCGATAACATTTTCCGATTCACGCAGGCGGGTTCGGAAGTGTCGGCGTTGCTGGGCCGCATGCCCAGCGCCGTGGGTTACCAGCCCACGTTGGCCACCGAAATGGGCGAACTCCAGGAACGTATCACCAGCACCAAGCACGGGGCCATCACGTCCGTGCAGGCGGTGTACGTCCCCGCCGACGACCCCACCGATCCCGCCCCGGCCAACGCCTTCGCCCACCTGGACGCGTTCATCTATCTCGAGCGCTCGATTGCCTCCAAGGGCATTTACCC
>DAIRGS010000258.1:0-10140 GCA_036794395.1 Tepidisphaeraceae bacterium | reverse complement strand
ATCACGCGTCCTTTTCTCCCTCCACCGGTACTCCGGGGGAGGGTAGGGAGGGGGGCTTTTGAGCATTCATCCTTGATAAAGAATTTGTGGGTAATGACAAGCTGTCCCCCTGCGAGAGCGCCAGGGTGAGGGCGAATCGCGAGAGATCTCGATTCTCAAACTTGCCCTGCCACAAACTCTTCAGGAAATACGTACGCTCCTCTCGCCTGCGAACGCATAGCACCGCTGAATTTAGATTTTCGTCGATATGATGGCCGTCCCGCACTCCGGGCAGATGCCGCTGGTGTTACCGTTAAGGTTGTACGCACACGCCCGACAGTGCGGCGGGCTGCGCAATTTACGATTGCGGTACTTGGCCATTTCCCGCGCGATCGCGAGTCCCACAACAACAGCCGCGATCAACCAACAAACCCCCGGAACGCCCAATGGGTTCATCGTGCGCGTAACGCCCAGAGCGCCAAAGCCTGCTACGGCGGCGATTATCGCGAGTACGATCAGGAACTCCGTAATGGTGAATCCCTCATGTGGTTTCATGACCCCGATCTTACCCCTCCGTGCGGCGGACGGCCGCGCGATTTCCACCGGTCACTTGATCCTCGCCAAACGCGTCGATACCGTTAATCACGCACGCCCGCGTAGCTCAGTTGGATAGAGCGCTGGTTTCCTAAGACGTTCAGGCGACTCCTCGGTTTTGCGTCATATGGATCGTAAAGCGTGGTTTATTCGTAGCTTGCAACGATCGTTGAGAATGGCAGCGAGGCCGGGTTAGGGGGTGTTTTAGGCGGTTAGCAAGTGTCAGTGACACTTGCTGGAAGTGCTCGTTCGCTGGGCCTGCCGTGACGGGTCCCATTCACGTCCAGTTGAGTTCTTTGCATTTCGATCTCACATTGTGTCCCACAGCAACACGGGGAAACTCGTTCCACACCGACCAATGCGCATTGCCACCAATCACAAACCACCCACCCCAGCCAGTTCGCCGAAAGTCGAAGCCGCAATCAGGAAACTCCGCCAGTTCCATGACGCTGGCCTCTGGATGCACAAGATGATCGGCGCCAGCGCTCCATACGGGCAAATGAAGGCGACGTTCCCTGATGTCAGTGCCGCCGAAAAAGCGCGCAAGGCCCGACAGTTCGCTGACCCTGTAAAGGGATACGATCACAAGGAATTAAACAAGCTCTTCACACAGTGCCGCGAACATCGCTTTCCGCTGGGAACGGCGGCCGTCAGCATTCTTCTGCGCGTTCCTAAACAGAAACGCGATGCCGTACAGCAGCAGCTGGTCGAGAATCACTGGAGCAATAATCAACTGGTCATGGAGATCCAGAAGCAGCGTGGTATTCGCAATCGGGGGGCGGGAAGGCGCGGGCGTTTGCCGCGCGATAGCGCCGAAGTAATCGTTAAGCTGAACAGGATCTGCGGCCAGTGGGACAGGCTTTGCCAGGCGATTGGGGTGCGGGCGGATGGGGAGAACCACCTGGGGAACGCAGCGGGCATTGACCTGTCGAAGGCGCTTCGAGAGAGGGTCTGCGAGGTTGATGTGGCGATGGGGCGGCTGCGAAGGCTCGTACTGGGGCGGACCCAAACCACCAAAAACCTATGCGGGTCATTGATTGGGCACGGTCGCGTGTTGCCGCTGGCGGTCTGCCCCTCAGATCTAAAAAGCGCTTTTGAATAGTGCCAAACAAATTAACCCCCGGCAATCGGCGAGGAGCTGGACGAACTGACCGTGCGCCACCCGTGGAGCACTGTTAAATCATCCCCCGACCGCCAAACACCATCGACCCCCACGGTCTGCTGACAGAGCCGCCCTAATACCAAAGCCGGCGGTCATTTTATTGTTTGGACGATGAAGTCGAAGAGGGCTTCGTTCTTTCAGGCCCTCATAGCTCGCTTTCTCGTGGACCATCTGGAGGAATGCGAAGTCGAAGAGGAATCCCGCCTCAAGGACCTTTTCGTCTATGACCCGCTGCACAACCCATTACGTCGACGCGCACCGGCGCCCCGTCCTGACTTTGTGATCCGTCGCGACACCGATGTCATTGCCGTTCTCGATGCGAAATACCGCGATCTTTGGGAGAACTCTCTGCCGCGCGACATGCTCTATCAGCTCGCGCTGTATGCCCTTGGCCAACAAGAGGGCCGTCGGCGCTCCGCCATTCTGTATCCGGTGCTCGATCGTGCGGCACGAGAGCAGGCAATCCTTATTCGCGACCCGCTGTTGGCCCGGCAGCAGGCGCAAGTGATCCTACGGCCGATCAATCTCATCGATCTCGATGAAATGATTCGCGGTGGATCGGCGGCGCGCCGGCAGCGGATGGAACTGACGCGTCGCTTGGCGTTCGGCGAAGAAGTCGCCCCGCAGTTTCGTCCCCACGTATAGTTCCCCGCGCTGAACGTCTGACTTGATGTCCGCGGGGTCACCACGGATGCCAATGTCCCTCCGGGATGCCATCCCCCGACTTCGGCGATACAATGATCCCGTGAAAACAGCCGGTTATTTGCCGGAGCTGGCTTCCGCGCTTGCCAAGGGCGACGTGGCCCTCTGGTTGTCCAACGATAGCAAACTGCCTGACGACGATGCAGGCCGATCTTTCCTTGCGCGTCCACAATGGATCGGCGTATGGTCCGAATCAGAAAATCCATCCTTCGCCACGGAGCTCGTCGCGCGATGGAAGGCTTCTGATTACCGACGTCAGATCGTCGAAGTACCAAATGACTTAACGGACGTCCTTGGACTACATTTTGCCTTCGCGGACATCTGCCCATTCATGTACATGGATGGGCGCGCGCCGACAGCCGACGCCCTCGACGAAATCCTGCGTGAAGAAGCTCGCGCCGCAAAGGTGCGACAGCTTTCCCGAATCGGAGCCGCGGTCCTGGTGCTCGATACCTCGGGCGACGCGGATCGAGCGCTTAAGAGCATTGCGCGGGCGGGTCGCATTGCCCAAGACCTTCGGTTGCTAGTAGTCGCCGGCGTCGATCCAATCGTTCATGCTCCCGCGCTCGATACCTTTGCAAGAAAATATCCGTCAGTAGCTGCCATGCTAACATTCGATCCGCGGCCGCTAGTCGATGTCCTGCGCGAGCTTGATCAGCTCCGCATTGAGCCGATTGCTACTCCTACAATACGCGTGGGTCGGTCCTCTCTTCCGCTCGCGGAGCTGCTCCGTCGCGAACCACCAATTACCCAAGACTTTGATCTGCTAACCGAACGAGATGTCCGCGACCCGGATCCTGAAGATTCAGATGAGAAGGACGCCCTCCGCGGGCTTTTGCGCGGTGATGGCGCAGCTTGGCGTTGTTTTGCAGGGCAGATGGAATGGCAACGCGACGCCATACGCCCGTATCGCGATCTCATTAGCCGGCAGATTGAGCAACTTGGCGAGGGGAAAGTAAGGGTGGTGCGAATTGCGGTACCGGCCGAGTTCGGCTCCGGGGTTACAGTTCTTCTGGGCCAGCTTGCGTATCACACCGCGCGTCTGGGTTGTCCAACGCTGATTCATCGCGGTGCCACATCCCAATTCAACTACAATCGGCTGCGGGCATTTCTCACCGATCTATATCGCGATCTAGAGGGCCCCGATGCCACGCGGCCGGCAGTGCTAGTGTTCGATACCGATTCAGTTCTGAATGATGCGATGGCCTTATTGCGCGACCTCCCCGCGCGGCTTGATCGCGACTCGCGGAGGGTGTTGGTGATCCAGGCCCGTCCATTGCGTGACGACGAGAAATTGGAACGGCCCGCTGCCGTGATCAGCCGTGGCGTCGAAGAGCTAAGCGGAGACGTGTTAAGGTCCGCGATCAGTTTTGGTGAACAGGCATCGCTCGGAAACTGGGCGAAAATGCGGCTGGAAAAGTTTGGATTGCGACTGCCTGTTGATTGGCTGCAGCAGATGCAGGCCGCAGCGACAGGTGCTCGCTGCCCACTGCTCATTGCGATGTCCATTCTTCTCACCGACGATTGGGGCCACGATGCCAAACTCGGCGCAAGGCTGATTGCGCGCCTGCGTCGCGCCCACAAGCAGCATTCTCAACTTCCGGTCGCTGGCGTTGCATCGCCGACGACACCAGTGGTCCCATCTTTGAAAATGGGACACACCCTCGCCGAACTTCCTGAAACTGATCTTGCGGATCTCGCAACCGCAATGATGGTGCTGGCGGCTACGAGCTCGTTGGGGTTGGCGGTCCCCAGTCATGTCCTGTCGCACCTAAGCGGTGTGCCATTGGATCGCATACTGCAAGTGACCGCTGAACTACAGAAGTGCGATCTGGTATCCGCCAGGATCCCCGAGGCGGATCCTTCGTCGCCGAGCGATGATGGACGTCGCGTTGGTGCGCTCACCTCTGTTGCATTTTATACTGAGCCGCTTTCCTTCAAGCTCTGCCACAACCAGTACGGGCAGCTCATCCTCTCGGCCCTGGGATCGAATGACGGATCAGCGGATCGCGAATTTGTTCTTGTCCGGGACATTGCCAAAGAGATCTGCGCCTTGGCGATGAAATGGGAGCCGGGTCGTCCGCCACGGTATCCGCTATCGATTTTGGCTACGCTCTTTGGTCGACTCAAGCCCGGGGTCATCGAGCATCGGCATTTTGCTGAAGAAGCCGGGTCGCGATATCTGCGTATTCAAAGAAAAGGTGTGGATCGCGAGTTCAGGGATTGGCAATGGAAAGAACGCGGCCTCATTCGTGAGGCGTTTTCTTGGTTGCCGGAACACTTGGTGATCCAGAGCGCATCGCTCTTGCATAGCCATGCACTAACTTACAGCAAGGTGACGCAGGGCGAGCCGTGGGCACAGGCAAGGCCCCTATATGAGCATGCTGAAGAAGATCTGATTTCGGCGCTTGAACTGCCCGCGGCGGAACAATCGGAGACGCCGGCTCATCTGCTTTCCTCCCTGGGGATGATTTATCTGCACTGGGCAAAATTCGCCTTGGAGTCGGGCGACCCGGATCACATGTGGGAATGGCTGGACAATAAGGCTGAACAGACGTTGCGCGAGGCGCAGGAACTCGATTGGGGAAACTCGTATCCGGTCTACCACCTCGCCGGCCACAGGGTTTGGCGTGTGCGACGGCAAATTGAGGCTGGCGGTCACGATGACGCTGTTGCCGAGGACTTGGCCGAGGCCATCGAATTGCTTTCGGCAAAGCCCGAGGCGTATTTTGAGGAAGACTGGAACGAGCTGTTTCGTGAAGCCGTCGGGCTGCTCGAGGGTGAGGCGGCTGCAACGGTAATCAAGGGGTTGCAGGAAAAGAACAATGAGCTTGGCTGGGCGCTGGCCGCGCTTCGCGTTCTTGGTGGGCAGATTCCTGAAGATGCCGTAGCTGCTGACCAGACAGCAACGCTGGACCAGGCCAGCTCGATACTTGCGGTCGCCGCTCATCGACCAAAGGTGGACCGAACTGCGTTGGGCGAGTTCTTGCGTTATGCCATCTTTAGTGCACATCCGGATAGGCATCGGGAACCGCAATATCGAAAGCGCTTTGATCTGATCAGCAAACTCCAGGGCACCCGCTACCTTAATAATCCGCTCTGGATGTTCGATCTTGGCATGCTGTGTTTTCAGATTGGTGACTTCGTTCAGGGAGCCGAAGTTTTCCGGGACTTGCGTCGGGGGCAACGGTTTTTCAACGTGCCGCTAGATCGAAGCAGGCCACTAGCAGAATCGCCGAACAGCGCGAAAGCGCGTCAACTCGTTCTAAAGGTCATTGCGGTCGATAGCGACACAGAAAAGGGCTGGGGTCGCGTGGTAAGCCCGATCAAGCTTCCAGATGCGGTTCCGTTCTCTGTCCGTGCAGTAAGAAGTCGACGTGGGTCGGGGTCGGTTTTCGGTGGACGTTGCATTCCGTTGCATTTCGTTGCAATTGGCGGAATTTTGCGGGCAGGGGGGCGCGGTGAGCCGTGAGAAAGTAGAGAGTGGAGCGGTGGAGCAGTAGACCAAAGGAAGAGGGGCGAGGTTGTTGTAAGTCCTTATTTTGCGTGGTGGGGTCTGGCGCGCTGATGGTTTTTGAGGGTGCGGCTAAGGCGTGGATTCTTCGGCGGTTATGGTGGGGTGCGAAATCGGGCAGCGCGCGGGGGTGAGCGGAGGGCTGCGCGCTGATGGTTTTTGGCGTTGCGGCTAAGGTGTGCCGTGTCAGGGGGTTACGGGAGTGGCGGAAAATGAGCAGCGCGCGAGGAAATCGCGAAACTGGCGTGCAGATGACGGCGGGTTCATCCAGTGAGGAAAGTTGTGGGCAGGAAGGGAGACGGAGGCCGAGCGCGGTCCGCTATCGGTGCGTGGCTGGGTTGCGGGGTGTTGCGGTCGGTGGGCGGGAAGCGGTCCGCGAATGGACAACTGATCATTGAGAATTGAAAACGGTGGCAGTCGCGCGGGTGCGCAATGTGTATTTTGATTCAATCATTTACATTTACAATGTCGCGAGTTGGATCTGTGGGGAATGAAAAGCGCTCCTCTTAGTCGCGGCGAAACGTGTTTCTGAAGGCGGGGGATCGGCACCCGGCGGTCGCGAGAGCAGTTGAGCGGCGGACAATAGAGAGTAGACCATACAAGACGTAAGGCGAGGTGGTGCCGATGCTGGTGTGGTGATTCTCCCCGTCCGGAAGACACCGGACGCCGTAAGCAGAGCGGATACTTCTGATCGGGGGGTATGGTTGGGATTACGCCGGTTGAAATGGTGAATGCGCCTTTGCAACTTCCGCGAACGGTCTCAAATTAATTCAGAGCTGTCCCGGTATTTCTGCCCAAATTAATTCAGAGCTGTCCCGGTATTTCTGCCCCAGAGCTGTCCCGGTATTTCTGCCCAGAGCTGTCCCGGTATTTCTGCCCACCTTAGAATTTCCCCGGTGGATGTCACCTTAGAATTTCCCGGAACTTCAGGGTTGTCCCGTTATCAGCGTTCCGCTGCTCTGAACACCTTTTCCCGATCTAACTTGCCGCAGGAATGACCTTTCCGAGCAATGAAATGAACACCGGAAGTTCGTCCCAGTGCGATGGTACACGTGTGGATTCAGATCTCCTCAGTTTCCTGCTGACGTAGACAACAAGGGCTGCATCTCCGTCCTTTTGAGTGACGCCCACCCCCGTGACCGATGGAATGTCCTGCAATTCCACGCCGAGCGCGATGGCAGCATCGCGAAGTTTGTCGCTAGATTCCATGACCGTTAAGTAGCTGAAGATTGCCGAACCGGGCGAGAACAGCGCTGATCGGACAGAAGATAGCGTATCCGCCACGCGCATTGACGGCAAACACCAATCCAACCGCCGCGCTCCCATCCTCTGTCACGATCAAACTTCCCGAATCACCCGGCAACGCGAACGGGTCCGCACCATCGCCTCGAAGGGTCCAAGTGTCTTGAAACCAAACCTGCGATGTGAATCGCTGCGATTTATACGGCAACACCCACGGTGTTGGCTACCAACGCTTCAATAGTGCCGGTTGTCATACCGGTGGTCCTTCCGAATTTTTTGACGCGGATTCCCGCGGTCGGCTCGAGGACGGATCCCGGTGTATCATAGCCATCGACGTCGTCCCCTTGCCACGATGAAATGATCGATGGATCGGTCACCTCACCGAACGCCGCGTCAAGACTCATGGGTTGAACAAGTGCCGGCACGCCGCTGCGAAGCTCGACCATGTCACGGTAAACGCAGACCTCCGTCGGTGCCCGGCGGCCAGGTCGTGCATCCATCGCAGCCGGCCCCAAGATCGGCATTCCGACCGGTGTGTGGTTGCACGCGGCGAAGACGTGGTTGTTGGAAATCGCGCGAATTTGACCCGCGCCAAGCGCGAACGCGCCAAGCGTCCCGGCATACTGCTCGCGGCTCGGAGCGATGCTGCCACCGCAGGCAATCCGACCGGAGCGCTCGTAAAAATAGCTCATACCGGTCGCGGCCATGGCGGGCGCAGGGCTCACCCTCAGTTTGCCCATGACCCGTGTTTCGATCTGCACCCCCTCCACCTCTTTTGGCACATCTTTCAAAGCTTTACTTGATCCGCGTGTCACGTAGACCACCACGTGTTCGTCGCTTGCGCCCGCGGTGTAACCCACGGATTGGACCGAGAGCCCAGCGAACCCGTCTTCACCCCGGAAGGAGTCTTCGATCGCTGCCATTGCGGCCGCGGAGGAAAACTCCGCGATGCTCGTGTCGCTCAACCCCGCTCCCAGTGCTTCATAGTTGCCATTTTCCAGAAACTTCGCCGCCAAGGATTTTGCGAGTTCTTCAGCCGTTAGCATTGGGGATCCTGTCTGTTCTGCCTTAAGTGTGCATGTAATCTACGGTGGGTTGGTCGGCCCCGCAATTCTGCGCTTCGCTCATACGGTGGCTTCCTCGACGATTTGGATCTCGGCGTCGGTGAGGCCGTAGAGCTGGTAGACGAGTTGATCGATCTGCCGGTCAGTGGCGTCAATTTCCCGCTGCACCTGCTCCCGCCGCTGGGGCAGTTGCTCGGTGGCGAGGCGCTTGTGAAGGGAGAGCATGGAGTCGACGAGAGTGGTGAGGCGCAAAGATTGGTTCGGCGTTGCAGCGGCGACTGGAAAGCCCTCGAGATACTGGCCGAAGAAGCGGAGATAGATTTCATCGCCTCCCTCAAGCCCCGCGCACACCTGCTGAAAGTACAGGAAGCCGAGTCTAGAGTTTAGCAACCCCAACAACACGCGGTCAGTGCGTGGGATGAAGTAGACCGTGTTCGTGCCGAAATACCCGTCTTCGTCGAGCGCGAATCTTGGATGAGTTGCAATGTCCGGGAAGACGATCTTCGGACCGGACATCCAGGCAGAATAGCGTTCCTGCGGCTGCTGCAATTCGTACCAGTTCTGGCGCGTTGCGCGCCGCTCCAATGCGGTCTTATAGGGACGAAGGTGTTTTTCGACGGCCGGGTACCGTCCGATGTTGATTCCGTGCGTGAGGTAGAGGAGAAACTGACCTTGTGGCTCGGCGCGATAGCGTCGGATGTCCCTGCCGTTCAAGAGCGGCTTGATGATTTCGGCGGCTTCCGGGTTCGCGCGGATCAGTGCGTCTCGTATGTCGGTGGAAATCACAAAGGCCTCTCCGAGTCCCGACTTGACCCCCATACAGATCTGGCCGTCGACCGTCTGGACCAACCGGGGGTGTAATCTGAGCCGATTCATTAAAGCCGTGACCTCGGGGCGAGAGAAGGACCAGTCCACGCGCTCGAACCAACCGCGTCCCAGTTCATAACTTCGCGCTTGGACGTCCGCTTCGACCGTGACTAACTTCGAGGCGATCGCGGCAAATCGATCCCGTTCCGCTGGCGGAGTGTATCGTGTCCCTTCAACTTCTGCGGTTTTCTTAGCAATGTAAATCAGTGTACGCACCGTGGCGCCCTCGAACACGGGAAGCCCAGCGAAATCCACGATGTCAATCGGTAATGCAAGCTTGGTGAGGCTTCCACGCAATGGCTTGCCGTAGTTTGCGCGTACAAACTTATTCGAGACGATCATACCGAACAACGCCGCTGATCGAAGAAGGCGATGGCTCCGCTCCATTACATATGCGTACAGGTCCGACCGTTCGTCGTGGCACTGGTATGCGTTCGCAAGATACGTTTTGACCGGCTTAAAAGCCTCCATACGGATGTACGGCGGATTCCCGATCACCGCATCGAAACCACTTTGTTTGAACACGGCCGGAAACGCCCGCTCGTAGTCGAACGGGTTGATCTTCCCCTGTTCCTCCTCGCTCATAGCGTTCCATGCGTCGGTGCCGATGATGTCGGTGCCAATGAGGCTGTTGCCGCAGAGGATGTTTTTGCCGAGGTCGGGGAGGGCTCGTTCGCGGAAGAGGCGTTGTTCGAAGCCGAGGGTTTGGCTGGTTTCGCCTTCGAGGCATTTGAGGAGGAGATTGAGTTTGGTGACTTCGACGGCCTGGTCGTCGAGGTCGACGCCGTGGATGTGGTCGAGGAGGATGCGTTTGCGCTGGGCGATGGTGAGGGACCATCCGCCGCGGAGGCCGGGACGGAGGACGGGGTTTTTGCCGGTGGCGAGGGCGGCTGGGTCGGCGGGAGGGGTGGTGTATTGGGTGTGATACCAGTCGAGGAGGAACTGGTAGGCTCCGATGAGGAATGAGCCCGAGCCGCAGGCGGGATCGAGGACCTTGATTTTGGCGGCATCTTTGG
>DAIRGS010000257.1:0-10142 GCA_036794395.1 Tepidisphaeraceae bacterium | reverse complement strand
CACTGGAAGTCATTGGTCTAAACATGACTGCGCCTCTTCTCTACTCGACGTTAAGCATTCTTCTCCTGTTAAGATGTGGGCTATCGGTGTGGGGAATTTGTGGTTAATTGATTGACTTGGTTCGGCTGGCGTGATTTTTGACGATAAAGAGGTCGGCGGGGCGGAGGGAGTCGGAATAGTTGTAGCCGCGGAGGGGGGTTCCGATGATTTCCATTTGGGCGCGGGCCTCGGGGCCGGCCTGGTTCCAGATCTCGCGGGTCATGACGAGCCAGGGGGGGGCGGTCTTCAGATCCTGAACCACGGGAAGGGAATGTTTGGCTTCTCGAATGGTTCCACCCTGATAGAAGGCGAGGCTGGGCTCCTTGTAGTCGAGCATGAGCGACTGGCCGGGGTGGGTGACACCGTTGTCGGTTAACACTTTGGCCGTGCGAATGGAAAGGCGAAGGGGGGTTGCGCTGGGGAAATATACGCCGAATAGCGTGATGCCCAGGGCCATTGATCCGGTACCCATTGAAATGAGAGCTAGAGCGGGGCGTTGGGTGTGAAAGAAAAACCAGACAGCGAATGCATATCCGATTCCAACCAGCGCGAGCAGCAATAGCGCGATCCATGGGAAGTCATGGAACGAAATGGCGAGCCACCACCATGGGACGATCGCGGCGGCGAGGATGACCACGGCGATGATGCCGGCCGCGATACGTAATTCCCTGGCTTTGAGGGCGTCGCTTTGGCCGCTGAGGCATCGAACGATCGCGTCGGCGGTGAGGAAGGCGAGGCCAGGCATGGCGGGGAGGATGTAGTGCGGGAGCTTGGTGCTCAGGACCTCGGCGAACACCCACGCGCCCAGGACGCTGGCGAGGGCGAATCGCACGTTTGGGTCTTGTCGATTCTTGAAGGCCATTACGATCGCCAGCGGTAACAGTAAGGACCAGGGCAGATAGGTCCCCCAGATCAGCACCAGGTGATATCCCGGGGGGCCGACATGTCCTTCGCTTCCTTTTTCCAGATGTTCCTGGGCGTCCCTGGCGGCGGCATGGAGGAACAGGGGCTCGCGGTGAGACACCATGTATACCCAAGGCAGGACGATCGCGGACACGATCAGGATGCCCATAATAATTTGCGCGCCGATGGAGAGGATGCGCAAGAGATCCGGGGGCGAAGCGTGAGCTGTGGGAGATACGGATTGATACGAGAGGGGGAAGCGGTCGAGCGGTACTTCTGATGGCGGGGTCAGCGATCGATCCCGGCGGCTGGCCAGGATGTGATCCAGAAGGCGGAGCAGCCCGAGCATGATGACGGTGCCGGCCAGCACGCCGAGTATGAAGGGGCCTTTGATCAGGCCGCCAAAGCCGATTGCGGTGGAAATGACGATGACCGCCGGCAACTGGCGCCGGCGTTGCCAAAGTGAGTAGATGCAGAGCTGGGCCACGATCGTGCAGAGCAGCAGGACCGAATCGGTCATGGCCATCTTTGATGCGAAGATGACTAACGCGGTGCTGGAAAAAACGAAGAGGGTCCACAACGTGCGAGAGGGTCCGACGGCGCGCCAAAGTGTCAGTGCGAGCAGCGTCAGAGTAAGGATCATGGCCAGGGACGATGGGAATCTCGCGGCGAATGCGTTGTCGCCGAAAAGTTTCATCGCGGTGGCCTGGCACCAGTAGATGCCGGGGGGTTTGGCGGCGCGGATTTTGTCGTAGAGGTGGGGGACGACCCAGTCGCCGGATTGAAGCATCTGGCGGGAACATTGGGCGTAGCGGGGCTCGTCGCGATCGAAAAGAGACGTGCGGCCGTTGCCCACGAGATAGACGCCGGCCGCGGCGATGATCAGAAGGATAACTTTGCGGACAGTCGCGTTCATCAGGACGTGGCAGGGTACCTGTGTGGGGTCAAAATGGAAGATGGTGATGGGGGTGTTGATGGCAGTGGCTTTAGTTCGTTTATTCTCGGCCAAGTGAAGGATTTGAGTGCGAGCGTTCTTTGAGGTGCGGACCAATCGAGATATGCAGCCCGCTAAATGACCGTGCGCGATTCGGCGTTTCGTGACATGGGCCTTCCAGGCCGTGGTCGGGGACGCTTCGGGTCCGGCGACGGGTGAGATGTGGGAAAACCAACTTGCCGGAGGTGGCATTTTCTGGGGGCAGATTCAGAAGGTTGTCCAACTGTCGAAACTTGGTTTTCCCACATCTAACCCGTCGCTGATGGTCAACTCCCTCGATCATGGGCTGGAAGCCCCATGTCACGAAACGCGGAATCGCGCACGGTCGTTTACTGGCAGCGCGCACCCTGGAAAGTTTGCAGGGTGGAGCGTCGGGGTGATTAAGGTGGAAGTGGTGGGTGCCGATAAACAGGAAGTCGCCTTTGTCTGTCTGATGAGAATTTGAATGATGGGATCGCCCAATCGGATCAATTTGACGCTGATTGAGCAGACCGAATCGTCGGCGCTGGTTCTCGAAGCCAACCGGCTTCTGAGAGAAAGTGAAGAGCGGTTTCGGCGGCTGGTCGAGATTGCGCCCGATGCGGTGTTCCTGCACGATATGACCGGTCGGGTGCTGGATGCGAATACTCGCGCGTGTGAGAGCCTGGGGCACACGCGTGAAGCGCTTCTGGGGATGCTGGTTTCCGACTTCGAATTGGATTTTGAGCCGCCGGAGCTTGCGCGGCGATGGGGATCGCTTGGGTCGGACGAGACGCTGACGGTTAAGGGGCGGCACCTGCATCGGGACGGAACTATATCGCCGGTGGAGTCGCGGATTTGTCTGATCGAGATTGGCGGGCGGAAAGCGGTCCTGGCGAACGTTCGTGATATGGGGGAGCGGGAGAAATCGCAGCAGCGGATTCGCGAAAGCGAAGAGCGTTTTCGAACTGCGTTTGATCATGCGACGATCGGGATGGCGATCGTGGGGATCGATGGCCGGTTCATTCAGGTGAATCAGTCGCTGTGCAGGATCGTGGGATATGGTTTGGAAGAAATGCTGTCGCGCGATTTTCAGTCCATCACGCACCCCGATGATCTGCAGGCGGATCTGGTATACGTGCAGCAACTGCTGGCGGGCAAGATCGCGGATTATGAAATGCTCAAGCGGTACATTCATCGCGATGGCCGGTTGGTATGGGTGTCGCTGAACGTGGCGCTGGTGCGCGGGGAAAACGGCAAGCCGCTGTATTTCATTTCTCAGATCCAGGACGTTACGGCGCGTACGCAGGCTGAGGATGCGCTGCGGGCGAGCGAGGAAGAGTTTCGGGCGACATTCGAACTGGCCAGCGTCGGGAAGTTACAGATCGATCTGCGCACCGGCCGGATCGTGCGGGTGAATGCCAAGTTGTGCCAGATTTGCGGGTACTCGGCCGATGAGCTGGTTCGCATGACATTTACCGACCTGACGCACCCTGACGATGTCGAGGAAGGCCGCCGGGTCGCGTTAAAAATGTTGCGGGGCGAGGTCAAAGAATACAGCGCGGAAAAGCGATATGTGCGGAAGGATGGGCGGGTCATCTGGGCGACGATCAATGCCGCGTCGCTTCATGATGGGAACGACCGGCCCATCAAATCGGTGGTGACGGTGCAGGATGTGACCGAGCGGAAGATGGCCGAGTATCTTGAAAGAGATCGGCGGCGGGTGCTTGAGATGGTTGCGCTGGATGCGCCGATCGAAAAAGTGTTGAGCAAGCTGGCCTCTTCGGTGGAATTTCAGGTGGACTTTCCCGCGGCGGTGATCGCACTGCAAGACGGACTTTTAACCATCCACGCGCCGAGCCTGCATGCGGATTGTTTGAGTGCTTTGGAGGACGATCGGCTGGCCCTGGCGGCGGGGCTTTCCAGCTCGGCGTGGTCCGATCCGAGCAGCTGCGGGGTCACGCACATCGCGACCGAAGACCTGTGGGTCAAGGTGCGGGCGGTGGCCGCCCCGCAGGGATTTCGATCGTGCTGGACCTATTTGCTGCGATCCGGGGATCGTGCGCCCAACGGTCTGCTGCTGGTGTTCTCGCGGCGGGAGGGGCGGCCTTCGCCGGCGGAATTGCAGGTGCTGCGGACGGCTGGCGATCTGGCGCGCATCTGCATCGATCACCATACGACGACCCGGCAGCTTGCGCATCTGGTGCGGCATGATTCGCTGACGGGGTTGCCGAACCGGGTGTTCTTTCAAGATCGGCTCCAGCAGGCCATCACGCTGGCGGGACGGTCGGGCAAGCCGCTCGCGCTGTTGGCCCTGGATGTGGATCACTTCAAGCAGATCAACGACACGCTGGGCCACGATGCGGGGGACTCGATTTTGCGGCAGTTTGCCGAGCGGATTCGTGCGCAGCTTCGCCAGACTGATACGATCGCGCGGATGGGCGGGGATGAATTTATGATCGTTCTCCCTGAGCTACAGGAAGCGCAAGGGGCAGTGGTGGTGGCGGCGAAGCTGGTGGAGTGTTTGCGGGAGCCGTTCCGGGTTTGCGGGACGGATCTGGTGGTTACGGCGAGCATCGGTATCGCGGCGTTTCCGGTCGACGGAAGCGATGCGACCGCACTTCAACGTACGGCGGATGAGCAGATGTATAAGGTCAAAAGAGCGGGGCGGGATGGGTATTCGATGGGCGGGGCGAGTTGTGAGTTGTGAGTTGTGAGTTGTGAGTTGTTTTCGGGGGACTTCTTGCGGTGAGGTTTGTGGGAGGAAATGCTCGATTCGGCACGTTGGTTTTCCCACATCTCACCCGGCGCCGGACCCGAAGCGTCCGCGACCCACGGCCTGGAAGGCCGTGCCACTTAAATGCAATGGCGCTGAATCTCGCAGGTCGTTCAGGCCAATTCCTGGAGGGGGCCGGTGCCGTCACCGAGGGAGGTGGTTGGCGCGCCGAAGCGATCGAGCATGGACATCCATAGGTTATTGAGCGGGGTTTCGGATGGGGCGCGCATGTAGCGGCCGGACTTGATGGTGCCGCCGCCGCGGCCGACGAGGAGGACGGGGAGGTCTTCGTGGGCGTGGCGGTTGGGGTCGGCGATGGCGCTGCCGTAGGCGACCATGCAGTTATCGAGCAGATTGCCGTCGCCTTCTTTTATGGATTTGAGCTTCCTGGTGAGGTAGGCGAGCTGCTGCATGTGGTAGATATTGATCGCTTTGATCTTGGCGATGTTTTCGGGCTTGCCCTGGTGGTGGGAGATGGAGTGGTGGCCTTCAGTGACGCCGGCGGAGCGGTATTTCTGTTCGCTGCCTTCGCGGCCGATCATGAAGGTGACGATGCGGGTGACATCGGTCTGGAAAGCCAGGACCATCAGATCGCACATCATGTGAATGTGGTCGGTGAGATCGGCGGGGACGCCTTCGGGGCGCGAGACATCTTCCGGAAGTTCCACGGCGGAGAGTTTTTCGGAGCGGGTGATGCGCTGTTCGAGCTCGCGGACGCCGGTGAGGTATTGATCGAGCTTCTGGCGATCGTTGCCGCCGAGCTTGCGATTGAGGGTGTTGGCGTCTTCCAGGACGGCATCGAGCACGCTGGTGCGCAGCTCGTTGCGGGCGAGGGTTTCGGGATCGTTGGGCTGATCGGAGAAGAGGCGGTTGAAGACGGCCTTGGGGTTTACTTCGGTGGGCAGCGGGGTTGTGGCGTTGCGCCAAGCGAGTGTGTGTTCGTAAACGCAGGAGTAGCCCGAGTCGCAGTTGCCCGCGCCGCGGTAGCCTTCAATGGCGATTTCGAGGGAGGGGAAGCGTGTTTTTTCGCCCAGGCGACGGGCGGCGATCTGGTCGGCTGATACGCCGGCCCGGAAGTTGGCCCCGGCGGTTTTCTTGGGTTGAGCGCCGGTGAGGAAGGCGCCACCGGCGCGGGCGTGGTCGCCGCCGCCATCGCCATTGGCGCGGGCTTTGTCGCAGGTGAGGCCGCCCAGGACGAGCAGGTCGTCGCGGTGCTCGGCCATGGGCTCGAGGCAGGGGGTCATTTCGTAATCAGCACCGGGAGTTTTTGGCATCCAGTAGGGCATATACGCCCCATTGGGGACGTAGAGGAATGCCATACGACGCGGGGCGAGGGCGGCAGCCGCACCCGAGCCGGCAGTGGCTGCGCCGGGAACGGCAGCGGCGGCGGCCTTGGAGACCATCGCGTCGAGCAGGGGCAGCGTCATGGCCGTCCCGATACCGCGAAGGACTGCACGACGCGAAATCCCTGGGTAGCTCATTGCGATTCTCCGGTGGCGGTTCTCATCTGAAACGGATCGCTCTTAACGATCTCGGTCAGAAGGGTTGAAAAGCGATAATCGTTGCGGGCCAGCTCGGACATGATCTTGTCGACTGCCCGTCTATCGTAATACTCCAACCCGCGTCCCGTTGCGTAGGTCAGCATTTTTTCGGCGACGCAGCGGACGAAAAGGGTCTTTTTGGCTTTTAGAAGCTGTTTGAGGCCATCGGGACCGTTGAAGGTTTTGCCGTCGGGGAGGGTGCCGGACGCATCAATGGAGGCTTGGCCGTCTTTATCGCGCCAGACACCGATGGCGTCGAAGTTCTCGAACGCGAAGCCGATGGGATCCATGCGCTGATGACAGGAAGCGCACAGCGCGTTGGCACGGTGCTGTTCCATGACTTGGCGGAGGGTGCCGGTCAGTTGCTTTTGTTCATCGAGGGCGGGGACATCTGGCGGTGGTGGGGGCGGGGGGGTGTTGAGAATCTGTTCGAGAATGAATTTGCCGCGTTTAACCGGGGAGGTGCGGGTGGCGTTGGAAGTGAGAGTGAGGACGCTGGCCTGGGTTAGAATTCCGCCGCGATTGAGGGGGGCTTTGACGCGGACGAATTTCTTGCCCTTCACGCCATCTATGCCGTAGTGCTTGGCGAGCTGGCCATTGACGAAGGTGAAATCGGCATCCAGCAGATCGAGGATGCGGCGGTCTTCGCGAACGATGGCCTCGAAGAACAGGTCGCTCTCGCGGATCATGGCGTTGCGAAGATTGTCGTCGAAACTGGGGAACTGCTTTGGATCGGGGGAGGAGATCTCCAGCTTGCGGAGGGCGAGCCACTGCTCGGCAAAGCCGTAGAGGAAGGAGACGGACTTGGGATCCTGCACCATGCGATGAAGCTGGGCATCGAGATGGGTGCGGAGCTCGCCTTTGGAGGCGAGTGACATCAGCTCGTCATCGGGGGTGCTGTTCCAGAGGAAGTATGAGAGACGGCTGGCGAGTTCGTATTCGTTGATGGCGTAGGTTTCGCCTTCTTTAGCGCCGGGCGGATCGAGCTCGACGCGGAAGAGGAAGTTGGGCGAGACCATGACGCGGTAGAGGGCGGCCCGCATGCACAGCTCGAAGCGATTGCCCTTGGAAGTCGCGGCATCGTAGATGCGCAGGCAAGCGTCGACCTCCTGGGGACGGACAGGGCGGCGATATGCCTTCGATGCGAAGCGCGTGATAATTTGCGTGGCGGCATCGCGTGGGGCGAGGCCGGGGTCGTGGGCCATCAGGCGTTTGTGCGCCTCGGGAAGCTCGGGGGGCGGGGGATCGAAGGGGCCTTCGACTTCAATTCCCTGGAGGAAGAGGATGCGCGTCCGGCCATCGCTGACAGGGGGCTGCTGGCCGAAGCGGCGCGGTTGGCCGTTGGCGTTGAGGGCAGGTTTGGTTGCGGGTTGTGTGGCCGCGAGTGCGGGCTCGGTTGTGGGGAGCGTGGTGGGTGCGGGGAGTTTGAAGGGATTGAGGAATGCTACACCGACGCGGGCGGTGCCGGGCTTCATGCGGAGGCGGGCCTGGATGGTCATCGACCGGCCCTTGGGGTTGGGGACTTCGAATTCTTTGAGATCTTTGCCGGCTACGCGGATCATGGCGCGGACGGGTTCATCGCCGATCTGATCGCCGGAGACGCGGGCGCGGATGATGTAGTCGCCTTCGTCGAAGGAGATGGTTCCGCCGAGCTCGGATTTGGTGGCGGTGGCATTGAGGCGGATGGCGCCGATCTGCGAGCGGGTGGGCTTGGGGGGATCGAGGATGACGATGCCCTGTTCCAGCACCTGCTCGGCGGCGGAGAGATATTTTTCCAGGAGCAACGGGGTGACCGAAAGCACGTCGCCGATGTTGTCGAAGCCGTAGCCGACGTCATCGGCGGGGAAATCGTCGGCGGGTTTGAAATCGATGCCGACCAGGTCGCGGATGGTGTTGTTGTATTCAGTCTTATTAAGGCGACGCATCGTCACGCGGCCGGGGTTGGGCTTGGCGGTCCGGTCGAAGCGATCAAAGACTCCTCGGATGGCGGTGAGGGTGGAATCGGTTTCATCTTCTTTGGGCTGCGGCCGTTTGGCGGGCGGCATCTCGTGGGTTTCCAGCATGTGCTGAACGCTGTCCCACGTTTTTCGGTCGGAATAGACGGAGAGATCATCCTTAAACTGATCGAAGGACAGATCGGCTTTGGACTTACCATTGCCGTGACAGGCGAAGCAGTGTTTGGTCAGGTAAGGAAGTATCTGGCCCTGATAGGAGTAGATCTGCAGGCTTGGGGCGGCCTGGATTGCCGGGGTTTGAGCAGGGGGCGCGGGGGGCGAATTGTCGGCGGGCTGCGCGCAGAGGATGAAAGGTACAAATAGAAGGGTGGATAGCAGGGCAAGTTGAGGGCGGACGGATCCCATTGACCCTAATGTAACCCGTATTTGCAGGGCTGTCTTGAAGAGAATGCCCCAAAACTTGCAAAATCCGGCCATTATCCGCCGAAGTGGAGCGGCTGATCCCGCGAAGATGATTTCGGCAGCCCGTTATTTGCATCGACTTCGCAACCGGTTTCAGCCTCACTTATTCACAACCAAGCACCCCGCCATCAGATCGTGAAGTGCTTGCTTCCGCTGGGTCCACCCGGCCATGAAGTATCCGAAATACAGGATCAGACCAGAGAGGTATTGGCCGAAATGTCGGCCCGTTGCCCGGCCGAAGGAGAGTTGCTCACCGGCTTCGGTAATCACCTCAAGACCCAGGGCCAATTTGCCTGGTGTGGCTCGTCGGGCGGAACTCTCAAAACAAGCATAGTAAAGCCATGGAACGACGATGCCCGCAAGACCGCCGATTAGAAAAGCGAGTTCGTAAATACCTTGCCGTGTGGCGTTGCTGGATACCAGCATGGCCCGGAGGACGAAAACGCCGACAATAGCCACCGCATTAGCTGCGATGACAACAATGATCGTATCAATAATCCATGCGCCAAATCGGCGCCAAAATCCGGCATAGCGATCATTCTCCGCTCTGCGAGATGGGTACGGCAGCGTCGCCGAAAAAAACGGAGCCAGCGCTGGAACTTGACGTGCGTAAACGGCTGCCGGATCGGATTGCCGCCAGACTTGATCCTCGGGCTGAAGCGTGCGGTTTTGTGCAAGGGCCATCAGGACCGAAATAGCGACCGGCCCCACCGATTGACCGCCCTGTGCATAATAATACTGTGATTCACCGGCGGCCCGCCCGCCCGCGCCGCTCAGGGAAGCGAAATCCACCGCTCCGTCAATGGGCGACAACCCAAAATCCTCTGGTGCGCGCGCGGCCACACCAATGGAAACCGCGTCGGTCTTAATCGGAAACAGGTCTTCGTAGTCCCCGGCGGAATTCCAGTTGGTTCGATCCTCGGAAATCTCGTGTATCCGCGACAGCATCCCGCGGCGCACCATCTTCTGTAGCCCTGCGGTGTCAAACGGGCCGGCGATCTTGCCGCGTATTCGCACGTAGAATGTCGATTCGGGCATACAAGTCCTTTGGACGCACGGGGCGCCACGCCTCCATCACTTGATCGGCCCGCCCACCAGGACGATCGCGCCGTCAGGGACGTTCTTCAATTGCAACTCGTCCGCCCGCCAATCGCCTCCGGTCAATTGGGCGATGCGGATAAGGTTCCCATCATTATCGATCGCGTATGCGATTGCGCCGCCGGTTGCACCCGGCGCGCCCGAACGCATCCGCACGGGCGACGGCCCCTTGACCACGATGCCCTGTGCGGTCAGCCGGCCGGGAAGTGCCGAGGTCATGGCATCGCGCTTTTTACGGATTTTCAATTCCAGGCTCTGCGCCGCGGGTAACGTGGCCATGAGCCTGGTCACGGTTGATTCCACGAGTGGCGACGGGCGCTTAGCCGGGTCTAGCCAAGGCGTGTCGTCCAAGTTCAGTGCCGCTAGTGCTCTGTCACACAATGATTTTAGGGTAGACCGACTTCAGCTTGACCCGC
>DAIRGS010000038.1:0-35397 GCA_036794395.1 Tepidisphaeraceae bacterium | reverse complement strand
ACCCATTCGAGGCAGACAAGAATGTCCGCCCCACCCCGCAGTCATGCCCCCACTCTCCGATTCGAGACAGACAGAAATGTCTGCCCCACCAAATGCAAAGATGGCCACAGCTATTAATCTGCGGCCATCTGCGTCATCTGCGGCTAAAAAAGTTTTGTCCTTCGATTACTGGATGACCTGCTTGGGTTTGTCGTCGGCTTTCTTTTCGTCCTTCTTGTCATCAGCCTTTTTTTCGTCGGCCTTCTTCTCATCGGCCTTCTTCTCATCGGCCTTCTTCTCATCGGCCTTCTTCTCATCGGCCTTTGGCTCGGCTTTGGCTTTGTCGGCTTTTTCGTCCCAGCCGGTGTTGATCTCACATTGGGGCAGGGCTTTTTTCAGGGAGTCGACGCCTTCGGGGGTGACCTTGGTTTGCCAGAGGTAGAGGCTCTTGAGCTTCTTGAGGCCCTCGAGATTTTTGAGGCCCGAGTCGGTGACTTGCGTCGCGTAGAGGTTGAGGTATTCGAGATTGGACAGGTTCTTGAGGTGGGTCAGGCCTTCGTCGCCGATCTTGGTGTTCTCAAGGTGCAGTTTGCGGAGGTTGGTGAGGCCTTCGACGGATTTGAGGCCGTCATCGGTGACCTTGGTGCGGGCGAGGTTCAGGACGGCCAGCTGCTGATCGAGCGGCATGAGGAGGGCAAGCTGGGTGTTTTCGACTTTGTCCCCGACGAGGTTGAGATCGACTTCGACGAGATTGGTGTCTTGGGCCAGGGGCATGGCCAGCGCGCCGGTCTGGCGGATCTTGTCGATGGCGCCGGTATCGGCCGCGGCGACTTTGGGAAGTTGAGCCTCGGCGGGCACCGGCTCGGTGGTGGCGGCGGTGACCGACTTGCCCTCATCGGACTTCCAGTCGCCGAACTTCGCGCCCTCGGTGATCCACTGCTTGATCAGGGCCTGCTTGTCCTTGGGCAGCAGATCGCCTTCGGGCGGCATGACGTCATCATCCTCCTTGGGCAGGGTAATCCGGCGGTACATATCGCTCTTGGCGGGATCGCCCGGCGTGACGATCTTGCCGTCCTTGCCACCCTTCTGGAGCAACTCCAGAGTGTCCATTCGCAGCTTGCCTTTCTGCTTTTTGGCGTCGTGGCATTTGTAGCAAGTAGCCGACAAAATTGGCCGGATCTGCTTGGAAAAATCGATGTCCTCGGCCTGGGCAACGCCCGAAATCGCGAGCACGGCAACAATCAACGCAAGCTTCTTCATCTTTTTCACCTCGAACGAGCAGGAATTCTGACCGAATACAGGCCGGATTATAGCGAAAACCGACCCGGTTGTTGTACACCGGTGGGAGGGTTTTGTTTTGAGGCGGACGGTGGGGCCGTCCCGACAAATCGCTTGCCCGCTTTCGGCCGACCCTTTACGCTCCGCGCATGTCGCTAAGTCAAGACCTGCAATTTGCTATTGAGCTGGCCCGGGGTGCGGGAAAGATCGTGCTCGATCATTATGGAAAGGTAGAGCGCCTGACCAAGCGGCAGGCCGAAGCGGTTACGGATGCGGATAGGGCCAGTCAGCGGTTTATTGTTTCGGGGCTTGCGCGCCGGTATCCGGGGGATGGGATTGTGGGCGAGGAAAATGATACGGGCGATGCGATCACATTTGATGTGGGCGATCCGAATGGGCGGGTGTGGGTGATTGATCCGATCGACGGCACGAATAATTTTATTGCCGGGCTGGGGGCGTTTGGGGTGTGCATTGGGTTGTTGGAGAAGGGGTCGCCGGTGTTGGGGGTTGTGTTTGATGTGACGCGGGATGTGATGTACTCGGCGGCCAAGGGCGAGGGGGCATGGCTGGGGAACAAGCGGCTGCGGGCATTGGATACGCCGCTCAGCGATAGTTCCATGATCATGATGACCAGCAATCTGCTGGATTCGGGGGGCAAGTGTCCGGGGTGGGCTGGCCGGTGGATCGCGCAGACGAACTGGAAGGTTCGGATTCTTGGGTCGGCGGCGCTGGAGGCGGCGCAAGTGGCCGCGGGGGTGGCGCATGGGGCGATTACGATGAATGGGAAGCTATGGGATATTGTCGCACCGGCGGCGATCGTGCTGGAAGCGGGGGGGCTGATTTCAACGCCGGGGGGTGAGGCGGTTTTCCCGTTTAATTTGTTGAATTATGAGGGGGCGAAGGTGCCGTTCCTGGCCGCGGCACCAGCGGCGCAGCAGCAGTTGCTGCGGGAGATGCGGGATCATCCGTGATTTCATGGTCGCTGAAGCCACCACGCCAGAACGCGTTTTTTTATGCAAGATTAATCGCGTATGATTGCGATAAGTGCAGCTCTGGTCTGATGAAACCCCGATGGTTTTCACAGACGGCGCTCGTGCAAATTTAGATTTTGTTGCGTACGAAGGAAGCGCGCCCTCTTGCCCCCTCTCCCTCCGGGAGAGGGTTGGGGCGAGGGCGAATGCCAGGCGCCTTCCCGTTGGCGCACAATTTATTGCGGTTCCCGGATCGACAGTTCTCGTTGCATCTGATTTCGTTGCACGACATCGGTGGACCGAATCATCACGCCGCCCGGTCCTTCTTTGCGACAATGGGCATCACAATGGCGCAGGGTAGTTGGAGTCTTCTCTCCTTCCCCCTCACCCCAGCCCTCTCCCGGAGGGAGAGGGGGCCGGAGGGCGCGCTTCCCGGTGCGCAACACGACCACGACGAACACACTTTGTAAAAACGTAGTGGTTTTCATTAGCCCAGTGCAGCCGTGTGGCTGCACGTGCGGGCTTGGAAGCCCACACCACCAAGCTACGAATCGCGCATTATTCTAGTGCCGCCACTTCCGCGCGAACGGCTTTGACGATCGTTTTGAGATCTTCCATCTCCATCGCGAGCGGCGGCATCATGACAACGACGTCCCCCAGCGGGCGTAGCAAGACGCCTCGCCTTCGCATTTTCATGCAGATTTCCGAACCGATGCGCCGCTTTGGGTCAAAGGGTTGTTTTGCGTCTTTGTTTTGAACCAGCTCGATTCCGACCATGAAGCCCTTTTGGCGAATGTCGCCAACGTGGCGAAGGGTGTGAAGATTATGGAGCAGTGCCGCCAGTTCGGTGGCTTTTCGCTGGACGTTGGCGACGAGGTTGTTTTTTTCGAAGAGGTCGAGTGAAGCGATGGCGGCGGCGCAGGCGAGGGGATTACCCGTGTAGGTGTGGCCGTGATAGAAAGTTTTGCCTTCCCAGGGTTCAGCTAGAAATGCGTCGAAGATTTTTTGAGTGGCGAATGTGGCGGCGAGGGGGAGATATCCGCCGGTGATGCCCTTGGCGGCGCACATCAGATCCGGGGAGACGCCTTCGTGTTCGCAGGCGAACATTTTGCCGGTTCGGCCGAAGCCGGTCGCTACTTCGTCGCAGATCAATAACACTTCGTATTCGTCCGTGAGTTTTCTGACGGCGTGTAAAAACCCGGTGGGCTGGACGATCATTCCGCCTGCGCCTTGAACCACGGGCTCGATGCAAATGGCCGCGATGCGTTGGCCGTGCTCCTGCAACAGTGCCTCCAGGCGTGCCAGGCAGTCGGCCATCACAACTTGCGGATCGGATGAAGTTGGGTGCCGGTAGACATGGGGCGTGGGGGCGAAGTGTACTTTGAACAGCATCGGGAAGTACGGGCGGTGGAAGGCGGGCATTCGGCCGATCGACATAGCGCCGACGGTGTCCCCGTGATAGGCGTCGGCGAAACCGACGAACTCATTTTTTTCGGGCCGGCCGATGTTGAACCAGTATTGCGCCGCCATTTTGAAGGCGATTTCGGTGGCGGTTGCGCCGGCATCGCTGTAGAAAACCTTGGTCAGGCCCCAGGGCACGATTTTCATCAGGCGTTCGGCCAGCAGGATCGCCGGTTCACTGGCCAGGCCGAGCATCGTGGTGTGCGCGACGCGATTGAGTTGATTGCGAATCGCGCGATCGATTTCGGGGACGCGATGGCCGTGAACGTTGCACCACAGGCTGCTGACGCCGTCGAGATATCGGTTTCCCGCAGTGTCGATAAGGTACATTCCATCGCCGCCGACGATCACCAGCGGATCGGATTCGATCCACGGCTTCATGGGTGTGAACGGATGCCAGACGTAGCGCTTATCGAGTTCGCGAAGCGTTTGGGTAGGGGGGCTTTGATTCACACGGCCGAGTTTACTCGACCGAGACGACATCCCCCACATTGAGGCCCAACTGGGTTGCGGCCGATCCATCCCGCACGGCGATTTCGAGGAGGCCGCTGCTTCCGACGAGGGCCAGCGGGGTGCCGGGTGCGACATCTGCGTAGGTTCGGCGCAACGCGCCGACGCGATGTCCGCAAATGGAGAATTCGCAAACGGGGGCATGGCGCATGGTGTCGTGCGCGAGGTTGGTCGTCGCGTTTCCAAAGACGTCGATATGGATGATGCGCGCTCCGCTTGCCACATCTCGAGCGGGTGCGGCGTTGAGTAGAACTGGATCGTTGACGGGCCGGGCGATCGTTGCAATATCGCACCCGCCGGCGAGCATTGCGGCGGCGGGGGCCATCACATCGCGACCGTGGAAGGTGCTGCTGCTGGAGCTGGGCCGCCAAGTGAGCTCAAATGTCCGTCCCGGGCCCAATCGTCGCCATGCCCAGGTGATCAGGCCATTGTCGGGGCAAACGAGGGTCTGGCGGTTGAGTTCCGCGATCAAAATGCGCCGGTCGGTGCCTACGCCGGGGTCTACTACTGCCAGATGAACGGTGCCGGGTAGGAAGCCATCGACTGCGCGTTCGAGGGTGATCGACCCACAGAGGATGTCGTGGCGGGGGACTTCGTGGGTGACGTCGATGAGCCGGACTTCGGGGCAGTCTCTGACCAGCACAGCCTTCATCATGGCGACGTAATAATCGCGCGTTCCGAAGTCGGTGGTCAGCGTTACGATGGGGCGGCCAGCGGGCACAGCCACTCAGGATAAAATCGCCGCCCCCCGCACGCAACCGCCAAGCTTTCCCTGAACATTTAGCGTACAATGGCGGCGTGAAGCAGTTAACAGAATTGAGCCCGCTCGAGCGGATGATCCAGCAGCAGGTCATCGAACGTGGCATACGCGATGAGCGTGTGATCGCGGCGATGCGGGCTGTTCCACGTGAGAAGTTTTTCCGTAACGAAGCCCGCGATGAGGCCTATGCGGGCCGAGCTGCGCCGATCGGACATGGGCAGACAATCAGTGAGCCGTACATCGTGGCGCTGATGACCCATCGCCTGGACGTACATCCGAATCACAAGGTTCTTGAGCTCGGTACCGGGTCCGGTTACCAGACCGCGGTTCTGGCCAGGCTGGCCGGGCAGGTTTATTCGATCGAGCGGATTAAGCCGCTGCTTGACGCGGCGTTCGAGCGGGTGCTGGATCTGGGCGTGCGCAATGCCCACTTCCGCCATGCTGACGGCACGCTGGGGTGGCTCGAAGCAGCGCCGTTTGATCGAATCATTATTACCGCTGGAGCGCCTGAGCTGCCGCGGGAATTGTTGTTGAGCCAATTGGTTGATGGCGGGGTGGCGGTTCTTCCGGTTGGGGCTGATGACGATCAAATGCTGGTGGAAGTGCGGCGAGATGGAGCCGAGCTTAAGGTCACGGATATTTGCCCTTGCCGTTTTGTGAAGCTGATTGGAAAGCATGGATGGCCGGAGAAGGCGTGAGGGTGGGCTCTTAAAAGAGACGGTTGGCGTGGTCGCTTCAGCGACCATGTCTAATCTAAGGTAGTTTCCGTGTTGGTGTGGTGTCCACGCATTCCGCGCCCCGCAAGCGGGGCCGCTAAACTTGGGATGGTAAACGCTATACCTTCCTGATAAACGCTCCAGCTCAGAAGACATGGTCGCTGAAGCGACCACGCCACGTGATTCAAGCCTTGCACGGGTTAAAAACTCGTGTCACAAGAAAAGATGCCTCCAGCCGCGCACCCGACACCTGCCGTCCCCGCACGCCAGCGCGCGATTGATACTGTTTCCGGCGTCGGCCCCACCCGCGTCAAAGCGTTCAAACATCTCGGCGTTCAAACCCTGGGCGATCTGCTCGAATATTTTCCGCGCGACTATCAACTTGAGACCTCTGAACTTTCGATCGACCAACTGACCGAGGGCCCGATCCAGACTGTGCGCGGCACGGTTTGCGCTGTCGATTACATTCCCAGGCGCCCGCGTCCGCGTTTCGAAGCGACGCTGGATGACGGGACGGCCAAGCTGAGCCTGACCTGGTTCAATGGCGCGTATCTCCGTTCGCGCATTCATCCGGGCATGAACATTCGCGTGCAAGGCAAGGTCGGCTTCTTCCGCCAGTTTCCGCAGATGGTCAATCCGCATTACCAAGTGGTTGACGAAAGCGTTGAGCGGATCGCGGAGTCGAAATTCCGGGCCATTTATCCTGCGACGATGAAGCTTCCATCGGAAGCCATTGAGCGCATTGTGGCGGATCACCTTCCATCGCTGCTGCCCGATGTCCATGAGTGGTTTGACCCATCCTTTATCTCGCGGCGGGGCTTGCTCGGGCGGCGGGACGCATATCGCATCATCCATCAACCCAAAGATCTCCGCGAAGCCATGCGCGCCCGCAGGCGAATTATTTACGACGAGCTGATGCTGATGCAGCTTGGGTTGGGGATCAGCAAGCGTTTGCGCGAAGGCCGGATCACCGCTCCTCTGATGCGGCTGGATCGCTTGCTGGATGAGCGGATTCGCAAGCGGTTTCCGTTTGAATTGACCGAGGCGCAGCAAAATGCGGTGTGGCAAATCGTGAAGGATCTTCAGTCGGGGCGGCCGATGAACCGGCTGCTTCAGGGGGATGTGGGTAGTGGTAAAACGGTCGTGGCGGTGTATGCGATGCTGGTGGGTGTGGCCAACAAGCTGCAATCCGCGCTGCTGGCGCCAACGGAGGTTCTGGCCGAGCAGCATTACATCACGTTGTCGAATCTGCTTCGCGGTTCGAATGTAACGATCGAGCTGTTCACCGGGCGGACCAAAAAGCAAAGCCGCGGCGCGCGATTAAAAGATCTGGCCGAGGGGAAGATTCACCTGGCGATCGGAACCCAGGCGCTGATACAGAAGGATATTGAGTTTGCGAATCTAGGGTTGGTGGTGGTGGATGAGCAGCACAAGCTGGGGGTGAGGCAGCGGGCGGTGCTGAAGGGCAAGGGCCTCTCGCCACATTACCTGGTGATGACCGCCACGCCCATTCCGCGCACGCTTGCGCTATCGTACTTCGCGGACTTTGACGTGACGGTGATCGACCAGCTTCCGCCCGGACGGCAGCCGATCAAAACCCGCTGGATTCGTACGCCTCAGGCGAAAGAAGCTTACGACTTTGTTCGCCGGGAGGTGCAAGGCGGACGGCAGGCGTACATCGTGCTGCCGCAGATTGACGATGATGGGCTGGGAGAATCCAGAAGCGTGCTTAAAGAAAGTGAACGGCTGGCGAAAGGGCCGCTCGAGGGGCTGCGGCTGGCTATCCTGCATGGGCAGATGTCCACCGAAGAAAAGCACGCGACGATGACCGCGTTCCGCGATCGGCAGACGGATGTGCTGGTTGCGACAACCGTGATTGAAGTGGGCATTGACGTTCCCAATGCGACGCTGATTGTGATCGATAACGCCGAGCGGTTTGGGCTGTCGCAGCTCCATCAGCTTCGCGGACGAGTGGGGCGGGGCGAGCATCCATCGTTCTGTATTCTTATTTCGGATGCAGCCAATGAAATCACACAACAACGCTTAACCGCAATGACGCGCACGGGGAACGGTTTTGAGATTGCGGAGATGGATTTGTCGCTTCGCGGGCCGGGGGAATTTTTTGGCACGCGGCAGCACGGGTTGCCGGAGTTCAAGCTTGCGGACATTACCAATGAAATGGAATTGCTTCAGCAAGCCAGGGACGATGCGCTGACGCTTCTGTCGGATGATCCCCGGCTGACTCAAGTGGTTCACCAGCAGCTTCGGACGGCGCTTCGAGAGCAGCTTGGGGAGACGTTGGCGTTGGCGCAAATCGGGTGAACTGGCGTGGTCGCTTCAGCGACCATGTCCTGCATAACTCGGGAAACACGGTAATTGATGCGAACGTGATCCACCCCCAAAAAGACATGGTCGCTGAAGCGACCACGCCATTGAAAGCAATTTTTGGATTGAGGGGGTTACCCGGCGTTTACTTCGACGAATGCTTCGACGCTGTGAAGGTCGCGAATCAGTTGGGGGGTCGCCTTGATGGTTGCAGATTGTCCGGCTGCCAGGGACGGATGAATTTTGTTTGGGCGCTTCGTCCAGATCTGCCCGCCACGTCGCTTGGGCTGCTCTTTGAAGTTGCGGCTGCGGAGCGCGAGCTGCTTGCTGATCGCCTTGTCGAGCATGAATACGCGCTCGATGGTCTTCTTAGCCGATGCACGGTTGATGTTCTTGCTAATCGTCACGCGGAGCGTTTGCCCCGATTTTGCTTCAATCGCCATACTCTTCTCCAGAAACGAAGGACGGGGAAGTATAGCGATGACCCGAATCGCTGCAAGCCCTCGACCGGGCAACGATTGGCGCGAAAGATTCAGGATTCACCGCAGAGACGCGGCCTTCGGCTCTGAGGCTCAGGCTCGAAGAGAGAGCGCGGAGAAATAGAAAGAAATGGCAACCTGCGATGGATAGCCGTTTGATTTCGACGTAAACGCTTGTCAGTTCTGTATTCTCCGCGCCCTCGGCGTCTCTGCGGTGAATAATTCGGGCGGGGCAATTTAATGACAAAGTCTAAACGGGCACCGTTTCCTCGGTATGGATGACCCGATCGGTTGCGGGATCCCGCTGCACGCGGCGGTAAACGGTGTCGCGTTCGACCGGTTCCTTGCCCGCTTCGCGGATCACCCGCTGAATATCACGGATATGTAATTCCTGATGTGTGCCATCCCCTTCGCGCTTGGTGATGTCGTACCAGACCACGGTGCCATCCAGGTCATCGCAGCCCCAATCCAGGGCCAGTTGCGAGAGGCCGATGCCCTGCATGATCCAGAAGGCCTTGATGTGGCGGATGTTGTTCAGCATCAGGCGGGAGATCGCCAGGGTTTTGAGATCGGTCAGGCCAGTCGGGCCAGGCAGATATCCCAACTCGCTGTGCTCGGGAATGAACGAGAGCGGGATCATGCAGTTGAAGCAGGCCCGCGGCGAGGCGCTCTCGGCCTTCATGGCCGCCAATGACTCGGCTTGTAGTTCGCGCAGCTTGATCAGATGGGTGATCCGCTCTTCGGGCCGCTCGACGTGGCCATAAAGCATGGTGGCGTTGGTGAAGATGCCCAGGCTGTGCGCGGTTCGATGCACTTCAAACCATTTATCGGCCCGCACCTTGCCTTTGAACGCTTCATCATGCACGCGGTCATCGAAGATTTCGGCGCCGCCGCCCGGCATGCTGCCGAGGCCGGCTTCGCGAAGTGCGGTCAGCACTTCGCGAATATTCAGCTTCGCGATGCGCGAGAAGTGGACGATCTCGATGGCGGTAAAGCCCTTGATATGCAATTGGGGGCACGCGGCTCGGACGCCGCGAAGCATGTCGAGGTAGTAATCAAATTTGAGCCACGGGTGGAGGCCGCCGACGATGTGCACTTCGGTGGCGCCCGAGTCGGCAGCTTTGCGGGCCGTGGCCACGACCTGCTCGACGGGCATTTCGTATGCCCCTTCTTCGCCGCGTTTACGATAGAAGGAGCAGAACTTGCAGGACAGGGCGCAAACGTTGGTGTAGTTGATATGGCGATTGCGGTTGTAGAACGTTTTGTTGCCGTGGAGCTGCTGGCGGACAGTATTGGCCAGACGGCCGATTCCGTGAACGTCGCGGCTCTTGTAGAGGGCAATGCCGTCGTCGATGCTCAACGCCTCGCCCGACATCACCTTCTCGGCGATGGGACGAAGTGCAGGATCGGAAATAACAGGCATTTCGCTGGCCATTGTGGGAAGTATAGAGAATCTGTTGGGTCCCCGCTAACGGTTTCGATCATTTTGAAAGTTGCCTGGCGTGGTTGCTTCAGCAACCATGTCTGCCGGGCAATAGAAGACATGGTCGCTGAAGCGACCACGCCAGTTTCGACCTAAAGCTGCCCGATTTCGAGGATGAATCGTTCGACATTTGAGGCTGCGTCTCCCAAGCCGGATTTGCTTCGTAGATCGATGTCCGCCAGCAGATCGGTGGCGCGGGCGGCGCCTTTTTCCCCCAGGGCCTCGGCGGTTTCGAAGAACGGTCCCTGAATATCCTTTGGCCAGATTCGAAGCTGCTGGGCGATGGCGAAGGTCTGCATTCCTTTTTTTTTCATCGTGATGGCCTTGCGGACATTTTCCAGCCACATGCCCAGCCAGGTGACGGCGCGGAATTCGCTGGATGAATCCATCTGCAACAGTTGCCGCCATCGCTGCAACGCCGCGGCGGTTCCCCCGCAGGCCAGCTCGTTGGTCATGTCCCACATCTGCCGCTCGCGGGCGAAGGCCACGCCCTCAGATACCACGTCGGCGGTGATGGGCTTTCCATCGGTGGTCAAGGCGAGCTTTGCAAGTTCGGTATCGAGACGGCCAAGATCCTGGCCCACCAGGTCCACCAGCACGCGGGCAGCGTCGGGGGTGAGCTTTACTTTGTGAGCTGAAGCCGCGTGCGCGATCGCCCACCCGGCCAGATCCTTGGGCGGATCGCATTTTTCGATCACGCCCACTTTTGCAATCGCCTTGTAGATGCGCTGATTGGACGGCAACGACTCAAGGCGCAAAATCAGCGTCGCGCTGTCTGATGGATGGGCGGCATAGCTTTCCATCTGTTCACGGAAGCGTGTTATGAAGGCATCGGCGTTGCGCAGCACGACGACCTTGCCGCCGCCGAACATGGCAAAGCTCCGCAATTCGTCGAAGACATCGGCCAGTTCAGCCCGTTCACCGTCCAGATCGGTTCGCTGCGCATCCGGCGGCAACAGCGAAAGGACTTCCCGCAGCTTTTGAAGCTGAACGAACGGGTCGCCACCGACCAGGGCATACACCGGCTTGCTCGCCATAGGTGCCCGTTTGTATGCCCCGACATTTTTTCAGTCAACGAACCTGAGTCAGTTTTCTTTCGTTATAGGCAGAATCAGCTACACTTTATCGGGCTGTATTTCCGATCTACGAATCAAGGACGTTTAGTGGCCAGCCCGGATGGACCCTCGGGAGGATGTCGTATGTCCAACCCTTATGCAGCGTTTTGTGAAGATTTCTACGTCAACATGCGGCTTGGTTCGCAGCTGAATCTGCCCCACAGCCGCGATACCTTGCTCCACTTGTTCGAGCGCGTTCAAAAGACGTATCCGTCAATGAGCCGCTTTCGCAAATCGGATAATGGCGAATTCAATCTCGAAGAAGATCGCAGCAGCCAGTCCTATCGCTGGATGAGCCTTGAAGCCAAAAGGCTTTCGAGCGGGCACGTCAACCCGTCCAGCGTCGAGGAATCACTGGGCCTGCACCAGCTTCTGCTGGAAATGGCCCCGTGCCACCTGGGCCTCAGCCCCATCGAGATCGATTATCTCGACGTGCTGTTTGGCTTCGATCTGGGCTTTGGTGGAAATCATGATGAGATCATCGCCGAGAGCCTGTTTCCCGAATCTCCCCTGGCGTGCCTGACTGACGTGGCCGGCGGCCGGGCCGTGGACTTCCAGCCCACCGTCACCGTCGCCCTCAGCCCCGATTGCCGCCTCCAGGCGCGCATCGACGTGGTCACCCGCACTAACAGCTACCAGGTCCGCACCGGCGACTACTCGGATGACGCGATCAGCGTCTACCTGATCGTTCGCCGGTACTGGGGCGATCGGCCCAAGGAACCGATGGAGACGCTCTTCGCCCAGCTCGCGGCCAAAGCCGAGCAGCTCTGCGGTGATTACATCATTCCCAAGATCCTGCGCCCCATTTCCTCGGCGATTGCGTCTCGTTCATAGAGTTTTCAGTCCCATCCAACCCAGTTCGTTTCGTGGCACGGCTTTGTAAGCCGTGGGTAAGGACGCCTCGGGTCCGGCGACGGGTGGGATGTGGGGAAACTAACTCGCCGGAATCGGGCATTTTCTCCCGGCAAATCAGAAGGTTGTCCAACTGTCGAAACTTGGTTTTCCCAAATCGGACCCGTCGCTGGAGGTAATCTCCCTCGATCATGGGCTGGAAGCCCCATGCCACGAAGCGGAATCGCGCACCGTCATTTAGAACGCACATGGGGGTTTACCCGCTCCCCGACGGCGCATAGCATGCGCGCCGTGACTTGGCCGAATGACGAACCCGAGCTGCGCGCCCGCGCATCATCCAACGCCCAAGAGTTGGTCGATAAGCTTCAACGACAGGTTGCCGAGCTTCAGGATGATCCGCGGTTCGCGCAAGGTGCAGACCTCGCACGCGCCGCCGGTGACGCGGCACGGGAAGTCCTGCGACTTCTGGAAGATCCTGCTCCGAATCCCGATCGAGACCCTGTATGAGCCAACCCACTTCCCCCTCGACCAAACCGCCCCTCATCGCCCGTGCCGACTTCCAATATCGCTGGCGCGTCTACGTTTTCTTCATCATGGTCTTTGGCTACGGCGCGTGGAGCTTCCACGATGGTTTCTACAAATGGCCAGCGGAAAATCGCGCGTGGGATCAGATGCGCGCTGAAAACAAGACGCCCCCGCAGGTCAATCACAACGACGCGGGTATTCTGATCAACCGCGGGTTGGGGATTATTCTGCCCGGCTTCAGCCTGCCGCTGTTCATCTGGCTGATGGTTCGCTCGCGCGGCGCGTATCGTTTGGAGAACGATATCCTCCACCTGCCGGGGCACGATCCCATCCCACTGGACAAAATTGAGGCGCTGGATAAATCGCGGTGGGATCGAAAAGGAATTGCGGTTGTGGAATATCAGACTGCTGGCGGCGCGGGGCAGAGTGCCATTTTACGCGACATGGTGTACGAACGGCGGGCGACGGATCAGATCGTTGAGGTGATTGAGAAGTCTTTAGGGGATGTACCGGCTTCGGATCACAGCGCGTAAGAAATCGCGGAGATGCGGGCAAGAGGGCGCGCAGCGGGTGGGTGGCGCCTGGCATTTGCCCTCACCCCAACCCTTTTCCGGCGGGAGAGGGGGCAAGAGGGCGGACACGGGGGTCCGCTCCCTACAGGGAGGGAGAGGGAGCGGCAACGCGCGGTCATCAGCATTAATCGACGGTCCAGGTTTCGTCGCCGGTGATCAGGTGCTGAAGATCGCCCTCTCCCATCTTGGCAATCGCCTGCTGATTCTGCCGGCGGACGATATCGCCATAGACGTCGTTCTTAACCGCACGGAACACGCCAAGGGGCTCAGGGTATTCGGGGTATCGCATGCGCGAGAGCATGAAAGCCATGGTGGGCTCGGCGGTGTTTTCGTCGTGGATGATCAGGTCGTCCGGCTTCACCGTGCGCGTATCCACCACTTCGGGGGTGAGGTTGTTGAGTCGGATGCCCTTTGAGCCATCCTTGCCGAAGATGAGCGGCTTGCCGTGCTCGAGGTACACGGTGGTGTCGTTCCTGGTCGTTTTGTCCGTCGCGTAGTTGTAAGCGCCGTCGTTGAAAATATTGCAATTCTGATAAATCTCGACGAACGCCGTGCCCACGTGATTGGCCGCCCGTTCCAGCACATATTCCAGATGCTTTACATCGATATCAATCGCGCGGGCGGCAAAAGATGCCTCGGCGCCGATCGCGATGCTCAATGGCCGAATGGGATATTCCGGAGCGCCCATCGGCGTGCTCTTGGTCTTTTTGCCCTGCTCGCTGGTGGGGGAGTATTGGCCTTTGGTCAGCCCGTAAATCCGGTTGTTGAACAGCAGGATCTTCACGTCGATATTCCGGCGGATGGCGTGCATCAGGTGATTGCCGCCGATGGATAATCCATCGCCATCCCCTGTCACCATCCACACCGTGAGATCGGGCCGGGCCAGCTTCAGGCCCGTGGCAAAGGTCGGTGCGCGTCCGTGAATCGAGTGAAACCCATAGGTATTCATGTAATACGGAAACCGGCTCGAGCAGCCGATCCCGGAAATGAATACCGTCTTGCTCCGATCCATCCCAAGCTTCGCGCATACCTTCTTCATCTGCGCCAGGATCGAATAATCCCCGCAGCCGGGGCACCAGCGCACGTCCTGATCGCTGCCATAATCCGAAGGCTTCAATATATTCAACGGTGATGTCGGAATAACGCTCATCTTTATCTACTCAATTCCAAGTCTAAGCACAGAGATCACGGAGGACACAGAGAACACAGAGGAGGAACGGGATCGAATATCGAAATCTTCGCCCAAGGCCACCTGTGCATTCCGCGAATATCATCTCCTGGTTTTTTCTCTGTGCTGGTATTCGGTTCCGAAAGGCGCTAATCGCCATTCGAGAAATTCGCCGCGTCTGCCGGCAATACTTTGTTCGTTGGCGAGTGCACCTGCTCCGCGCCGCTTCGTCCGGCCATGATCGCCCGCACGCCTTCCACGATTTCCTGAACCATGAAAGGCTGGCCCTTAACCTTATTCAGTCCCTTTGCATCCACGAGAAAGTGCCCGCGGATCAGCAGCCGTAACTGGCCCAGATTCATCTCTGGAATCAGCACGTGCTTAAATCGTTTAAAGATCTCGCCGAGTCGTTCCGGCAGGGGGTTCAGATAACGCACGTGGCACGCCGAGACGGCAACGCCTTTTTCCCGCAGCTCCAATGTCGCGGCCTTAATCGCACCGAACGTGCTGCCCCAGCCCAGGATCAAGACATCGCCGTGTTCCGGCCCTGTCCAAAGCAAATCGGGGCCGATCGGCTTGATGCCGGCGACCTTCCCCGCGCGAATCCGAACCATGTGCTCGTGATTGAGCGGCTCGTAATTCACGTTGCCCGTCACGTCCTGCTTCTCAATCCCGCCCAAACGGTGCTCCAGGCCCGGCGTGCCTGGAAGGGCCCAGGGCCGCACCTTGTTCTCATCGCGCTTGTACGGCATGAACCCGCGCTCGTCGTTCTTCTCGGTCGGGTGCTTGATGTCGATTTTCGGGAGCGATTTCACATCCGGAATCAGCCACGGCTCAGCGCCGTTGGCGATATACCCATCACTCAGGAAAAATACCGGCGTCATGTACTTGGTCGCGATTGCAAACGCTTCAATGATCGCATCAAAGCAATCCGAAGGCGACGCGGCCGCGATCACCGGCACCGGGCATTCGCCATTCCGCCCGAACATCACCTGAAGCAGATCCGATTGCTCGGTCTTGGTCGGCAATCCCGTGCTCGGCCCGCCGCGCTGCACATCGATAATCACGCAAGGCAGCTCGGTCATCACCGCCAGCCCGATCGCTTCGCTCTTGAGCGCCACGCCCGGCCCGCTGGTTCCCGTGCAACCCAGCGCCCCGCCAAAACTGGCGCCGATGGCCGCTCCAATGGCCGCGATTTCGTCCTCGGCCTGAAACGTAATGACATTGAAATTCTTCTGAGCCGACAGGGCATGCAAAATGTCGCTGGCGGGGGTAATCGGATAGCTGCAATAGATCAACTGCTTGGATGCAAGCTTCGCGGCTGCGACCATTCCCATCGCAGTGGCTTCGTTCCCGGTGATTTTGCGGTACTGCCCCTTGGGCAATTTCGCTTTTGGCACCTGATACTGCTGGGCGAAGAGCTCGGTGGTTTCCCCGTAATGGAACCCGGCCTTGAGCGTCAGGATATTTGCCTGCGCCACGGTCGGCTTCTTGGCCGCGAATTTTGCGTTGATATGCTCGACAGTTGCTTCGAGCGGCCGGCCATACAGCCAGTACACCAGCCCGAGTGCAAACATGTTTTTGCAGCGGTCTTGATCCTTGGCGCCAAGCCCCGAGGCTTTCGTCGCCTCGTTGTTGAGCTTATTGATCGGCACCTTGATCAGGCGATATTTCTTCAGCGATCCATCTTCCAGCGGATTGACGGCATACCCCGCTTTTTTCAGATCATTGGGACCAAATGCATCTTCATTGACGATCACGATCCCGCCGTCTTTGACGGCGCGCAGATTGGTCTTCAATGCAGCGGGGTTCATCGCCACCAGCGCATCCACATCGTCGCCGGGCGTGAAAATGTCCGTGCTGGAGAAGTGAACCTGGTATCCGCTTACGCCCGCCAATGTGCCGGCCGGGGCGCGGATTTCCGCCGGGAAGTCCGGCAGCGTGCTGATGTCATTGCCCAACAGCGCGGAGGTGTCGGTGAACTGGGTCCCCGCCAGTTGCATGCCGTCGCCGCTGTCACCGGCAAAGCGCACGGCCACAGACGACAGCTCCACCACGGGCTTGGGGTGTCCGTTGGCTCCGTTGCCTTTCGAATCCCCAATTCTAGCTTGGACCGATACGTCGGGTGCAGCGCTCATATGATTTGTCTGAGTTTCCTCGCTCGGGTCAAAACAGAACCATAGCGGACTCCCAGGGCGATGACAATGTTACCCCATGAATTTGTGATTCCCGGTTTCACCTTGACGCAGTTCCGATAATGTGGGCAAAATGTCGCAATGAAGCAGCGCTATCACACCATCATTAAGCCTGAAGCCAATGGATGGTTCGTGGGATGGGTCGAGGAAATACCCGGCGCCATCAGCCAGGGCCGTTCACTTGACGAGTGCCGGCACAATTTGCGCGAATCCCTCGAACTGCTCGTGGAGACCCATCGGGATGAAGCCCGGATCGGCCTCGACCCTTCCTGCATACAGGAAGCGATCGAGATCGACGTGCCCGAGCCCGCGTCCATGGCCGAGGTTTTCACTCAGTAATCCGCGCCCCCGCGGCGGGTGGTAGGCGGTTGAGGAGGATGGCCCGGCCCAACGGCCGATGCGGCCTTAGCGGGGGTTCCTCCGGCGGGCGCCCCGGCAGAGGGCGCGGCCGCCACCGGGGCTGTGCGGGCTGCCGAGGGCATTCCTTCCAGATCAAAAGGCTTCAGCAGACCCGTATATCGTGGTTCGGGCATGTGCTTCTTTTCGTCGTTGGCCTGCCGCGACAGGTCCACTTGCTGCTGTTGTTTGGTGAGGATTTCGTTCTGGAGCATGCCCATTTCGCGCTGAATATCGAAGTAACGCTGCGGCAGCGGAAACTGCATAATGTTGCCGTTGACATCCGCGCCAATCGACTGCTGCTGAATCAGATTCATCGTATTCTGGTCTTCCACGATCGCCCGCTGATTCTGAACGATCTTCGCGTTGTTTGCCTCGAAATCCTTCTGCATGGCGTCCAACTTATCTTTCACGGCTTTCTGTTGCGCCTGGAGAGTGGTGTATTGCTGCGTATCGAGCCAACCCGAGCCCCATCGGTACAAGCCCCGCTGCGCCATGTCGCGCTGCAATGCGGCGTCCTGCGTGTTGAAGTGCTGAACGACGCGCTTGGTCAGATCATTCTTTCGAAATTCGTCCGGCAGCGCGTGCAGGGCCTCCGACACGTTGTCCAAAACAATCTGGCTTTGCGGAGCCGCGAGCATCGCCTTGTCGAACTCGAGCATCGCGGGCATCAATTGCCGCGTCTTCCACAAAATCACCGCGGCATTGTTGTGCGATGGGCCATGATCCGGCATCGCGGACGCGGCACCCTGATACGCATTACGCGCCGGCACCGTTTGCGATTGCCGATCGAGAATCACACCCTTCAAATACAGCAAATCCCCGCTGGCCGGTGATACCGCCAGGGCCTGGTCGACCACCGCCAGCCCCTCTTTCAATTTTCCCTGGGCGACCAGTGGTGCTGCCTTGGCTGCCGCGTCGCGGGCGGTGGCCTGAAGCTTCGTGAATTGCTCCGCCGTCACCCAGTCTTTCCCCGCCCGGACCATCTTTTTGTCCAGCCGATCCTGCCACTGCGCCAGGTCCTGCTCGGCTTCCTTCCCGACCGGCGTGCCTTTGGTCTGTGCGACAAACGCCTTGTATCGCTCGATGATCTGCTTGATGTCGTCGAGATTTCCAACCGCCCGTCGGAGCGACCCCAGGCGGTCATCCGCTCCGCCGCCGGGTGCATTCGAACTCTTAAGCTCAAATGATTTCCCCGCATCCATCGGCACCGTGGTTGTTTTTCCCGCCGAGTCGGTGACGAGATACCCCTCCCGTGTCCGTTTGACGGTGCCTTCAATCGATGACCCGTCGTTCAGGTGAACGATGTCCCCCATTGCCGGAACGGCAAAGGCCATAAGAAGGATCGACGCAAGACGCTTCATAGACCCTCCACAAAAGACGTTGGATTATACCCATCCAACTCCATCAACGATTCTAAATGACTGTGCCGAATCACGCGCCACTTCCTCGATTCACCCTATGCCGCCTCCACCCCAATCGCCGCGCCCCCCCGAAAAGCCCCCACGCCGGGGTATAGCGGTACCCCGCGCCACCCCGGCTTCTCAGACCGCTGCAATTCGCCTCGCCAAACCACCGCGATACCGATTTCACCTGCCGTCAATATGCCGGATCAGCGCCGAATCACGCACGATCATTTAGAAAATGTATTTTCCAGCCGGCCAATGCGCTCGATTTCCACCACGACCTTATCCCCATCCTTCATCCACACCGGCGGCGTACGGGCAAACCCAACACCCTGCGGCGTACCAGTTAGAATCACCGTGCCGGGCCGCAATGTCATTGTACTGCTCAGGCTCTCGATCAGCGTAGGCACGTCAAAGATCATGTCGCCGGTCGTGTGGTCCTGCATGACTTTGCCGTTAAGGGTTGTGCCCAGGTGCAATGCGTTGGGGTTGGGGATTTCATCCGCCGTCACGATCCATGGACCGAGCGGGCAAAATCCGTCAAAGCTCTTACCGCGGGAAAACTGCCCGCCACCCAGGGATTTTTCGCGCTGCCAGTCGCGCGCCGAAACGTCATTGGCGCAGGTATATCCGAACACATATTTAAGCGCGTCGGCTTTGCTGACGTCCTTGGCGGTCTTGCCGATGACGATGACCAGCTCGCACTCGTAATCCACCTGGCTGCTTCGCTTGGGCAGGGGAATTGAATCAAACGGATTGCTCAGACTGTTGCTGGCCTTGATGAAGAGCATGGGATTTTCGGGAATGGCCGAGTTGCTCTCCTTGGCGTGCTCCCGGTAATTCAGCCCGATGCACAGGATGTCCTGCGGGATCAGGGGGGCGAGAAGCTTTTCGATCTTCAGCTTGCGATCGGTTACGCGATGTTCGCCAAACAGATTTCCTTCGATGACCGCCGCGGTGGCGTCGTCGATTCGCTTGCCCTGATAAGTCTGCCCGCCGGAGAGAAAACGTACGATCTGCATGGTCGGCCCTTTCTTGTTTGACCAGCAGGATAGGACACGGCTTACCGCCCCGCAAATCAAACAAAAAACCCGCGGGCATTGCCCGCGGGCTTTCGTGGTCACAGCTTGCCGCACCCATCGGCAAATCAATGACGGCGATAGTCATAACGGGTGACCGACTGGTAATACCGCGGCCCCGCATAAACCGAAACCCGCGGCCCATACACCACCGGAGGCCCGTCGCAAAATACAACCTGCGGGGCATAAACCACCGCCGGGGCCTCATAAACCGGCGCAGGGGCCGGCACGTAATACGTCACCGGCGGGGGGGCATAATACGTCGGAGCCGGCGCGTAATAAGCCGGCCCAGGAGACACATACACCCGCGGCCCGCAGTAATAGCTGGACCCGCAATAAAATCGCGGCCCGCAAAACGAAATCCCAGGAAGGCCAATCCCAAACGAAATCCCGAACCGATCATGCGCCTGCGCTACCGCCGGCAGCGCCATCGCCATAAGTCCTGCGAGGAAAGTGACTTTCATAAAACACTCCACGTGTATGACAACCCATGACTTGGGCTGAACGTTTAGACACGCTTGGCTGCCATCTGGTTAGCCCACGGAATTCATTGAAACAGCTCCGCCCCGGTCGCCCGAATAACGACCCACGTCATCAGCAGAATAACTGCAAATTGCGACAATCCGATCGTCGCCAGGACGTGGGGGAACTTCATGTAATGCTTGTACGCCTCGATCAATCGCATAAACGTGACGGCCAATGTCAGAACAATCCCCAACGTAAGCATCCGCGCCAGCGCCACCGAAGTGCCCCAGCCCCTTGTGTCCATTGACTCGAACAGAATTGCCGCCCATTGCAGGAGGACACCCCACACAATGACATCGCCGCTGTAGATCGCGCAGCGCAATGCGTGGCCCGCCTTGACCTTCGCCCGCCGCATCGATTGCTGAAATATGAGCAGCGAGATCGCGGTGAGCAGCGGGTAAAAGGCCATCACCAGCGAGAGCCAGACGATGATCAAATTCTTTCGCAGGAGCAACTCCTTGAAATCGACTTGCCAGGTCGGAAATCGGTTGAAATTATCCTTCCGCGCCATCGCCCACACCACCGCCAATGTCGGTGTGGCGGCGACGAACATGCAAAGAAAGCCGTAAAACAGCAGCCGCGCCGTAACGGGCGTCTGGCTCGGATAAAGCGTTCGCCAGAATGTGTTGGGCTCCCAGTTCCGCGTCAGCGTTTTGAACAGCCGCTGTAAACGATGGCGCTGAGAATGCTCAAAAAGATACGGATGCCGCCGCCGGGTTGGGTCAAGCAGTTGCGCCCACGAAAAGCTGTATCCGCATTCGGGACATCGCGGGGTTGCGAGCCCTCTTAAATTGTAACCGCACATCGGGCATTCAATTTCCCCGGCGTGCTCGGGCCAGCTCGCGAGGCTTTCGGCTTCAGTCTGCGGATTTTCCGCAACTTCGACGGCAGATCGTCTTGCGCTCCGCACCACATGCCACAAAACCCAACCGGCCGGCATTGCGACGAATGCAAGGAATAGGGCCCCGATCGACAACCTTTTGCTTGCGAAGTTGACAGGCGCCGATATGCCCGTCTCGAACTGCCATTGCCTTGGACTGAAACGAACTCTCCCATCCGTTACATATTCCGGCGGATTCCCCCGGTGACTGAATGTCGGCAATCCGACGGGCCGTTTTCCCGGCTGAATCGTGACGTTTGTCAGAAGAATCTGCCCCGGCACCGATTGAACCACGATACATCGGGAACTGTTAGGCCAGAACTCCCACCTGTCCCCCATGTCCTGACTGTGAATCCACAGCCCGGCAATGAAAACTGCCAGCACGAAAAGAACGCACGACAGAATCGCCACCAATCGACGTGTCATTGAGGTGGGCGGATTCTACCCGATCCCAATTGCGAAGTCGGTATTTCCCCGGGCGGGAGCGCCCGCCCGGTGCGTGACAGTCTCGGCGGCCGTCCCTTATTCCCGCCAATCACTCCGGGGCGAGGCTCCTATTTCCCTCCCTCGGTACGCCGGGGGAAGCGAGCGGAATTGGCGACTGCCCGCGAGCGGGTAGGGAGGGGGTTCTTTCAGTGCCCACCCAATTGATGCTTTCCGCCTTTGCCAAGCTTCCCCAGGGCGCGGTTGAAGATCTACTCAAGCCCGAAAACCGCGAGAAGCTTCGCGCGGTTCTGACCTATCACGTCGCTCCCGGTCGCGACATGGCCAGGGACCTGATGGGCCGGCCCATGGTCAAGACCGTGAACGGCAAAGAACTGGAACTCAAGACCACCGACGGCAAGTTGCACGTCGGAACGGCCACCGTCGCCAAGGCCGACATCGAAGCCTCCAACGGCGTAATCCACGTCATCGATACCGTCCTGATGCCGTAATCGACTTTCGAAAATCCAAGTCGAGCCACCCGCCGGCCCGTGTGAGGAACGCTTTGTGACGAGGCGTCTTCGCCGGGCCGGCCCCCTTTTGTAAGGCGTCCCAGGCATTTCGCCCGCCCGCTATTCCGACCCCAAGAAACAGCCCAAGCACGGGTCCATGCTCGCTCCTGCCATCGCCGATGACCAGGCATTCTCGAATTCCGACACCCCTTGCTCACCAAGTAACACCCCACGCCGGGGCAGAGACGGAGAGGTATTCCGCGCAGCGCCGCCCCGGATCCTCCGACCGCGCTTTATCCCCTTCATCGGATAGTCCCGGGGGAAGCGGAAGCGGGACGAGATGATGCAGCAGGAACGTGAGAACGTCAGACACTAACGATCAAAAGGGCAAAACCAATCAGTGATGCCGCCACCTGCCACGGCTCCGGTTTGCCTGCGGTTCCGCATAGAATTAGGAAAACACTGACCCCGAATACCCCGGCCCGAATACCATCGCGGCGTCTATCGGCCTTCCACATGATCGATATCCTAACCGCCCGAGGCTGTCGTTCACATATATTTCCGGGCACGCAGTTACAGGCCGAGTTTATCGATTGGCACTCGCGGTCAACACTGAGAAGGTCGCGCAGCAGAACCGCGATAAGATGATGGAATGCGAGACTCTTCAAACCTTTGGCTATTGTCGCGATTGATTCGCCGACCCCGGCAGTTCCCCGGCGGCGATCCGCTCATCCCCGTGCCACCACGCGGCCACGGGCTGATGAGTCGCCTGGATCTCCACGCCCAACCACGCCGCGCACACCGCAACCGCATGATGCGCCTGCTCGGCTGAATCGAACAACTGCTCGATGCTCCGGTGGTTTTTGGGGTTGCGCCAGGCCTTCAACAAAGTGCCGACGGTGTAGATCTTCATCACCTGCTCAAGCGGCAACGCAATCTCGGGGCGTATCACGCTGGACAGGGGAACGTCGAGAACGGGGTTTTTAGACATACAGCCCGCCCGAAACTTGCCGGCCCGCGCAGCGCGTGGCTATTGCGGGAAACGCGACAAACCAGGTTTTTTCTAAGGGAGAGGCATAAGGAGCGCTGATCCATCAGCTTCTCCTGCCCCGAACCCATTCATTCCGGCTCAAACGACCGACATCCATGCGGCTCAATTCAAGCCGGGGCAACATCCTTATCGGACGCCACCGCCCACACAATAAGCCTAAATTCGACAATTGCAATGGGCTGCCGACAGGGAATGTACGCGAAGGCGCCGGGGAGGTTCAAAAATTATTGGCCCGGGTGGGATTTCACAAAAAAATGCGTGGGAAGCCTGTGGACTTCCCACGCGCCGGTTTGTTCTGCTTAGCCTGGGAAATTGATGATTCACCGCAGAGCCGCGGCCTTCGGCTCTGAGGCTCAGGCTCGAAGAGAGATCGCAGAGAAATCACTCAATGACCGAGCGCGATTCCGCGCTTCGTGGCATGGGGCTTCCCCTTCGGGTCTGCCTTCGGCTCTGAGGCTCAGGCTCGAAGAGAGCCTCAGGGTCGAAGACAGCCCATGATCGAGGGGGATGACCATCAGCGACGCGCCCGATTTGGGAAAACCAAGTTTCGACGGTTGGACAACCTGCTGAATCTATCGCCAGAAAATGCCCGGTTCCGGCGAGTTGGTTTTCCCACATCCCACCCGTCGCCGGACCCGAGACGTCCTCACCCACGGCTTACAAAGCCGTGCCACAAAACAGCAATGGCGCGGAAGCGCGCACGGTCATTTAGAGGAATGGAATGTGTGAGCTGCGCAACGTGCGCGACAAAGTTACTTTGCGATTTTGCATGTAAGCTTTTGCCACTTCTGAATTCTCTGCGTACTCGGCGTCTCTGCGGTGAATATTCCGTTTTGCAAATGATCGCGGCTATTCGTTACCGCTAGTCTCTTCGAGCATCTTTCGAAGATACCCGTTCTCCCGGCGGGTGGCTTCCAGATCGAACACCAGGTATTTGATGCTCAGGCGCAGATAATCCAGGCTCTCCTGAAGGCTGCTGACGGTCTGGCGAAGTCGCTCGTGGCGCTGCCGTGTTTCGTCGGCCAGCTTTTCGAGCTTTCCGCGTTCGGTGGCGGGCAGGGTACTGATCTCACCCATCAACTCAGCTACCTTCGACTGGAACTCGTGCTCGTTCATGGACGCTCCTCTTGCTCTTCTGCCCGGCTCCGCGCCTATACATGCGGACAAGGGCAAATGCTGTTCCACGTCCATGCGGCCCACTCCAATCCGTCCGTGCGGCCGCGTCATCGCGGCCGATTGCCTTCCAAACTCCCGGCCCCGCGCTACCGCGAAGGTGGGTTTATTCCGTCTGTTTCCCCCTCACCACAAAACCGTATCTAAATCGATCTCAAATCCATCCGCCCATGAGCGATGTTGTTTTCACTCAACACCCTTCACGTGACACGGGCTTCTAGGTGACACGGGCTTCCAGCCCGTGCCGAGTTCACTGCACAATCACACCTGCATATCCCACGGCATCCACCGGCGGCTGCGGCGCTACCTTCGCCAACGTCTCGTAACTGCTCGCATGTCGAAGCACGCGCGCCGACCTTGCACCCGCTTCCACACAGGCCGCCAACATCGCGGCAATCGCCCCGGCGCCACACGCGTTCAGGTGCTGGCGGGCTTCGGGAACAATCTGATCGATCTCAAACCGCGCGACACGCTCCAGCAGCCTGCGATCGTTTTCCTTCGCCCAATTCAACCCGGCCATCCCGACTCCCGCAGGCGCGAAGCGATACGCCGGCCCGTAATGCGTCAGATCGCTGCTGGCCAGAAACACAGCACGCAACCCCTTTTGAAGGACCAGCCGTGCCGTCCGTCGGCCGATCTCCGCGGCGTTTTCGATTGCAGGCACCTCAATGGGCAACAACCGGACAGCGGGCCAGGCCGCCCGAACCAGCGGCATCTCAACTTCCACCGCATGCTCATTCAGATGGAACCGGTCATCGGTGGCAAACCAGTCATTCTCCTTTTCAAGCAACCCGGCCAAGTCCCAGGCAAGCTCACAAGCCCCTCCCGGCAAATCCCACCGCGCATGCGACGCCAATGCACCCAGTCGCAACTCGATCGGCGTATGCACCGCGCCAAACACCACCACCAACTCCGGCGTAATGCTCGCCGCCAACTTTGCGATCACTTCACCTGCGATCGCCCCGCTGCAAATCCACCCGGCATGCGGCACGATGCCGCCCAATCCACCCCCCGCGCCAGCCTCGGCACGAACCAGCGACTGAGCCGCACTCCGGCACTGCTGGGCATCCGCGGGATAAAACATTCCCGCAACCGCAGGCTTCCGAACCTCGTGCTCTTTTGGTGCGGCCACGACCGCCGCACTATAATCCTGCCGGCGAAGACCCGGCAATCACAAATGCGCCGGCGACAGGTATTCGCGACGCATTGGCTGGAAAGTCGGTTAAGATGCGACGGTCGTGGCGAGGGTAACGAAATGGCCGATCCTACAAATGACGACGCGGCCAAGGCGCTGGACCGCTTAACCTCTCCCGATGCACCCAGGCCGCAGCCTAAGCCGCGAATCATTCCAACCGCCAAGGTTCCCATCACCCGATCCGCGGCAGGAAAAGCTCGCGCCCCAAAGCCCGTCGCCGTTGCCCCGCAGCCAAATCTTCAGCAGGCGCTGGCCGAAGCCCGGAAGAGTTCGTCCAGCGTGCGGACAGCAACCAAATCCGGCTCCCGCTTAGGCGGGCTGTGGCTGAAGCAAACCCTGATTCCCGCGTTATTGACGATCGGCCTGATCCTCATATCCCTTGCGATCGTTCATTTCGCATGGAAATCGGACGACAACCCGGTTGTCGAGTTGCCTCGCTCGATCGTCTTGGCGCTGCTCGGGGCCGGGGTGGTGTGTTGGGGGCTTGCGGGGGCGAACATGCTGTCTGTTCGCAGGGCCCTGGCGTTGAGCGGGAAAAGCGAGGCGTAAGGGCTCCGAGGGTTTGTACGCGTTGAAAGGCGCGCGAATCACTTCTATGATCGGCATCGCCAGCCCCAACAAGGGCGGGCCAAGGAGATTGATAGCATGGCTGGACAGAACGTAATTGAACTCACCGATCAGAACTTCGAAGCGGAAGTCCTGAATTCCGATGTGCCGGTTCTGGTGGATTTCTGGGCTGAGTGGTGCATGCCGTGCAAAATGCTCACCCCCACGATCGAAAAGCTGGCAAAGGATTACCAGGGCAAGATCAAGGTCGGCAAAGTCGACACCGACTCCAACCGCGACACCGCCCTCAAGTACAGCATCAGCAACATCCCCACCGTCATCCTCTTCAAAGGCGGCGAAATGAGCCAGCGCTTCGTCGGCCTTCAACCCGAGAAGAAGTTCAAGGAAGCGCTGGACGAAGTCGGGAAGTAACCACTTCCAAAACGTTCATTGCAACAACCGATAAAGCCCCGGCACTTTCCGCCGGGGCTTTCTCACGCGCTTGTTGTGACGAGCGCATGAAAGTCTCGACGACTGCTCCCTCCTTTTTCGCCCTCTTGTCCCCTCTCCCCCCGGGAGATGGGATTACCGAGGAAGCTTGAGCGATACATATCACGCTGGTTATTTCTCAATCAGCAGAGTTGTCCCGGCCGATAACCGGAATGGAAACGTTCCCATATATCGCGAGGATCCAGATGGCCGAATCCAACAACGTTGGCAGCTTCACCACTCAAATCGCCGGGTTTACCGCCATAACCGCAGGCGCACTGGTCAGCGCCGCCCTGATCGGGTGGTGCTTTGGATTGGAGACTCTAAAAAGCCTCGGGCAACCCGTGGCGATGAATCCGGTGGTTGCCGTTTCTCTCCTCGCGATTGCCACGGCCTTATGGATGCGTCGCCGACCCTACGCGGGTCTCAGTTCAACCTGGACGGCCCGTATTCTTGGGAGCACGGTGGCGACAGTCGGAGCTTGGCGGACCGCCGACTATTTAGGCGCACGTCTTCCAAGAATTGATTCGATACTCTTCACCGCCGACCTTCACGGCAATGTGATCGCGCCTAACACGGGGATATGCCTCCTTTTGCTCGGCGCTGCGATCGTGACGCTCGATCTTCGGTCCCGGCGCGGGCGAAGTCCCGCACCGATCTTCTCGCTCTGTGCGGGGCTAATTTCACTGGCCGCGATCCTCGGCTACATCCTTGCCATCCTATCAATGTACCGTTTAGGCGAGTCCATCGCGATGGCTTTAAACACCGCGACTGCGGTGCTCGCGCTGAGCGTCGGAATCCTCTTGGCCCGTAAGTCCGAGGGACTGGTCGCCTCCACCATCCACCGATGGACGGTCGAGCGGACGATGATCGCCGCATTTAGCCTCTCGCTTCTCATGCTCTTTCTCATCGGCGTGGTTGCATACCACAGCACCATTATGTTGATTGCAATCAATAAACTGGGCGACCAGCTTCAGGGAGAGTCTCTGAACCTGTCGGAATTATTGTCGGAGGTGAAGGACGCTGAGACCGGTCAACGCGGGTTCCTACTGACCGGCGATGAACACTATCTCGATCCCTATAAGCAGTCCCGTACTCAAATCAGCGAGAGCCTCGACCTCCTTCGCAGTTCCAGTAAAGTAAATGACGCTCAGCGGCGTAGGTTCGCCGCAATGGAACCGCTCATCGCCCGAAAACTTGCGGAAGTGGATCTAACTATTTCCCTATACCGCAGCGTCGGCTTTGACGCGGCGATGAAGATCGTGCAGTCCGGCGGGGGAAAGCAACTGATGGACCGCATCCGCAGTCTCGCCTTGGCGATGCAGACTGAGGATCGCCGGCTGTCCGAAGCTGGAGACCTTGAACAAGAAACCGTGAGCGCACAGACGCTCCGCACGGTCGCATTGGGAATGCTGATGACCGTTGCCCTTGTCGTGCTTGCCGCGGTACTGATCCTTCGAGGCATGCGCCGCCAGTCGCTCGCCCGGCAACAGCTCGCCGAGAGCGACCAGCGCTTTCGGCAACTCGCCGAAAACATCAGCGAGATTTTCTGGCTCACCTCCCTGGACGGCAGCCAGATCGTCTACATCAGCCCGGCGTACGAGACGATCTGGGGCCGGAGCCTTAAACGCGTTTACGAAAACCCACAGGACTGGCTCGTTGCGATCCATCCCGAGGACCGCCAGCGCGTCCATCAGGCGTTCCTGGCAACCGCAGCGGTTGGAATTTACGACGTGGAGTTCCGCGTCGTGCGGCCAGACCAGTCCGTGCGATGGGTTCACGCCCGGGGGTCGGTGATACGCGACGGCCAGGGCCGAGCCTACCGCATCGGCGGCACCGCCGCGGATGTTACGGACCAGCATTTGGCGCGGCAGGCCATGCAGGCGGCACGCGAGGCCGCCGAGTCGGCTAATGCCTCCAAGAGTGAGTTCCTCGCGAACATGAGCCACGAGATCCGCACGCCCATGACAGCGGTACTCGGCTACGCCGACATGCTGCTGGACTCAAAGCTGTCCCCCAGCGATCGGCTGGACCATATCTACACGATTCGTCGCAATGCTGAACACCTTCTCGAGATCCTCAACGACATACTCGACGTCTCCAAAATCGAGGCCGGAAAACTCCACGTCGAATGCATCGAGACGGACGTGCGTCATGTCGTACACGACGTCGTTTCACTGATGCGCGTCCGCGCGTTGGAAAAAAACATCCACCTCGACGTGACCTACGCCGGGCCAATCCCCCAAACCATCCATACGGACCCGACGCGGCTGCGGCAGATCCTCCTCAACCTCGTCGGCAACGCCGTTAAGTTCACCGAATCCGGCGGCGTTCAGATCGTAGTCACGCTGGCACGCGAGTCCGGACGAACGCCGCGGATGGAGATCGCGACAATCGACAGCGGCATCGGCATGACCCCCGAACAAGTTGAGCGGTTATTCCAACCGTTTGAACAGGGAGATACCTCGATTACCCGGAAGTATGGCGGCAGCGGATTGGGCCTGACCATTTGCCATCGGCTGGCGCAAATGCTCGGCGGCGACATCGCGGTCCAGAGCACGCCCGGCGCCGGCAGCCGCTTCGTGCTGACCGTCGAGACCGGCAATCTCGACGGGGTGCCGTTGCTCTTCGAGGCCAACGAGTCGATCAAGCCGCTGGAGGCCAACACAGCTATTGAGCGGCCGGTGCGCCTGCGCGGGCGCGTGTTGTTGGCCGAGGACGGCATTCACAATCAGCGGGTGATCTCTTTCTATCTGCAAAATGCCGGCGTAGAAGTTGTGTTCGCCGATAACGGGCGAGTAGCGTGCGAGAAGTTCGCCGAGGCCCAGGCCGTCGGCAGTGCCTTCGACGCGGTTCTAATGGACATGCAGATGCCCGAGTTGGACGGGTATACGGCCACCGCGATACTCAGGGGCCGTGGATACACCGGGCCGGTCATCGCCCTCACCGCACATGCGATGTCCCACGACCGGGACAAATGCATTAATGCCGGCTGCACCGATTACCTGAGCAAACCGATCGACCGCCCCCTCCTGCTTCGAACGCTGGCGAAATACCTGCTTCAGGACCAGGAGGGAGAACAGGAGTCCTTCACCACCGACTCCACAGGGCAGCCCGAACCCGATGTCCTTCCATTCCTGGCCGGGTTCGTCGCCGATTTGCCCGCCCAAGTGACCCAGTTGCTCCGCTTGGCACGGGAACAAGACCTCCAATCCCTCCGTTCACTGATTCACCAGATAAAAGGTACCGGTGGCATGTATGGCTTTGGCTCAATCACGGACTTGGCTGAGCAGGCAGAGGGAAAGTTGAACGCGGAGGCAGCGATCAACGATTTTGAGATTCGTGTGGCTGAGTTAGTTGCGGCGATGCGGGGAGTCATCGGGTATGACGCGGTTGCCGAGGCAAAACTGTCGGAAGCGGGGGGTGACCGATGAGCTTGGTATTGGTGGTGGACGATGTGGCGATGATCCGTGAGTTGCTTTCGGCATCGCTCGGCAACGCGGGGTACGATTTTGTTTGTGCCGCCGGAGGCCAGCAGGCCTTGGCGACGCTGGACGACCGCGTGCCGGACTTGGTTCTGTTAGACTTGAATATGCCGGGTATCGACGGGCTGGGCGTACTGCGTGCCATGCGGAACAGGCCCGATACGAAGCATACGCCGGTGATCTTGCTGACAGCGTCCAGTGATAAGGAACACATTGTGGCCGCGGCGAGGTTTGGAGTCAGGGACTACATACTGAAGTCCAAGTTCTCGCTATCGGAGCTGCTGACTCGCGTAGGTAAGTACGTGCCGCCGCCGCGACCCGGTTTTGAGATCGATGAGCCCGCGTCCGCTCGCAAGGTATCAACTGCATTAAAGCCATCGGTCGTTCCTCCACCAAGCGTTGTTGCAAAGAAGGCCGATGCGCCGCCCGCAAAGCAGCAATCCGTTGCGCTGACCGGGGGCGAAGTTCCACAACTCATGGACCGGGAGGAGTGCATCAAGCGAGCGGAGATCGCGATGCAGGCCCGCACGCTCTCGGGCGTGGTGGCACAGGTGATCGCGTTAGCTGCCTCGCCGCGCGGTGACATGTCGGACCTGACGTCGTTGATCGCGCGGGACTCGCTCTTGGCGGCACGGGTGCTGCAGGCGGCTAACAGCGTCAGCTATGCTTCGACCCGCGGCGTCGTCGCCACGCTGGCCGAGGCGGTGCGCAACATAGGCTGTGCCACTGTTCGCGACATCGCTGCATCAATGGGCGTCTTCGATGCGATGCCGCCGTCTGGTCCCGACGGCTTTAACCCGATCCGCTGCTGGCAGCACTCCTTCGCCGTCGCAACCCTCTGCAACCGGCTCGCGCCCGAGGATCTGGGGGGCTCAGCGTACCTGGTCGGCCTCTGCCACGACCTGGGCGAGATCCTCTTCCACAGTCATTTCGGCGAGGAGTACCGAAAAGTTCTGGAAGTGCAGGAGGCAACCGGTCGCCGACGCGACGTGCTCGAGCGCATGATGCTCGGCATGACGCATGGCGAACTTGTTCAGACCATTCTCCGTTGCCTGGGGCTTCCGGAGGAGATCCGCAAACCGATCGCATCCTTTCACGAGGCGGGATTCGCGCGGGCGGCGGCCCATCCGATGGCGCGGCTGCTCCAGGTAGCCGATCTGTATGCCACGGGCGTGCTCCTGGCGTCCTCAGAGCATTCGCCGCTCCGCCCACTCAGCAAGCCTGAGTGCCGCAATGCGGTGGGATGCGAGGACCCCGCCCGACCGGATGGCGTGCCTCTACGGGGAGAGATTTACGGCCTGACCGCAATGCTTGCCCGCCTGTCTCCAAAGGATGAGGCGAAGCTGATGGAGCCGCCGTATGGACGGCGTTCTATAAAAGTGATGTTGGTGCGAGATCCCTCCCTATCGGCATTCGACCCGTTGGAGGCGGCGTTGGAATCACTGGCGGAAGTGCAGGTCCGTCATACGCTGCCGACGCGCGCTGATTTGGTCGGGATCGACGCGGCGGTTGTTGCGGCCCGTTCCACGTCCGCCGCGGGGTTTACCGCATCGGAGATTCATGCGAGCATCAATGGCGGCGCGGATCGTGTGATACCCGTCTTATGGCTTGCCGGAAGGATCGATGAAGGCGCTTCTACTGACTCACCGAACTCGCCGCCCATCTCATGGCCCGTCCCGCTCAGCCACTTGGCAGACTTCATCCGTCAGGTCTGACAGACGCGATGACGAACTGGCAACGATAAGCGCAGTGCCTGAAAACCATCGTGTTTTCGTCGGCGCAATCTTACCGCGCCGCAATCCGCTCGTGCCCATTCATGTACGGCCGCAGCGCCTCCGGGATCGTCACTGACCCATCCGCGTTCTGATAGTTCTCTAGAATCGGAATCAACACGCGCGGGCTGGCGACCACCGTGTTGTTCAGTGTGTGGCAGAAGCGAAGTTTTCCATCCGCTCCCTTATATCGAAGGTTCAATCTCCGCGCCTGGAAATCGTAGAGGCGGGAGGCGGAGTGGGTTTCGCCGTAGCCGGAGTCGGGGTCTTTTTCGTCTTGGCGGCTGGGCATCCAGGTTTCGATGTCCATCATGGAGGCGTTCTTCACGCCGATGTCGCCGGTGCAGCATTGGATGACGCGGTAGGGGAGGTTGAGGCGTTTGAGGACTTCTTCCGAGTACGAGAGCATTTCCTGGTGCCAGCGCTTGCTCTCGGCAATGTCGTTCTTGCAGATCACCACCTGCTCGCATTTGTCGAACTGGTGGACGCGATAGAGGCCGGCGGTGTCTTTGCCGTAGGTGCCGGCCTCGCGGCGGAAGCAGGTGCTGACGGTGGTGTATTTCTTGGGGAGGTCTTTTTCGTCGAGCGTTTCGCCGATGTGAAACGCCGTCAGGCCGACTTCACCGGTTCCGGTGAGGAACTTCTCTTCCGGCCCCGGATCGACCGCGTACACCGCATCGCGGCCGGCAGGGAAAAAGCCGGTGCCGATCAGTGCCGGCTCGCGGACGAGCACCGGAACAGTCATCGCGGTGAAGCCTTTTTCGCGGGTCATCATGTCCATGGAGAACCGCAGGATGGCATTGTGCAGATCGGCCCCGGCACCGATGAGGAAGTACGAGCGGGACCCGGAGAGCCGCACACCGGCTTCGAAGTTAAGAATGCCCAGGGCCTCGCCCAGCTCGATGTGGCTCCTGGCCTTGAACTCAAATTTCCTGGGCTGGCCCCAGCGATAGAGCACGACGTTCTGGGTCGCGTCCTTGCCAACAGGCACGTCATCATCCGGCGGCTGAGGAACCTGGAGCAGCAGGACGTTCACCTGCGTTTCCGTCGTCTTCATCCGCTCCTCGGCGTCTTTGACGCTGGTCTTCAGGCTCCCGACACGGGCGATGGCGGCCTGCTTTTCCGAAGCGTCCTTGAGCTTTCCAATCTCCTTGGACGCTTCGTTCTGCTCGGCCCTGAACTTCTCGAACTCGCGCTGAGCGGTGAGCCGCTGCTCGTCGGCGGCCAGCAGGGCGTCGATGTCCACCTTGACGTTTTTGAGTTCCGCACCGCGGCGATATTTCTGCGGATTCTCACGTAGATCCTTCAAATCAACCATGGATTGAGTGTTGCCGTGGTGTGGGGGAAATGCAAGCTGGGATGGTGCCGAATACTTCCTCTTCAACCATCGAAATGAACCGGTGGATACGTTCGGGCGGCCTCAACTTTCGCAAATGGATATATTGGGACCATGAATGCGGGATGTTGTGGGTAGAATTGCGATCTCTCAAGCCACACTTGGTCACACCGGGAGGCTGCATCATGACGCACATCACTACGACCGGCACCGCGATTCTCTTCATCTGCTGCGTGGGAGGTTTGATGGCACTTGGACAAACGCCAGGGGCGACCGTGCCAAGTACGCAGTCGTCGGCCGAAGATCCGGAGGAAATTGCCGCCGAGCTGGGACCAAGGCATCCGTCGTATCACGATAATCCGGATGAATTGCGACGTATGCGTGTCCGGGGTCAGCAAACGCTCCGTCAAATCTCCGATGTTCTACTGGAGAACGTCCTTGACATCGTGAAGGTCGAGGGCGGCTTTGATCTGTGCCTGACGGAGATCATCCGTCGCGGAGGGGCGCACTGGGAAGAAGTTCTCAAAACGCGATATGCCGCGGAACACGCCTCAGCCAAAAAGACCCATTTTCACCCGGCGAAAGAGCTGTTGCTTCTGACGGCGGTCCGCCGCGTAGAGAAGAAGCCGGACCCGCTTGTCATTCTAATCGAGGGTAAGTCGCTACTTCGGAACAGCATTCAATACCTCCCGGAGATTACGGCAAACCTCACAAACCTCGATGGGGAAAAACTCCCGATTCCGGTTGATGTTGGCGGCGACTACCGCGGGGCCTCGCGGCACAATAAATGGCGGATACAACTCCTCGACGAACAGGGCCGGGCTCTACCCGAGCGTGAGGAATTTGACATGGGGGGGCTCGGTCACAGTGAGGTACTCGAGTACGCAGAGTCGATTCCCCTGAACCTTCGGCTTGCCTCGTACATATCGATTCAGAAGCCCGGGCGTTACACGGCGACTGTCCTGTTTCACCCCACTATCAGCATTGGCTTGACGGCCGACATTGAGGGGCTGATATGCTGCAAGTCTATTCCGCTCACACTCGTGGTGGAACCAATTACCGTGAGAACCAGCGCAGTAGAGCAGGCCCGTGCCGCGTCCCTGATCTTGAAGCTCCCGGCTCAAGGGCCCGTTAAAATTCTTGGTGGAGCATACAACGAGAAAGATGACTTTCTGGCGAAGGGTTCAGCGGCCGCACAACTACGGCAGATGGATTGGAAGGCGGTGCCGGAGTTGATCGCGGCAGTCAATAGTGACAAGCTCAATCCGACGCAAAGGGCCTGGGCGCTGGGATTGCTTTTTGGCATCAGCGACCAATACAGTCCCATCGACAGTCCCGGAATCATCGGCCCATTCGAATACCGGCACAGTGGCTGGATATCGCTGGGAGGTCCCGGCAGCGGAAGATCGGTCGGGCAGGAATCGATGTTGGTTGAGGCGGGAACGATCGACGAAAAGGCGCAAATCGAATTCGCCCGGTGCTGGAAACCATGGATGGAGAACGAGTACATCAAGGTGATCAAGACGGGCGGCGACCAGTAGATCGCTGCCAAAGCGGGCAAGGAAAAGGGCTGACGCTGAAAGTGATGGCGTGGTAGAAGCTTCAAGTTTTGGAGTACGGAATCGACCGCGGTCACCGCAGGCCACAATAGCGCTGCTCATGGTCTTAGTGGGTGCGCAAAAGAAAGTGGCCGGAAGACCGGCCACGATCGAAAGTTGGTTGGATGCGCAGTCTGCTTACCAGGCGAAGTGGGCGAACGCTTTGTTGGCGTCGGCCATTCGGTGGGTTTGTTCGCGGGTGTTCATGGCTTTGCCTTCCTTGCGGAAAGCGGCCATGAGTTCGTTGGCGAGGCGCTGGCTCATGGGGCGGCCGGCTTCTTCGCGGCAGGCGTTGATCAGCCAGCGGAACGCCAGGCTCTGCTGGCGGCGCTTGTTGACCTGCATCGGAACCTGGTAGTTGGCTCCGCCGACCCGACGGCTGCGGACTTCAACGTAGGGCTTGATGTTGTTGATCGCGGTTTCGAAGAGTTCGAGCGGGGGGACATCCTTCACCTGCTTGGTGACGGTTTCCATCGCATCGTAGACGATCTTCTGGGCGACGGACTTCTTGCCGTCCCACATGATGCAGTTGATGAACTTGCTCACGAGCTTGCTGTTGTAGCGAGCGTCGGGTTTGAGCATCTCTTCGCTGGACGTGAATTTCTTGTACGCCATTGCAGTTGTGTTCCGTTTACTTGGCTTTCTTTGCGCCGTACTTGCTGCGGCTGCGCTTGCGGCCGTCGACCCCGAGGGCGTCGAGGGTGCCGCGAACGATATGATAACGCACACCCGGCAGATCGCGGACGCGACCGCCGCGAACCAGCACGATGCTGTGTTCCTGGAGGTTGTGCTCTTCGCCGGGGATGTAAGCCGTGACTTCTTTCCCGTTGCTAAGGCGCACGCGGGCGATCTTCCGGAGGGCCGAGTTGGGCTTCTTCGGGGTCATCGTCTTGACCTGAAGGCATACGCCGCGTTTCTGCGGGCTGGCCTCAAGGTCCTTAACTTTATTGATCCGCCCGAGGGCTCGGCGCGGCTTCTTGATCAACTGATTGATCGTTGGCATCTATGTAGTTTCCTTCTCAGCTTCCAAAACGAGTGAGGGGGGGAGTATAGGAATCGGAGGGATTGATGGCAAGGCTTTGGGGGGAAATAGAAGAAGAGGGGGGGAGGGGGGGATTGGGGGAGGGGGTGAGGCGAGTGCA
>DAIRGS010000256.1:0-10163 GCA_036794395.1 Tepidisphaeraceae bacterium | reverse complement strand
CGTCCACGACCTCCAAGCAACCATCCTCCACCTCCTGGGCTTCGACCACACCCGCCTCACCTACCGCTTCCAGGGCCGCGACTTCCGCCTCACAGACGTCCTGGGCAACGTCGTCAAACCCCTCCTTGCGTGACCACCGTTAATTCTTAAGGCTCCCCCCGCCCCAAAGCAAAGACGTAACACATCTGGTCACGTTTTTACGTCTTTACGTGTTTCAGTCTTTGGGCTTCCCCCTCTTCGTTGTCCATTGTCAATTATCAATTGTCCATTCATCCCCCCCGTCCCACTCCTTTGCATTTTCCCCAATCCTCCCTAAGGTTGACCACGGCATGGGTTCTAGCGCGGATAATCTAACGCTCACCGATTTCATGGACGTTCCCACGCTCCAGGAGATCCAGGACAGCTTTGCGGCTGTGGCAGACGTAAAAGCCACAATTACGGATGCAGATGGCAAAGTCTTGACACAGCCGACCCCCACAAAGGAGTTCCTGCGCCGTCAGAAGGCCCTGGCCGAGGATGGCACACCCACGCAGCGTGAAGGCGCGGAATATGTCGCCCCAATTATCGTAAACAACCAGCGACTCGGGACAATCCGCATGTCCGGCCGTACCGCGTCCACCAGCGTTGACGACGAAAAGCTTGCCGCCCTCAGCACCAAGTATGGCCTGGACCATAAGCAGATTCGCTCTCTTCTCACCCAACTCGCCAAATCCAAGAATAGCCGCGGCGCCGCGATTCAGTTTCTGTTCCTTCTCGCTAATGCGATAGCGCGTCTCTGCTACCAGGAATTCCAGCTCCGGCAGCGCATCAACGAGCTCACCGCCGTGTATGGCGTCGCCATGATGCTCGCCGATGCCCGCGACCTCCAACAGGTGCTCCAACGCACCGTCCAGGTCGTCGCCGAGGTTATGGAAACCAAGGCCGCCTCCCTCCGCCTCTACGATGCCGAGCGCGAAGAGCTGAATATCAAAGCCGTCTACAACCTCTCGGCTGAATATCTAAATAAGGGCCCCATCCACCTCCCCAAGGCCGAGATCGATCGAATCGCCCTCTCCGCCGAGGGCTTCGAGTACGTCGAAAACATGGGCACCGATCCGCGCGTGCAATATCCCCAGGAATCGATCCGCGAAGGAATCGCCTCGATGCTTTCCGTGGGAATGCGCTACAAGGGCAAACCCATCGGCGTGCTTCGCGTCTATACCGGGCAGCAGGCCGCCTTCAGCCAGCTCAAAATCGAGTTGCTCAAAGCGGTCGCTGCCCAGGCCGCCGCCGCGATCGAAAACGCCCGGCTCCTCAACGAAACCATCGAAGCTGCCGCCCTTGAAAAACAAGTCCAGATGGCCGCCGACGTCCAGCAACGAATGGTCCCCCATCAACCGCCCGTCGTTCCGGGCGTGGAGCTCGCCAGCGTCTACCTCCCCTGCTACGAGCTCGGCGGAGATTTCTTCGATTTTATCCCCCTCCCCGACGACAACCTCGGCCTCACCGTCGCCGATGTCAGCGGCAAGGGCGTCCCCGCCAGCCTCATTATGGCTTCCGTCCGAGCCTTTCTCCGCGCCCAGGTCGATAACGTCTACAACCTCGACGAAGTCGTCCGGCGCATCAACCTCATGCTCTGCCGCGATACGAAGCTCGGCGAATTCGTCACCCTCTTCTACGGTGTCCTCAACGCCCGCACCCGCAGGTTCACCTACTGCAACGCCGGCCACGTCCCGCCCCTCCTGCTACGCGACGGCAAAGTCACCGAAATCGCCGGCGACAACCTGGTTCTGGGCGTCAACGAAGAAGAAAACTACAAACAATTCATCGTCGATCTCCAGCAAGGCGACGTCCTGCTCATCTACACCGACGGCCTGACCGACGCCATGAACTTCGACCACCAACGCTTCGACCGCCCCCGAGTCATCGAAGCCCTCCAACAAGGCGGGCCTTCCGCCGAGTCAATCTCCCAAAATATCCTCTGGCACCTGAGAAGATTCGTCGGCATGGCCAAACGCACCGATGACGTCACCATGATCGTCGCCCGCATCGTGTAGCCCCAAGATTTCAGAAGTAATCGAAGACACGACCAAATCGCGCATCCACTTCGATTTGTGCGAGAAGCGCAACTGGTAAGATATGGCCGATCCACCACGCAATTTACAATCTTGTATTCTTCGTGCCTTCGTGCCTTCGTGTTAATAATCCGCGCCGCTCCCCTAAGCGCGCCTGATCGGGATCACCGATCGCACAATGCTAAATGCCTTCGATCGCCACTTCAAAACCCGCACCCGCAGCTCAAGCCGTTGCAGCGCCGGATCGCGCGGATCCGATTTAAGCCCCGCCTTCACCCACGTCAGCGCCTCTTCGTATCGCCGCAGATGTTCGTAGGCCAACGCCAGGTTGAATGCCGCCGTGGCATTCTTCGGGCTCAATCGCAAAACCTCATGGCACGATGCAATCCCCTCGTCATACCGCCCGATAAGAAACTGAGCCACCGCCAGGTTCTGCCAACCCCGTACATTTTTAGGCTCGATCTGCACCAGCCGTTTGAGGCAAGCGACCGCCGCCCGATTTTGCCCCGTATCCAGCAGCAGGTTCGCCAGATCGATCAACACCTGCGGATCCTGCGACCGAAGCAGCAATTCCGCCCGAAGGTGCTTTCGCGCCGCCGGCAACTCCCTGCGACGATAATACAGCTCACCCAGCCGCAGATGTGCCCCCATGCACGTCGGGTCCAACTGAAGCACCTTCGAAAACGCATCGATTGCGTCCTGATCGTTCCCATGACGAATCAGCCATCGTCCGTGACAGAAATACCCTGCCGGTTCCTCAGGCGCCAACTCAATCGCCCGGCGAAACTTCTCCCCCGCCTCCTCGTCCCGCCCCATCTCCGCCAGCAATTCCCCAAGATCCAGCAGCGTGCCCGTATTCCCCGGATCCTGCCGCAGCCCGATCAAATAATGCTGCCGGGCCGATTCCAGCTCCCCCTTCCCCCAGAAAGCCTCGGCGATCCGAACCTGCACTTCCGGGTGCCCCTCATCCAGATCCAGCGTCTTTTGCCAGCAATAAATGGCCTTGTCATACAGCCCCCGATCCGAAAGGCTGCACCCCATGTTGTAATAGCAGTGCGGGCAGTGTTCCTTGTACAGCCGAGCCAGGTAGAACATCTCCTCCGCCCGGTCATGCATGCCAAGCTCGCCATATGTCAAAATCCGCTGGCAATAGCTCGGCTCAAAGGATGGATCGATCTGCTCGATGAGTTCGAATTTTTTCAGGGCTTCATCGAAGTTCCCCACCCGATGCAGATCGATGCCAAGATGATTGAGCGCCTGAAGATCGTGGCCATCTATCTCGAGCGCCTGATGATAAGCTTCGATCGCCTCGTCGTACCGGCCCATCTCGTCGAGCGTCAGCCCGATATTGAAGAACCAGCCACCATTGTAAGGATTGATTGAGATTGCGGCGCGTAGCTCTTCCAGAGCTTCCACCCATCGGCGCTGTTCAAACAGCTCCTGGGCTTTTTCAACACGACGCTCGGCATCGTTCCAGTCGCTCATCGCGATCCGTCGTTGCGAAAGAAGTGACCAGTCTCCGCACAACCTCTGACAGATACTTTAGCCAGCGCTAATGACTTGGCAAGAGTCGTGTCTTTTGCGCGAGACTAAAATGCGGTAACTTCCCCCACACGTCGATAAGGCAGGTAGGGACGGAGTCTTGGAAAGCGTCGTCGGTCTCGAGACCGGCCAGCGCATCGGCAGGCATGACAGTGGCGCTCAATTGGTGGATCCAAGCAGTGCTGGCGGTCGCGGTAGCCGCGTCGGCCTCCGCACGCGCCCGCGCCGCCGACCCCGAAACCCGCCCCGCCTCCCGCCCCACCGAGCCCGGCGACTACGTCCAGCACCTTGCCCGTGCAATGGAAGAAGGCCTCCCCGCCGCCCGCTACGAAGCCGCCCGGAGCCTCATCGCCATCAACACCCCCGCTTCCCGCGCTGCCATTGCCGCCGCCCTGACCAGCCAGGATGATCGGACCCAGGTCGCCGCCGCCCATGCTGCCAGCGAAGCCACCTCCATCGATTCCATGGATTCAACATGGATCCCCCCTCTGATCAGGCTGCTCCCCCGCGACCGCACCACCGCCCAGTACGCCGCACGCGCCCTGTCGCATTTTGACGATCAAGCCCCCGCCTACCAGGCATTAATCGAAACCGCCAAATCCAAGCTGCCCGGCCAAATTGCGGCAGTTGATGCCCTCGGCGGCATCGTTCAGAAACGGGTCGCCGAAACGCTCGTCAATCTGGTAAATGACCCCGCCGCAACCTCCGACCTTCGCGACGCCGCCATCAAATCACTCGTTCACCTGAGCGGCCAAACCGCTCGCCCCGATGCCCGCGATACCTGGACCCGCTGGTGGACCGCCCGAAGCAAGATCCCGGATGACGCCTGGCGAAATCAAGTCCTGTCAGAACAGCATCAACTCCTCGAACTGCGCGGTGAAAACGCAGCCCGGCAGCTCGCGGCATTGCGCACCCAACTCTTCAAGTTCCTCAAAATCCAGTACGACGCTCAGCCAGCCGGACAAAAAAAATCCGACGTATTGCTGGATTTTCTAAACGACCCCGACCCCGATACCCGCGCTGCCGGGGCCAGAATCGTCCTTGAGGCCGTCCATGCTGCCCAGAATTTAAATCCCCAAATCATCCCCCGCCTCGAGCATCTTCTCGGCGACGCCTCCGGCGATGTGCGCCTCCAGGTCGCCCTGGCCCTCGGGGAATTATCAGACGCCGACGCCTTCGATTTGATCGTCCTTCAATTGCGAATCGAGCAGGATCCGGCCGTTAAAAAGGCGCTAATCAAAACTCTCGCCAGCGTCGACAAACGTCGGTCGGCTCCCATCCTCCAGAATCTTCTCAACGACCCTTCCGACTCGGTTGTCGGAGCCGCCACCGACGCACTCAAATCAATCGCGCCCACGCTACAAGCCACACCCCCCGCTGTTCAATCCTTATTCCAGGCGCTGCTCCAGACGCTCAACACCCGAACCGGACCGCCCGGTCAACCCATCGCCGCTCCCGGCGTCGCTGAGCTGCGCGCCAGGTTGCTTCGCGCGATTGCCGCGACTGTCAACCGTAACAACTCGCACGAACTCATTGTGCTTTTCAGAACCTTTCTCACCCCCGGCGAGGCGCCGATCGTCCGTGAAGCCGCTCTCGCCGGCCTGGGTTTGACCGGCGAAGACGCCGGAGGGACCATTTCCGCCTATCTCAACCCCAACGATGAGCCCGACCCTGAAGTCCGTCGTGAAGCCGCGAATGCACTGGGCGTCATCGGATCTTCCAACTGGGCGCGCCGCCTGGATGAAAGCTCCCGTCTCCCCTCCGAACCCAGCCGCATCGTCCAAGATGCCGCCTGGCAGGCCTTTCAAAAAATCCTCCTGGCCGGAAGCGCTGGCGATCTCGTGGACTGGGCTGAGCAGTTCAAATCAAAAAAGGAGTACGACCGGCAGTTGTTCGCCTTGATCGCCGCCTGCAAAAAACTGAAGGACAACCCGCTCACCCTCGCAGCCGAACAACAGACCGTCGGCGATATCTATGCCCATGAACTAAATAAGCCGGTCGAAGCCATTCCCTATTACCGAGACGCGCTAGCCTATTATGAGGACCAGAAACAGTCGCAACGCACCCTCATGAAATCTCTGTTGAAGGCATATCTGGCGACCAGCCAAGTCGATGAGGCAATCAAATTTAGCCGGGAACAATTGCAATTCGAAAGATCCAACGTCCAGGAAATCGGACCTGAGTTGGCCAACACCGCCGAAACCCTCAAAGATTCCCCTGACCCCGCCCAACGGGAACGAGCCCGCGATCTTATCAACAAATCACTGACACTGGACCTGGAAGACTTCGACAAATACCGTCTTCGATCTTTCCTCAAAGATATCCCCGCGCCCCCGGCCACCCGCGCCGCGCGCTAGTTGACGCGATCGGGAAGCAAGGCATGCACATTGTTGTGGTGCAGGCTTCCAAGCCTGCTGTGCGGCCAAAAGGCTGCACATCTTCGCCAAGTGCCACCAAAAATCCTACCCCCGCTTTACCGCCCTCAACGGATCCGGCTTCCCCGCCTGATGAAACGCCGCCTCGCGCGTCCGGCAACCTTTACACGCCCAGCAAGGCTCCGCCGCGTCCGTCACGCAGCTCCACGTTCGATCAAACGGCACATTCACTTGAATCCCCAGATCAACAACCTGCCACGGCTCCATCTCCAGCAGCGGCGTCGTAAACTCAAGATCCGAAACCCCGCACGGCAATTGCAATAGTTCCTGCCAGATTTGAACGTACTCCGATGCCTGCGCAAGATCGTCTGCCGCACTGCCCGCCCTTAGCCCAAAATAGATCGCCACCGCGTGGTAATGCGCCGCAAACCGCGCCGCCGCCGCAACCAGCGGCAGCAACTCCAGCAATTGCCCTCCCATCCGCGACTGCTGCTTGGCCTCCGCCCCTTCAACACTTTTCTTCGGCCCGCCCGGAGCCTGAAGCTGCGTGAGGAATGACAGCTCGAGTACGTGCTCCCGATACGGTTTGTAATGCCCCGTCTGCTGGTCAAAGGCCACGCGCGACCGCGTAGCTGTTTCCGCCCCTTCGTCCTCACCCTCGGCCAGGATCATGTGCAACATCACCAGCCGGAACCGCTGTGCCGCCAGCGCCGTCGTGACCGCTGAATTGATGCTCCCATTGTTCAACACGATTGCGAGCTCTTTGGCCATATCTGCAATCCATTACGCGTCCATCCCCATCACCACCTTCATGCCGCGCACGACAGGATGACCTTCAGCACTCCCGGCCGCGCCGCCAAAGCCATCGCCTCAACGCCCTGTTCCAGCTTCATCCGCCGGTGAATCAAGCTCGCCACGTCCACGCGCTTCTCCGCCAATGCCCGGATCGCCTCCCGGAAGGGTCCGCACCGGCTCCCCACGATATTGATCTCGTCAATCACAACCGGCGCTAAATTTAACGGCGCCCCCGCCGCTGTCGTTGTCTTCAGCACCACCGTCCCACGCGGCCGAACCATCTGGATCGCCATCTCCAGCCCCGCCGCGCTTCCCGTGCAATCCACAACCACATCCTGATCATGCCGCGGCACGATCTCATCCAGCGGCCGCGACCGGATCGACCACTTCTCACACAACGCAAGCTTCTCAGCATGCTTCCCGATCACCCGCACCTGGCAGTTCGCATCCCGAAGCACCTGCGCCACCAGCAGCCCAAGCCGCCCATCGCCCAGCACGGTCACCCACTTGCGTCCATCAAGATTGATCTGCTTGGTAACCTGGTACGCCGCCGCCAGCGGCTCCACAAAAGTCGCCGCATCATCGTCCACCGAGTCCGGCAAAACATGCAGGTTGTGCGCCGGCAGCCGCACAAACTCCGCGAACGCCCCATCCCGATTAACAATCCCCAGGACCGTCCGGTTCCGGCAGTGCGTGGATAAACCTGAAAGACACAAATCACATCGCCCGCAGACCACGTTGATCTCGCCCACCACCCGTCGGCCAATCAGGTCCCGATTCGCCGAATGCTGGACCTCCCCAACAAACTCGTGCCCCAACACCCCGCGAAATCCCATATACCCGCGGGTAATTTCCAGATCCGTCGCGCAGATCCCCGCATGCCGCACCCGGATCAGCGTGTCCCCGGTCGATGGAGATGGATCAGGATGCCTTGGACGAAACGAGAGCGTGCTGTCAAAAACCAGGGCTCGCATGACGCCTCATTCTAACGGCTTGGTCGGGCCGGCAATAAATGCCAGCCATGCGCCCTGGTCCATCTTGAAATCCTGGTGGGTCATGTAAACCAAACTCCGCCGCGCCTGCCATCCCACGGCAAAGTCCCGATCCGCCAGAAGATTCCCCAGCGCCCTGCCCACTTCCAGCGAGCGGTAGTATTTCAGCGCATCAACCGATGCAATTCGTACATCGCGATTCGTGTCCGTGGCGTTCCCGACAGTCAAAAGAGTCGGCACCGCCCCAGAGTCCGGCAGATTGCACAGCCCCTTGGCCGCCTCCAGTCGTACTCCATCCGTTTCTTTCACATCACCCAGCATGGAAATAAACAAATGCGTCGCTGCCCGGTCCCGCGCCTGGTTGCACGCGCGAAGCGCTGCCGCCCGCACCGTCGGATCCGGATCCGCCTGCGCCATCTGCTCGTACCGTGTCGTATAAGGGGGTCGATGGGCGAAGCTATACTCCACTAACTTGGTCACCCCCAACCGCCGGTTGTCCGCCGAATTGCTATCCGTCGTCATTCTGGCGGCTTTGGAGGGTGTATCACCCTCCAGCAATCGAATCTGTGCAACCGGCAATTCGATCGCCGCTCCCACCCATCGGATAGGCGCCATAACGATAGCCACGAAAAAATTTTCTGAGTTCTCCGCCTCGCGGTCGTCGTCAATCCGCCCAATCGCAACGGGTTGAGTGGCTGGCTGACGCGGCCCCATCGGAGGCGGCGAATCAACCGGCCCTCCGGAAAAGATCCCGCAGCCGGTCATTAGCATCGCAAAAGACGCCGAGAATACCGTCGAAAGTCGCATGAATGTCCTTGGTGCCTCTCGCAATTCACGCCGGGATCGGAATCGGGATCGGCACCGGCCCTGTCCGCCGCTCCCAATAAAGCTCATCGGGCGGCACCAACGCGGGCAAGTCGATCTCAAATCCCAGCAGGCGGCTCGCTAATTTCTTAAATCGTGCCGGATCATCGGTTACGAACGTTCGTAAATTCGATATCGCCCCGGCTTTGTCCGACCACGCCTGTCGGGCGATCAAACCACGCGCCTTCAGGCGATGCGCGACATCTTGAGCGCACTGCTCGGCCGAGTCAATCACGCTGATCTTCGGTCCCACCGTTTCAACAATTGCGTCCTTTAAAATCGGATAGTGCGTGCACCCCAACACCAGCACATCAATCCCATACCGGCACAAAGGCTCCAGATATTGCCGCAGCGCAAGCTTCACCAGCGGATCCGAACCCGTCCGCCCTTCTTCAATGATCGGAACCAGTAACGGCGTTCGTTGCTGTATCAGGCGCGCATGCTGCCGCCGCCGATGAATCGCCGTTTCGTACGCCTTGGATCGCACTGTCGCCTCAGTGGCGATCACGCCGATGGTGGGCACCTGCTTGGTCCCCGCCGCCGCCACCGCCGCCTTCGCCCCGGGATCGATTACCCCCGTGATGCACAGCTCCGGAAACGCACACCGGATCATCGGAAGCGATAACGCTGTGGCCGTATTGCACGCAATCACCACGTGTTTAGGATCGTGCGGCCGAAGAAATTCGATTATCTGCCGGACGAATGTCGTCACCGTCAACGCTGTCTTCGACCCGTATGGCAACCGGGCTGTATCTCCAAAATAGATGATTTCCTCTTCAGGAAGGGCCGTCCGAAGGGCCTTTACGACCGTAAGACCCCCTAATCCGCTATCCAGTACAACGATGGGAGACGATGGCGACATGGGCGGATCCGGCAAAATTTTAAAAAACCACCGTTGTCCTTCGCGACGCCCGCGTGGGATAACGTGCTACAATAGAATACCTTAAAACAGTTATCGGACGCCCGGCCCCTTGCCCTTGACCGAACCTCGATATCCCTCAGCCCGGCCCCAACGTTTTATTTGGAGAACAACATGAGCGAAGCCCTGAAAGACAAACGAATCCTTCTCGTGGATGATGACCAGGACATCCTCACCAGCATGCAGGCCGCCTTCGAGCCCACCGGCGCGGTGGTCGATATGGCCGGCAACGGAAACAAAGCGGTCGAACTGGTCGAAAAGAATTCCCCCGACCTCGTTGTCCTCGACATGATGCTGCCCGGCCGCAGCGGGTTCCTCGTCCTCGAAAAGATCAAGGCCCGAAAACCCCGAAACGCCAAGCCCTTCGTGATCATGATCACCGGCAACGAAGGTGCCCGTCACAAGATGTACGCTGAAAGTCTGGGCGTGAGCGAATACTTCCACAAGCCCGTCAAGATGGACAAGCTCGTCTCCACCGCCGAGCGCCTGCTCACTCCCCCCGCCGCCTGATCGTTGCCGGAAGAAAACCAAAGGTTTTCACATAGCTTGCTCATCAAGGTTTTATTGCGCACTTAGAAGCGTGCCCCTTCCTGCCCCCTCTCCCTCCGGGAGAGGGCTGGGG
>DAIRGS010000255.1:0-10183 GCA_036794395.1 Tepidisphaeraceae bacterium | reverse complement strand
GGCAGCCGCGGGTCCGGCGCCGGGTGAGATGTGGGAAAACCAACTCGCCGAATTGGGCATTTCTTGGGGGCAAATGCAGAAGGTTGTCCATCTGTCGAAACTTGGTTTTCCCAAATCGGACCCGGCGCTGACAGGCATCCCCCTCGATCATGGCTTGGAAAGCCATGTTACGAAAAGGCGCGGAATCGCGCACGGTCATTTAGTGCGCCGGGCACTTCCGTTCCGCATTCCGGGCACAGGCCCGATACGTTGGCGGTCAGATTGTAGCCGCACTGCACGCACATACCCGCTCGTTTTCGTGTTCGCCTGCGCGCGCTAGCCAATAAAGCTGCTAGCGGCAGGATCGAAAACAAAACGAGCGGCATCCACAGTTGAACGAAGAAAACCTTAAAGGTGACCGTTTGAGGCTTTCTGCCGAATCGCAAATTAGGCATAGACCACTCGGCCCATTGGATCCCAAGCAGTTTGTGAGAGTGTCCACGTCTCGCGTACCAGTTTAAATCGGGCAATGGTTCCGGCAGATAGTCGACCAAATGCTTCCAAGGTGGCAGCGGAATGGGCACCTGCCGGGTCGTAATCCCATTTTCTTGTATCCATTCCAAGCGCGGAGCACCGCTGGCGGTGTAAACAATGACCCCGCCGCTGCGTATGGAAAAGATTTCCATATCAGCCCCTATCACGTTCGGAATGTTGTGGCGGATCCGTGCGCCGCGGCCTGGGGGCACGAAGCGCATCCAATCTTCCTGGATGTAAACGCTTCGAACCCAAATCGCCGCCGTTGCCAGGCCTAGCAGGAGCGAAACAAACCAGGCCGTATGGAAAAGCAATCGGCGGATCATGTATGCCCGCTCCGTTTGATCCTGATCTCCAGCCAATCCTGACAACAACGTTCCACCGACATCCACTGAAATGATCCCCGCCTGCGACCATGTCGCTGAAGCATGGTACCGCTGTCCTCGAAGTTTATTCCTGCGACTATGTGGCTTCCGCGATACGCTGATTACGGGATGGGTCGACCGTCCGCACTGAAATTATCGGGAAGACTCTCAGTGAGAATGCCCCGCACATCCCCTTCATCGCCAAACTACCACATCTTGAGCGAAGCGAACGACACCGCAGCCGTCTGCCAGGTCGCCGGTTCGAATCGGCCCACGGCGTAGGTATTCCGCCGATTGGCCACGCGTGCGGGTGCGGATATGATGGGCCGCTCAATGACGAATCGGTCGAAACGACTACCACCGACCCCGCTAAACGGGGTTTGCCGAAGGGTGGTCTTTATGGCGCAACCGTAGCTCAGTTGGATAGAGCAGCGGATTTCTAATCCGCCGGTCGCAGGTTCGAATCCTGCCGGTTGCAGTTGGGCAATGAGTTGAGTTCGGATGACGGTGAAAGCGGGCGAAGGGATTCGAACCCTCGACATTAACGTTGGGAACGTTACGCTCTACCAACTGAGCTACGCCCGCACCGAAAACAATCCTAGCGGCGATGCCATAGCCGTCAAGGGTGGGGAAATCGCCGGGAATCTTACACACGGCGTCATGATTGGCAGGGGCTCGGGCGGGATTCATCATTGAACAAAACAGCAAATTTAAGTATTGCACGGAAAGCGCAGTCATCGAGGTTTGGTTGTGATTTCGATCATCGTCCCGGCATACAACGAAGAAGCCATCATCGCTCGCGGCGTCAGGGCGATGATCGACGGCGCGCGTCCCGGTGAACTGGAAGTGATCGTGGTCTGCAACGGCTGCACCGATCGAACCGCCGATGCGGCGCGAGCGGTAACCGGTCCCGTCCAGGTGATCGAAACGCCCATCGGCTCAAAGGCCAACGCGCTCAATTTGGGCGACAACGCCGCGAATGGATTTCCCCGGTTTTTCGTCGATGCAGATGTGCTGATCACGCTGGAATCAGTCCGGCAGATGGCCCAGGCCCTCCAACAAACCGGCGCCTTGGCCGCCGGTCCCGCGGTGGAGGTGGATCTGAGCCGGGCAAGCTGGCCGGTACGAGCGTTCTATGAAATCGACAATCGCCTGTGGGCGACCGGCGACGGCATCGGCCACACCGGCGTCTACGCCATTTCCGAAGCCGGCCGTGCCCGTTTCAAGGAATTCCCCCTCGTCACCGGCGATGACGCATTTGTAAAGAGGCAGTTCACCGACTCTGAACGCATTGGCGTTCCGGCAGCCAAATCGATCGTCACTCCGCCAGCCACTCTTTGGGGGCTGATCCGCATCAAAACCCGATCCCATTTGGGCAATTACGAATTGGACCAGCGATACCCCCAACTGGCCACCCGCCAGGGCGACAGCCACGGTTCCCGGCTGGCGGCGCTATTTTCCAACCCATCCCTCTGGCTTGCGATCGGGGTCTATGTTTTTGTAAAAATACTAGCGAGAATTCGCGCACGCTGGCAATTGCGCCTGGGCTCACCGCAGGTATGGGAGCGAGACGAAAGCTCCCGAATTCATTCGGACGTGCCGTTTGTGCAAACTCGGCGGGCAAGCGATTAGTTTCCAATGCATTTCACCCCATGAGGAGCGGGCGGGGAGCAGTCTGCATCTTTCCGGTTCTTCAGTCTTGTAACATTCAGGGTCGCCGATCGAGGAATTCGCATGTGCGGCATCGCGGGATATGTGCGGTTTGGCACAGAAAAAAGCTCGCACGATCTGCTGGCTCGGATGGCCGTTGCGCTGGGCCGTCGCGGCCCCGATGCCAATGGCATCCTCATCGACGGCGCGTGCGGCCTCGCCCACACGCGCCTCAGCATCATCGATCTGGCCGGCAGCGCCCAGCCCATGCGGGTTTCCGATAGCGATCTGTCCCTTGTCTACAACGGAGAACTCTACAACTACGCCGGCCTGCGCGAACAACTCATCTCGCTCGGCCAGTCATTCGATTCCCGTGGCGATACGGAAGTTCTGCTCCGTTGGATCCAGCGCGAATGGGATCAGGCGCTGCCGCGATTCGATGGCATGTATGGCTTTGGTGCTTGGGATCGCCAAAACCAGAAGCTCCTGCTCGCTCGCGATCCCATGGGCGTCAAGCCGCTGTTCTATGCCCAGCCGACTCCCGAGCTTCTGGTATTCGGCAGTGAGATCAAAGCCCTCCTTGAACACCCCGAGGTGGATGATCTGTTGGACGAAGATGGCCTCCGTCAGGTCCTGCGATTCCGCGCGGTTTACGGGCAGGGCACGCTTTACACAGGGGTGAGGCAACTGGAGCCCGGAACCTCGCTCGAGTTTTCCGAAAACGGAATCGTTATCCGCCGCCATTACAGCCTCGAAAACCAGACGCGCCGTGCGGCAGAGCTGATCCGCGACAAACCCGATCAATGGATCCGCGAAGAAGTCGGCCGCGAACTCGAAGACGCCGTCCGCAAACGCCTGGTTGCCGATGTCCCCGTCGGCGCCTTCCTGTCCGGCGGCATCGACAGCAGCATGATCGTCGCCCTCATGCAACGCCTCCGCGCCCCTGGCCAGGAACTTCATACCTTCGCGGTCGGATTCAGCGATGATGAATACAGCGAACTGCCCGCCGCCCGCGCCGCCGCCAAAAGCATGGGCACCCATCATCATGAAACCCTGGCAACGCCCGCCCTCTACGCGGCCCGTCTCGCCGAACTCACCGCATGCCGCGACGCACCCCTCAGCGAGCCGGCAGACGTCGCGATCGCCCAGATGAGCCAGGACGCCCGCTCAGCCGTAAAAGTCGTGTTATCCGGAGAGGGAGCCGACGAATTTTTCGCCGGCTACCCCAAATATCGCTTCGCCCGAACCTCCAAACTCCTCCGCAATGCGCTCCGGGCGGCCGGCGCGCAGCGTGTCGCCACGTTGGCCGGGCTGATCGGCATCGACCGTCGCCGAGCCCTCGTTGCCGCCCGCGCGATGTCATTGCCCGATGAACTCGAGCGCCTCGTTCAATGGTTCAGCTACGTAGATGCCGAGCAGTTGCGCCTGCTGATGCCGGGCCTGAACTGGGACTCTGCCGCCTGGGCCAACAGCACCCGCAGCCAGTCCGAGGCCCTGGCCCGCGCGTCAGGATTAAGCGCCATGGGCCGCATGCAACTGGTCGACTGCCTCACCTGGCTCCCGTCCAACCTGCTCGAACGCGGCGACCGCATGACCATGGCCGAAGGCCTCGAGATGCGCAGCCCATTCCTTGACAAGCAACTCGGCCCGCTGGGTCTTGCCCTCCCCGATCGGTTCAAGGTCAATGGACGACGCTCAAAAGTGGTCATCCGCGATCTCGCCGCCGGCATGCTCCCCGCCAGCGTCTTCAATCGCAAAAAATGGGGCTTCCGCGTCCCCCTGGCCGGCTGGTTTCGCGGCGCACTCGAATCAACCTTAAACGACTATCTGCGAAGCAACGTCGGATTGTGCGCCACATTCGGCGATCGAAATTCCATCTTCAAACTCATCGACGCCCACCGCCACGAAAAGGTCGACGCCAACCTCACCCTCTGGACCCTGCTTGTGGCCGAAGTGTGGTATCAGGACGTCTATCTGAAAGGTCGGGCGAGCAGGCGCTCCGTTCGCGATCGGGCCGAAAGTTGCCCAGCCGCAGTCACTTAAATCCATGGGGCATATTTCTTGTTGATCCTTGATAGCCGTGGGCGGAAGCCCCGGACCTTCCGCCCACGGTGACTCAATTTACGATCCAACCACACAAAAGCCATGGATGCTCTAACTCACACGATTTGGCGCTCCCCGCCTTTGTCGACCTTCATCAGCCCATAAATCCCCAGCAACGTTCCAAAGGGGACTGCGGGAAGCAACACGTAATTAAGCATCCGCGTAAGCCGTCGCCCCGCGCCGGGATTCAGTCGCCGTGCAAACAGTGTCAAGAGGATCAACACCACATACATCCCGCTAATCGCCGCAGACCACGGAAGCGCCCAGTTGGGAATGCGCCCCGGCGACTTGGGACCCCAGGCGTATTGCCGCTGGACCCACACTAGCAGCGCCAGCGGAATCGTAAGCATTGTCGAAACACCAAGGATAATCGCCAGCACTGAGTAAAGTCGCGCGTGGTTGACTTGCGATGTCAAAAACTTCTCCGCCGCTCCACTAGACTCTCGTCCGATCGTGCGGGCAATTTGCTCGGCGTTTCCAAAGTGCGCGCGCACCAGCAACAGCGCATCGTCCTCCGAAATCCGAACGTCGCCGCGAAGATATCCCGCCAATTTATCTTCCAGGTGCCCGCACATTTCATCGCGCAATTCGCGATCCAGCCCATGCCGGTCCGCCAGTTCCTGGCACAGATCGCGAATTTTTCGTACGGCATCATCGGTCGAATCACGCATGACTGACTCCAGTAAGCTTCACAATCATCTGATGAAACACCTGCCACTGCCGCGTCCCCTCTTCCAGCGACTCGCGTCCCGCCGCCGTCAACGCATAATACTTCCGCTTCCGCCCCGTCTCAGCCTCCTCCCACCGGCTCCGCACCAACCCATCCCGCTCCAGTTTGTGCAGCACCGGGTAAACCGTCCCCTCCTGCCACGTAAACGCGCCGTCCGCATGCTCATTGATCTGCCGCACGATTTCATACCCGTAGTTCGATCCCCGTCGCAGAACCCCCAGAATCAATACCGCCGTGGAAGCCCCAACCAATTCTTTATTTGATGCTTTCATCCGTATACCTGGAACTACATTACCTTGAAGATCAAAGTATTGAAAGCGCGAACTTTCCGTTTCATCCAATAAGCCCTCTCCCTCGGATGCCCCGATCACCTTGCCCCACCCCGCGCCGGCCCGGATTCTCCACGCGCCGCAATCGCGTTCATCCATCAACAGTAAAAGCTCACCGCCGACACAAAAACCGTAATCCCATCCAAACGCGCACTCACCTCCTTTGCATTCCGCCGCCCATTCTGGCAAAACGCTGGGCATGCCCGTGTGGTTGGATTCACTCAAAAAGGATTACATCTCGCCCGATGGCGAGCGCGTCGCGGTCATCAATGTCCCCGCCTTCAAGTTAGGCGATGCCGAGCAGGTAGCTCTGGTAGGGGGGAGCGGGACGGGAAAAACGACGCTGCTGCACATGATCGCCGGAATCCTGACTCCCAGCAGTGGAAGGATCTTGTTTGGCAAGGAGCCCGAGAATCCGAATCCCGTCGCCGCGCAAAGTTCGGATGCCGCGGGAGTATTTGGCTACCGTTCCCCCATCGCCGGCGCACCCGGCATCGTAGACATCACCGCTCTGGGCGAAGCCCAACGCGATCAATTCCGCGGCCGATTCATCGGCTACATCTTCCAGACTCACCATCTCCTCGGTGGATTCACCGCTCTGGAAAACGTCCTGCTCGGCATGAGCTTCACCGGCCGAAAAACCGACCCCGCCTGGGCCCAACATCTGCTCAACGAGGTCGGTCTCAGCGAACGTCTCAATTACAAGCCCGCCAAGTTATCCCTGGGCCAGCAGCAGCGCGTAGCCGTCGCTCGCGCCCTGGCAAACCGCCCCAAGCTGGTCCTCGCCGATGAGCCAACCGGAGCGCTCGATCCCAAATCCGCACAGCAAGTCCTCGAACTCGTACGCAAACTCTGCTCCGAGGTCAGCGCAAGCCTGCTCCTGGTCAGTCACGACCCGGCCATCGTAAGCCAATTGCCGCGGGCGGTTTCTCTAGCGGAATTGAATCGAGCAGCCATGGGTTGATACCAACTGGACGATTGAAAATGCTCTGCTGAAATCCTCTGTTGGATAAGCTGCCCAGTGTCATCCTGGAGCGAAGCGAAGGATCTGATCGTCGGTGAATCGCTCGAATAACAGATCCTTCGCTTCGCTCCAGGATCACAAGACCGAGGATTTCAGCACGGCAGATTGAAAACGGATATACATTTCACCGTATATTATTAACAGCCTGCGGCACCGATTCGGCCAGACGTATGGGAACACTTCAATTAATCATCAAGCAAATGCGGCAACGTGCCCTCGGGAGCTGGCTCACGCTGCTCTCCGTACTCCTCGGAGTCGCGCTGGCCATCTCGATTCTCCTGCTACGCGACGCCGGCCAAGCCCTGTTCGGCCAAACCGAGTACGGCTATGACGTCATGGTCGGCGTAGGCAAAGGTTCCCCCACCCAGCTTGTGATGAACACCGTTTATCACATCGACAAAAGCCCTGGGAACATGCCGTACTGGGTGTACGAGCAGTTAAATGCCAAAGAACGTCCCCCAAAAGGCTCCAAGGAATTCGACATCCATCATCGCGTGAAGCTGGCCGTGCCCACGGCTGTAGGCGACGTCTATAAAGGCCGGCCAATCATCGGCACACTCCCAAAGATGTTCCAAACCCTCGCGCCACTTGAAGCTCAGATCCAGCAGTTACAAGACCGCCAGGATGTATTAAGCAACACCGTCCGCGAGCGTCGCAGTTCCCCCGCCCAGTTGCCCGCGGATGCGGCGGATAAGCAGAATGCCCTGGCGACGGCTGTGGAGCAGGTTCGCCAGCAGGTAATCCAGACAGGCCGCGAAGGAACCCCGATCACCGAACCCCACGCCCCCGATGCAGCCACCCCTTCAAAGTGGCGATATGGCGACCCAGCCAGCGAAACCGCCGCCGCCGCCGTGCAGGAATTGCGCGCGGCAACTGAATCGCTAACGGCCCGCGACGCCACCAGCGCAACCGCCCATCAGGACAAAGCGACGGCACTTTTAAAGAGAGTGCATGCCGCCGTGAGTGCTGAAAGCGGAGCGCTCGAATATCAGAAAGACAAAACATTTGCGATGGCAGAGGGCCACGTTTTCGCGGCATGGAAGTTCGAAGCTGTCATCGGCGCCGAAGTCGCCCGCAACGCCGGTCTGAAAATCGGCAGTAAGTTCCAGGCAACGCACGGCAATCCGCCTCCCGGTGCCGAGGCCGATACCCATCCCGAGCAATGGGAAGTGGTCGGTATCCTCAAGCCCACCCACACCGCCGCCGATCGATGCCTCTACATTCCGCTCATCACGTTCTTCTCAATCGCCGAGCATGAAGGCGGTCTTCAGGCGCACAGAGACGCGCGATCCGGCGTAACACCCAACGGAAAAACGCCCGACGCGCCGCAATACAAGATGGCATTCGGCGACGAACTGCTTCCCGATCTGCCGCACACCCAGGACTTCATCAAGCTGGATGTTCCCGAAAGCGAATGGGAAGTCTCGGCAATAGCCATCGAATCCCGCGGCGGGGTCACCGGCGGAGAACTGATCTACTTCATCAACAATGGCGGCCTGCCGGATGTCCAGGCTGTCAACCCCGCCCAGGTCATGCAGGTCTTTTTCGCCACCTTCCTTGGCCCGTCCACAACGATCCTGTTGCTGATCTCATTTGTGGTCAGCATCGTTGCCGGCGTGGGCATTCTGGTGAGCATTTACAACTCCGTTTCTGCCCGAACCCGTGAAATTGCCATCCTCCGTGCCCTCGGAGCAACGCGCGGGCGGATTCTGACCCTGATCTGCGCCGAGGCGGTCCTGATCGGTCTGGCAGGGGGGCTGATGGGCCTTCTGGTGGGACATGCCCTCGGGGGCGTCGCGTCGGCCTATTTAAACAATACCGTTGGGCAGGGATTCAGTTGGTACACAACGCAACTGGCCGAATGGGTCTACTTGTTGATTGTGGCGGTGATATCATTGCTGGCTGGGCTGGTGCCGGCGATGAAGGCGTACCGTACACCAGTCGCGACGAACCTCGTCGCGGCATAATGAGTAAAATTGTGGACCCCGCAGTTTGAAGGAGCGTTCGATGCGTGAACGGCTTGCGATATTCCTCGTGGTAATTTTGAGTCTTGCATCCTTTGCCGGTGCCCAGGCCACCCGTCCCGCCTCAACCACGCCCGACCCAAGGCTCGAGCTTCGCGCCAATCAGGCCTTCAACCGCGGCGAATATGCCGCGGCCCTCCCAATGCTCAAAACCCTCGCCGAGGCCGCGAAAAATGAACCCTCACGCTTCGGCGCGCTCCAGGAAAAGATCCGAGTCTGCCAAAAAGCCCTCTATTCCCTGAAAGCCGCCCCGGCCTCGCCCCCATCCGACCCCACCGCCCAGGATGTCGCCACCGACCCCGAAACCCGCAAAAAACATCCAAAGCCCAAGGCCGGCGAGGTCATGGAATTCACCATTAAAGAGCTGGGCAATTTCGAATACGACGACGAAAAGGGCGGAAAAATCCCCGCCGACATCCGCCAGCTCAATGGCTCGGAAATCAAGCTCCATGGCTTCATGATCCCCATGGACCAGGCTGAGAACATCACCCAGTTCGCCCTGGTGCCCAGCCTGTTCGCCTGCTGCTTCGGCCAGCCGCCACAGATCCAACACACGATCGTCGTTAGTTGCCCAAAGGATAAGTCACTCGCCTATGTCCCCGACGAAATCACCGTGCAGGGGCATCTAACCGTGCAGGAAAAGAAAGATGACGGCTACGTGATCAGTATTTTTGAGCTGGGGGCCGACAGCGTGAAAGTGTCGAAATAAGAAACGCGCCCCGACGGTTTCTGATAGAATACGACGTGCTTGCGAGCCGGAATTCAAGGGCATTCCCGCCCAAAGCCAGAGAGTCACCAGGAGTACAACCCATGGAAGTCGATTATTCCATTAAGCCCAGCTTGGGCCACCGGTTAAAACCAATTCTGCGGAATTGGCGGATGATGTCCTTTGTTGGTTTCTTCTTTATTGTGTTCGGCGCGCTCGGTTACACCATCTTCAGCGAAACGATCAACAACGGCATTCACAAACGTGGCGGCGTAGCGGTCGTCAATCTGAAGGCGCTGGGCCGTTTCCCGTTTGATGATCAGACCGGCAAAATGACCGACGTCCCCAAAGACTTCCGTGGATTGGACGGCAAAAAGGTAGCCCTCCAGGGCTTCATGTTCACCACAAACAGTGCCAGCGCTCAAGTTTCCGATTGCCAGTTGGTGTGGAACGTCCAAAAGTGCTGCTTCGGCGGCCCTCCACTCGTCCAGGAGCGCATTTTCCTTGAAGCCCCCGCAGACCGGAAGATGTACCGCTACGACATGTACACCCTGGTCAACGTAACCGGAACCCTGCACGTCAAACTCGAAAAAAACAGCCAGGGTACGGTCGTAAGCGTCTATACGATGGTTACCGACGAGGTGTCTCCGCAGACCTAAGCGGAATATCACCCCACGAAGGCAATTTCGTGACACGGTGCTTCCCCTTCGGGTCTGAGCCTCAGGGTCGAAGACAGCCC
>DAIRGS010000037.1:0-35506 GCA_036794395.1 Tepidisphaeraceae bacterium | reverse complement strand
GGCAGGACACGCAGCCTTGTGGGCTGCAACACAGATAGCGCAGATGCTCGCAGATGAAGATTCGGGAATGGGAGTTAAATCAATTCTTGAAGTCGCTGTGTTTGATGGATTGCATTTTATTTGCGGCCATCTGCGTCATCTGCGGTTCGATGTATGGATTTTCAAATTGCCAGTCTGTGATGCTTGTTAAGCCGCGAGGGCGGCGCGCAGTGCATCCAAGGCTTCGGCGTGTCTCCGCGAGATGGTGGATTTGTTTTTCTTTAGTTCGTTGGCGACGTCGGTCATGCTGCGGTATTCGAAGTAGAGCATGCGGATGAGGGCGGACTGGTCTTCGGGGAGCTTGGCGAGGGCTTCGGTGAGATGGGTGAGGTCTTCACGGGATTCGGCTTCGTCGGCGGCGCTGCGGCCGTCGGTGGGGTCCTCTTTATCGCTGTCTTCATTGGATGCACCGGAGGCGAGGAAGACCGCGCCCAAACGGCCGACGGCGGTTTGGAATTGTTTGGCGAGGAACTCGGGGTCATCGGAGACCTCAGCCGATTCGGCGGTGAGCTCGCTCACTTCGTTTTCGCCATCCAGGCGGGCGAGCTTGCGGCGCATGGCCGGTGGGAGCCAGGTCATCTGGCGGAGGCCGTCAAAGATCGCGCCGCGGATTCGGTAGTAGGCGAAGGTGGTGAACGCGACGCCGCGTCCGGGCTCGTATTGCCTGGCGGCGGAGGTGAGGCCGAGCTGGCCCATGGCGACCAATTCTTCAAACTCGACATTTTTCGGCAGCTTTTTGGCGATGGCGCGCGCCAGCGACCGGACATAGTCCTGGTGCTGCACGACCAATTCTTCAAAGGCGTCCATGGCAGCCTCTCTCCCGATCGCGCGCGATCAGTACTTGCGGACCAGATACCCCAGGTAAATCAGCCCGGCGAGCACGAGAATCACAATCACAATCGCTCCGCCGACATCAAAACCAAGATAATTTCGTTTGGGGGCCGGTGTCTTTTCAGGCCAGACCGTTGCCGTGGAAGGAACGGGAGACAGCGGTTTGGCAGCTTTGGGCGGCGGAGTCATTTTGGTTGGATCGACATCGGAGGGCACCGGCGAAGCGGGTTTTTCGGGTTTGGCCTCGGGAGTCGGAACTTTGGCAGGCTGCGGAGGTGCCGCGGGCGCCTCTGAAGATGGGGCCGGGGGCGGATTGGCCAGGAAGGCAGCGGCGCTGGAATCGGGGGAAGGGCCGCCGGGGTTTTTGGGGCCTTCGGGGAGGATGTCCCAGTAACAGATGTAATGGATGGTCGATTTGCCCAGGCGAATTTCGTCGCCGTGCTTGAGGGGCTTGGGGTCGGTGAGGGATTCGCCATTGAGCTTGGTGCCCCACCGGCTGCCCATGTCTTCGACGAGCCGGGCGCCTTCGCGGACGAAAAAGCGGAGATGAACGCGGGAGACGTGCTCGTCTTCGACAATCAGATCGGTGCCGGTGCCTCCGCGGCCAATGACGAGTTGGCTGCCTTCTTCAACCGGGAGCATGCAGCGTAGACGCTTGATACGGTCGGTGTCGTAAGTGGTGATGCGGATTTCCGGGGCGGCCCAGCTTGGGTTATCGCCCACCGAACCATCGCCCTCGGCCTGGACCGCATGCGTTACACGGAATCGCCAGCCCTCGGCCTGATGCCATTCGCCCAGACCCATTGCCTGATTGGCACCGGTGGGGCTGGACGGGGAGGCGTGTTGGATGGCGCAGCCGCCATCGTGGATTTTCAGGACGACGGGTTGCGCGGAACTTGAGGCGCTACCGGTGCCGAGTGAATCGCGGCCGTTTGGGGCGCAGATGAGGATGGGGGGTAAGCCGCTTGTGCCAAGGGGCTCCCCCGTGCGTTCGGGATAGATTTCCAAAAGTAGGCGGCTCATGACTGGTTGCGGGCTACTCCGCGTTGCGCGCTTGCCGTGCAACACGAACCCGCGCAAGCCGACAATCGCATGTGCCCATGCAGTCTAGTCGTTGATGGCGCGGAGGTAAATGCGAATGTGTGGCGCGGAATAGTGGTGGAGCTGAGATTCGAATCGGTTCGGGGGGCAGGAATGCCCCCACTCACCGATTCGAGACAGACAAGAATGTCTGCCCCACCGATCAGGAATGCCCCCACTCACCGATTCGAGGCAGACAGGAATGTCCGCCCCACCTATGAGCCTCTAAGTCTGGGCCATGAGGCAATTTGTTTGTTCGCGTCGGGGGGGTCAGATAAAGTGTGTTTGAAGGGCTGGAATATGACTTTTCATGTCGAGCGCTCGATGCGGTGGATTGCTTTGCCCTTCCTGGTGGTATTGGCGCTGGGCTGCACGGGGCGCCCGGATCGTTTTGTGGGGATTGTCAAAGTCAGCAAGAACGGGGCGGAGCAGTACGTCAACTCGCGCGACGGCTATCTGGTGATCCGGGCGAAGGATATGCAGGGGCCACCGCTGGCATCGGCGATGGACAAGGTGATGGCGTCGCTGGACGGGGCGCTGGTGAATGATGATCGCAATCCGCTGTTTCGCTCAAAGCATGGGGAGATGTATCTGGAGCTTGGGCCTGACAGTTACACCAGCGCCGAAGACGATCTAAACCGAGCCGTGAAATTGAGCGAAGACTGGGTGCCGGCGTGGGTTGCGCTTGCGGATCTGGAAGCGCGGCGGGGCCGGCTGACACGCGCCCGTAGTCTGCTGGAAAGTGCGGATAAGTCGATCTTTACGCTTCAGGACGAGCAGAATAAACACCCGGTGCCACCCTTCCGAATCCTGGGACTGGCTATTTTCGGGGAAGACGAGCACAAAAAGGACATCAACGACCCCACTCTTGAAGAATCCCAGCGACGGCAACTGCTCCTCAACTGGCTCCAGGAAAGCGAGCAATGGGCGATTGAAAGCCCGGCCTTGGTGATGAAAACCCCAACCGGCGGGACGACGGTCAATATTCAGAACCTGTTCCGAAGGATGCATGCGCGAGTTGAGTACGAGCGGATTGTGATCAAGCTGCATGAGCCGGACCCGTATACATCGGTTATGCCGATGTTCGACAAGGTCTTTGAGTGGGACCCGGATTTCTTCCCGGCCCGGATCGAAAAAGCAGTGCAGCTTCGGCGGCTGGGGGCTTGGCGTGAAGCCGAACGCATGTTGCGACCGTATCTGGATAGCGCGGATGTGAAGATTTCGGGCAATGCCCGGCTGGTCTATGAGATGGCCAGCGTTTACACCGACTGGTTTTCCAATGGGTCGGATGATCCGAACGCCCAAGAGATTTCGCGGAAGGCGGAGTTCTATTTTGCCAAGCTTCACCAGATCAATCCGCAGCATGTGGCCGGGTGGTTGAAGCGGGCGGAGTTGTATGCGGTGGCCGGGCAGCGGGCGGGGAATCAAAAGACCCTGGCGGATGCCGAACAATGGCTGGCCAATGCCCGGGAGATTCTAAAGAAAGATACGCCTGAGACGGTAGCGACGGCGCAACTGATCGATCTGGCCCGAAAGAATGCCGGTAAGAAGGATGTGCATCCGTGACCGAGACCAATTCTCCAAACCAAGGGCCGGCCACTCCGACGGGTTTCGATCTCATCGAGAAACTCCTGGGCGAGTTTCGCGACACCGGGAAAAGTGCCACCCTGGAAAAGTGGAACGCGGAGTTTGCGGCTCGGCTGGACGCTTTTAAGACGGCAAACACCAACCCCAAACTCTTAAAAGACGCGGGGCAGATCGAAAAAGCGTTCGGGTCGGCGGCAAGGCTACTCCAGGCGATTAAACCGGCAGGTGGAGCAGGATCAAAACAGACATAAATTATTTAATTATATGCAGTTATGATATTTTATGGAGTCATGCAACGATCGGGTGCGGTTAACGATAACCGTATGAACGCCATAAGGGCCTAAAAAGGCCGAGCTTAAACCCGAAAGGACGGATAAACCCATGCAAGTAAACCCCGAGAGCGATCAACTGTCTTCGATCCCGAGTCACACGCCGGTTCAGACCGGAGCAACCGGCAGCGAGAAGTTCCGCCAGGTTCTGGGTGGGACGATCAACGTGGCCGGGCAACTGGCCGGGACCGTGGCCGGCGGAAGCACGATGGGCCTTGGCCCTATCGCCGGGAATCTGGCCAGCAGCCTGTTAACCGGGACCACGGATTCGGGCACGGTTGATCCGATGCAATTGCTTCAGTTGCAAGAGCAGATTCAGACCCAGTCCCAGATCTTTAATACGATGAGCAACGTCTCGAAGACCGAGCACGAAACGCGGATGGCGGCGGTTCGCAACATGAAAGAATAAAAGCAGTTAGCCCGGATTATTCACCACGGAGGCACGGAGGAGGAAATTCGAATGACGAAATTCGAATGACGAATGAAATCCGAAATTCGAATGACCAAATGACAAAACAAAAGCCCCGCTATCCGCGCATTCGTTTCGTCATTCGAATTTCAGTCATTCGTCATTGATTCGTCATTCGAATTTCGTCATTCGAATTTCCTCCTCAATGCTCTCCGTGGTGAGTCAAGAATTATCCAGGTTAGAATCGGAAGCGTCCTTGCGACGTGAGCGAAACCGCAGACTGCCGCGAGATATGGGAGAGATGTGATGGCCTCGAAGTATTCCGCCTTGCTGGGGCCGAAAGAAGGGGCCTCGGTGCTTCTTCAGTACCTGGCCGAGGCGGCGTATTTGTGGTCTTACTTCGGTAAGCCCGACGAGGCCAAAACGATATTCGAGGGGCTGATGTTGCTGGCCCCAGCCGATCCGGTGGCGCCGCTTGGCTTAGCTGAGATTTACCTGTCACAGGGTAAATTTCGCGAAGCGGATAAGGCCGCAGAAACGGCATCAAGGATGGAAAATGCCGACCGAAGAACGGTGGCGTTTGCTTATAAGCTGCGTGGGCGGAGCCTGATGCAGTTGAACAAGGCGCGTGAAGCCGGGAAATTCTGGCAGCGTGCGGTGGAAATTGACAAGGATGGGCCGGAAGGCAAGTCGGCAGCGACATTGCTGCAGATGGCCAGAGAGATGGGGCTGGTGCCGACTGAGGCCCCGTGATGGCCAAGACGGTCAACTTTGACACGGGCTTCGGAGCCCGTGCTTAAACCTGACGGATGCAGCACGGGCTGGAAGCCCGTGTCACAGGGCAAATTAGCCGATTGCTTGAGAGAGGATGATGTGTCATGGACCCGATTCAACGAAAAATAGTTCCCGATACGCAGGGGCCTGCCAGCCCTGATAAAAGCCAAACCGGCGGCACGACCAAGAAGTTTGAGGTCGGTTCGACCGGTGGCCTGGCGGGCGGAGATGCGACGCAGGGCGTCGGCCGGCCGAATTTTGAGCGGATCGCGGCACAGCTTCAGGATTGTGCCAGTAAGAACATGACCCGCGACCAGGCTCGCTCGGCGGTGATCGAATCGGAAACCCAGCACCTGTTTGGTAAGAACGCGACGCCGCAGATGGCCACTGCCGTTTCGGACGCGTTCAGCCGGGACCCGCATTTGTCACAGTTGTTCAACCGTCTTTACAGCAGCGCTACCAACGCAAAATGACTCCTGTGAAGGAGTGAAGAGGGCCTAGCCATGATGACCCCGGACATTGCAACACGCCTCCCGATCACGCAGCCCGGGACCTCTGGCCAGGAAAACAACGCGGTGAAGTCGCCGGCGGAGCAGGGTAACGACCTGAAAGCCGAGTTCCGCGACCGGATGGACAATTCGGTGAACGGCGTACAGCCGACCGAAGCCGTCACTGCGACGAACCCGACAAATACGATTGAATCGACCCAGCGGGTGAACCGGGGCAATGTTCCGGACAAGCAGGACATGTTCGGGCAATTCGATAAGATCCGCGGGGAATTTGACGCGTTTCTCAAGCGTAGCGGGGAACTGGACAAAGCGGTCGCCGACGGGAAACTGAAGATAAATGACCCGAAGGTGGCCCAGCAGCGCCGCGAGGAAATGCGGATGTTGTTACACTTCCAGAGCGAAATGCAGGGAACCGCGATGAAAGTGGAAATCGCCTCGAAGGTTGTGGAACATGGGACCTCGGGTGTGAAGACGGTTCTTTCGACGCAGGCTTAGAAAACGTGGTTCACCGCGGAGACGCGGAGAACGCAGAGGAAGACAGAATTGCCACAGATGAACACAGATGGACACAGATAAGAAAAGATTGAACCACTGATAATGTGGATGACACGGATAGGAGGAGATGGCCATTTCCTCTTACCAGCATTTTGAATTTCATCTGTGTTCATCTGTGTTCATCTGTGGCAAAAAAATGTTTTCGTCTGCGTCTCCGCGGTGAACAATTCTTGATTCGGGATTGGGAAGGCACGGGTGCGGCATATGAACAGATCGCGGACGCATGGGCGGCCAAGGTGGCGGCGGGCGGTGGTTGCGTGCGTTCTGTTTTGCGCATTGGCGGGGTGCGACTCGCGGCAGGAATTGACGCGGGTGGATTCGGAGAAGGAAGCGAATCGAATCCTCGTTGAGATTGAAGCGCGGGGGGTGTCTAACGCAACCAAAGAAGAAAAAACAGCGCAGCGTAAGACGGCTTGGAGCATTACCGTGCCGCCGGACGAGCTTTCACTGGCACGGGCGATTCTGGTGCAATGTGATTTGCCGCGGGATACGCACAGCGGGTTTTCCGAGTTGGCGGCCAGCAGCGCGCTGATTCCGACCAAGGGGGAAGAGCGGGCCAAGCTGATTTACGCCACCAGCGGGGAGCTGGCGCGGACATTTGAGACTTACGATCGGGTGATCAGCGCGCGGGTGCATATCGTGGTTCCGGAGCAGGAGATTTTCAGCCACGAGGCGGCGACACGACCCTCTGCCACCAGCGCGATGGTGTTGATAAAATACACACCGCTACCAGCGCCTGCCGATGGGAAACCCCGACCGGCGGTTGCGGGTTTTGCCGATGCGCCGGTGAGTGCCGATGAAGTGAAGCAGATGGTGGCGCGGAGCGTGGAGGGACTGGCGACGGACAATGTATACGTAAGCTTCACGCGATCGGTGTCCACGCCGCAGAGAATCCCGCCGACAGTTGCGGCGGCCACGAGCGCGCCGGCCAAGACGGGCGCAACCGAGTCCACTTCAACCCCTGCCGATAAAAGCCTTCTGATGCAGTTGTTTGGAGCCACCGTGCTGTTCGGCCTGATCGCCATTGTCTTGACCGCGCTGCTTGTGCGCGAAAAGCGACGGCAGCGATTAATGGCATCGCATGCATGATCGGACTCCAGATGGTGATCGACAATGAAAGTGGAACGAACCGACGAAGCCCGCGCAGCCTTTCCGGACTATCGGTCGGAGGGGTTGTTGTGCGCGGTTCGAACCTGTTCGAGCGACATTCATGATCTGCTCGACCGGCACCCGCGCGCCGGCGCGCTGCGGGATCTGATCACCCGGCAGCATTTGCGGCCGTTAGCGGGGCTCACCCTGGCCGATCTGCTGTGGGATGACCTGGTCGAACACGAGCGAGCCCTGTTGGGGAAGCGAGCCGACGTTTTTTTTGATGCGGCGCAGGGAACGGCAGCACAATTCTGGCAAAGACGACGGCGGCTGGCCGCGTGGGATCGGTGGCGCGTGATCGAACGGCGACTGCCGGCGCCCTGGCCCCGGCTGCTGGAACTGCCGCCCCCCGCCGCCCAGAAACTGGTGATGAGCGTTGGGATCGACATGGTGGCACGCTCAATTGCGGGTATGAGCCTGCATGATGTGATTCATTGGCTGAGGCCTTTCGGGGGCGATGTCGCGGGGCAGGTGGTTGAGCAGGCGCGCAACGCCCGGCGGGCAGCGCCGCTGTCGCCGGCTGTTGCGACGCGCTGGCGCGAAGCCTGCGCGGGAGCCGCACGCCATGTTACTGGAGTTCATATTCCGCAGGCGCTGGGACGCGGGCTTCTGGCGGCGATGTTCCGCAAATTGCCGCCAGCCGAGCGAATGGCGGCGGCACAGTTGAGCCGGTCGAGCCTCGCAGCGTCGCTCTCGGAAGATTCATCGTTTGAACCGATTTCGCAAGCGGATGCGACGCTGGCTGAAACAATGATACGGGAGGCGCTGTCGAAACTGACGGCAGGAGGAGCGGCGATGATGAAAGGCGTTGAAACTGTAGAAGTGGATCGATAGCGGGATGAGTTGATGGATAAGCAACCGGGACAATCATCGGCTCGCGAAGCTCGCATCCTGCGGGCTGCGTCGGCGAGCGGTGCGCGCGTTGCGCCGCTTTATCCTTCTACGCGATTGCTGAAAGGCGCGGTGGTCGAGGCCGAGCAATCGGTGGCCGAAGCCCACAAAACGCGCGATCTGGCGGTCAGCGAGGCGGCCGCGATTCGGCAGGCGGCGATGGATGAAGCGAATGCCGTGCGGCAAAACGCCTTTGAAAATGGGGCGCGGGATGCGGCGGCGGAATTTGGGCAGATGCTTGAGAACTTCGAGGGCGAAATTGACAAGCTCAAGGCGCGCTTTGCCGTGGATGTGCAGAAGGTCGCGTTTCGGTTTGCCAAGGCGATTCTGGATGTGGAGTTTGTCGCGAAACCCGACCGCGTAGCGGACCTGGTGGCGACGGTCCTGAAGCCGGCTCGAATGTACAATCAGGTGACGGTTCACCTGCATCCGGACGATGTGGAGCGGGTTCGAAAATTCCATGCGCAGCTCGTTAAGCGGATGGCATTCGCCCACGAAATCAAATTTAGCGCGGACGATCAACTGCCGCTGCACGGTGTGCGGGTGGAAACGGAAATGGGCAGCTACGACGGAAACATAGATACGCAGATTCGGCGGCTCCAGAATCACTTGTTTCCCGATTCCAAGCCGGCTGGAGAAGCTGCCGGGTCAACTGGGGAGCCGGCATGAGCACACTACGAGATTCCATTGAAGAATCGCTACTGGGACTTCCTTCGCTGGACGAGCAGTTAGGCAGCTTCGAGGGCGTTGAGCGATCGGGCTATGTAACGGCGGTCACCGGGACCGTGATTCGCGCGATTGTTCCCGATGTGCGGATTGGCGAGATCTGCCGGATCGAGCGGGCGGGAATGCCGCCGCTGGAAGCGGAAGTCGTGGGATTCGATCGGCAGGACGTGGTGCTGCTTCCGCTGGGGCGGCTGGAAGCAATCGCGATTAAGGCGTTTGTCGCGCCGTCGGGAGCTGCGCCAACCGTACCAGCCGGGCCGGCGGTTCGGGGGCGAGTGCTGGATGCGATGGGACAGCCGATCGATGGATTGGGGCCGATCAATTCCGCGCAGCGCGCGCCGATGGTGGCGCCGCCGCCCAATCCGTTGCATCGGGTTCGAATTACAAAACCGATTTCGACAGGGGTGCGGGCAATTGACGGGCTGCTGACGCTGGGCCGCGGGCAACGGGTCGGCATTTTTGCCGCGGCGGGCGTGGGCAAGAGCACGCTGCTCAGCATGATCGCGCGGAATGTCGAGGCGGATTCCGTGGTGCTGGCGCTGATTGGCGAGCGAGGCCGCGAAGTGGTGGGATTCCTCGAGGATGATCTGGGCGAGGAAGGAATGAAGAAGTCGACGGTCGTGGTTTCAACCAGCGATCAGCCGGCCTTGCTGCGGCTCAAGGCTGCGTACACGGCAACCGCCATTGCCGAAGAAGCGCGCCGGCGCGGCGAGCAGGTCGTGCTGATGATGGACTCGGTTACGCGATTTGCCCGGGCGCTGCGAGAAGTGGGACTGGCGGCGGGAGAGCCTCCGGGCCGGCAGGGATATCCGGCCAGCGTGTTCGCGACCCTACCCACGCTCTTCGAGCGCGCGGGCAACGATGAGTATGGATCGATCACCGCGCTGTATACGGTGCTGGTGGCGGGAGACGATCTGGAAGAACCTGTGGCTGATGAAACCATCAGCCTGTTGGACGGCCACATTATCCTGTCGCGTAAGCTGGCGGCGCGGGGGCATTATCCGGCGATCGATGTCATCCGCAGCAAGAGCCGGTTGATGGACGAGATCACCGACAAATCGCATCGAGCGGCGGCGCGGCGCGCGGGACAGGTTCTGGCGGTTTACGAAGAAAACTACGACAAGATTTCGGTCGGCGTGTACGAAACGGGATCGGACGAGCGCGTCGATGAGTCGATCGAGCGGATTCGCGACGTGGAAGGCTATCTCCGTCAGGAGAAGCACGGGCCGCAATCGCTGACGCAAAGCGTGAATGAGCTTGAGACGTTGTTCCCGGATGCCTGATGTCATCGCGGCAATTTAAGTTCGGCCCGCAGCCCGCGCTGGATAAGGCGATTGAGGCGCAGCGCGTTTGCGAAGAAGCGGTTCGGCTGGCCAAGGCGGCGCTGGCCCAAGAGAAGGAAAAGCTCAGGCAGCTTCAGGCCGAGGGGGTGCGGGCCGAGCAACGGGTGAAGACGTCGCACGATAATATGGTGTCGCCGACGAGAAAGAATTCTGAGCCGGGCGAGCTTGCCCAGGCCAATCGCCATCTGGATGGTCTGCGAATCAAGCTTCAATCGTCTCGCGAGGCTGTCGAAAAGCAAAAGGAGCGAACCGCCTGGGCGGCGGATAAGGTGGAACTTCGCAAGCGGGAACTCACCGAGGCAATGGCCGCCGTTGAGGCGCTGGAGAAGCTGAAGGAAAAACGGCGGCTTGAGTTTCAGGCCGCGTTATTGAAAGCTGAAGAAAAGAAGCGAGACGACGAGGCAATTCAGCTTTGGAACAATCAGAGGGGATGATTGTGGCGTGGTCGCTTGAGCGACCATGTCTTTCGTTCGTTGAAAAGTAAAACATGGTCGCTGAAGCGACCACGCCAGATTCGCGTTCGGGCAGGTCAGCAGCAATCGAGCCACCATGGACCCGTACTCCATACCGCCGCCTAGTTCGGGCAGTTCAGCGTCGAACGAATCCGAATCTTCGGAGAACGCGAAAGCCGATGAACGGCGGCATGAGCGCATGCAGGCGTTCAAGCAAGCCATCGAACGAACCCGGCCGCTTGCCGACACCCCTCCAACCGCGCCGCCGATCGCGGGCTCACCGCTGGCTAAACCGCCCGGTGGATCAGCGCCACGCGGAAACGCGCGGAGCGGGATCCTCCCCGAATCCCTCATTCCGGAAGAATTAACGCTTCTCTCTGACTTCGCGCAGCATGCTCCGGCGGTTACAGCGCAGCCGCAAAGCGCACCGTCGACGTTGAATCCCGAACTTCGCCAGTCCCTGCTGCGCATGCAGGCCGAAGGAATTGAATTGCCCGCATCGTTACGGGAATTACTTGAGCAATCGGGCGAGCCGGCTAAACCCGTTGGAGAGCAGAAGGGCCTGAAGCCCCGCTCATCCGTCGACGAGTTGGCTGAGCGCGCGGTTTCTTCAGATGAATCAGCCCAGGGAACCGACGTTGCCAGTGAGACCCGACGACTGGAAATCAAAGCGGCCTACCGCGATGACGGAACGCGATCAAAATCCGAATCGGATGCCGGAATTAAAAGCGAAACATCTGACGCGGCAGATTCGGGCAAGGACATCGCGCCGCCCATGCAGACGCGGATGAACATCCCGCCGCCCACGCCAGGGGTACAGCCCCAGCGGCTTCCGCCCGCAGCGCCATTGGTTCAGCAGTTGGTGGAATTTGCCACGTTCGGACGCAACGAGGCAGGGTTTCTCGAATTTCGCCTTGGCCTGGTGGAAGACGCCCTGGGCGGGTTGCGGATTCAACTGGCTTCGTACGGGAACCGTCGCGTTGGGTTGAAAGTAAAGGGAAACGGGGGAAAGGCCTCAGGCATTGGAGATGCGGAATTGGCGGGCCTTATTGATGCCCTTCGTGCGAAAAACGTGGAAGTGATCGATGTGGTTCGCGAGTAGGCCGGAGGTAACTTTCGCGTCGATTGGCATGCTGGCGGCCGCCTTGACCCGCGCCTGAGGTAGTGGGATAGTAAATTGTGCCATCCTCTTGTCCCTCCACCGGTACGCCGGGGGAGGGTAGGGAGGGGGCGTGGGTTGAGATCCGGAACTTCACGTCACGATATTTTGAAGTATCCCGGCGCTGTCCATGCGAGCATCTATTGGGGAATGAAACGACCCCCTCCCTACCCTCCCCCGGCGTAGCGAGGGAGGGAATAAGGTGCGGCCGCTTGAACGGTCACGCACGCCGGTTTGCAGGCTCATAAGTCATGACGATGTCGTTTGATACGGTTGCCAATGCTGCCGCCTCCCATCCGCCCGGTGGAAATTCTCCGTTGGGATGGCAGTTGCCGGCGTTATTGCAGCCGGGGCTGGTGCGCGCGGGGTCGCGTTGGCTCTCCGCGGCTCCGCGACTGTGGATTGAGTGGGCCTCTCAAATCACGCGCGATGCGTTGGAACGTTCCCTCGATCGAACCGTCAGCATCGAAACACTTTCCGACTCGGATCGCGTGGTTCAACAAGAGCTGGCCGCCCGCGGACTCACCCCGCGCGAGGCGGCGTTTGCCGTCGCGCTAACCCATCCCTCGTTTGGCAACGGATGGGTTGTGCTCGATCTGACCGCGGCCCGAGTGGTGGTTGATGCCCTCGAGGCGGACTTTGCAAGCCTGCGTGGCGCTGAAACGCTCTCCGATACGGAACTGGGCCTGCTCGAATACGCCACGCTGGCGTGCGTGGATCATGCGATCCGTGCGATCGCGCCGAAGGGCGACAAATTTGCGATCACGGATTTCCCCGAGCCCGCGAAGTTTCGCGATGCGCTCGATGCGCATCAGGGGTACCGGGTGACGTTGCGATTGCGCGTTGGCGGCCGGCAGGGGTTTGTGCGCGTATATCTGCCAGGCTTTCCGCCCGAGCCTCCTGAACTATTGCCGCCGCGAAACATCGAGGGCTCGGTCGAGTTGCGCCTGGCGCTGCCCGGCATCAAACTTTCGAAAGACGAAGTGAAATCGCTGCGGGCCGGTGATGTATTGCTGCCGGGGATCACGGATCTGACATCGCTCTCGGGATGTTCGTTGGCAACGAGCAGTGGTTGGGTACTTTCTCCGGCAACGGTAACAAACGATTCGCCGGTATCGATTGCCGCTCGGTGTGGGCCATTAAATCTGGATGTTCGCGAAGCAGGCGAGGGGGATCGGATCCTGATCACGCCATTGATTGGGCGGGTGACGTGTAGTCTGGATGAATTGCGGCGACTTGCGCCGGGCGGAACGGTCGAGCTTCAAAAAGATTCGTCCGCCGCGGTCGAGTTATTTGATGGCATGGACTGCATCGGGCGGGGCGAGTTGGTGAAATTGGATGCCGAGATCGGGATTCGACTTTTGGAATGCCGCCGGCCAAAGGCATAAGCCGCACATGATTAATCGCTTCTATCTTTCCAGACGCGGCTGGATGCCCATCGCCATCTTCTTGATCGTGTTGGCAGGGGCCACGTTCGCAAATGCGCAAACCGCGACGACGCATCCCGCCGGGGCATCGCATGACCCATTTGCCGATCTCCCGTCCTACGGCGACATGATCCGCCGAACCGCCTATACGCTGGTGGCGATCATTGTCGTATTCGCACTGGTGGCGAAGTTTCTCCCGCGCTGGCTGGGCAAGAGCCGGTTCATGCCGCGCGGCCGGTTGATCCAGGTGATCGAGCGGCATGCCATTGAACCGCGAAAGACGATCTACCTCATCAAGGTGGCTGGGCAATATTTTCTGGTGGGCTCCACAGGGGATCGAATGGAAACGCTGGCCGGTGGATCGCTCGACCAGGATGCGATCCGCGAACATCTCGCGGCAGCGAATCTCGCGAAGGAGCCAGCGGCGCCGAAAGCGCGCCCGCCTGTTCCGACGCCTTCGTTCACGGAAGTGCTGCGGGGCAAGTAATCCAATTCGTGATCACAAGTCACGGAGATCACGGAGAAGAACTGAGGTTTAGCGGTCGGATCGGAGGTCCACCTCTTCTTTGCCGGGAACGAAAGAGGTGGACCTGCGGTTCGACCGCTAAACGTCCGGTCTTCTCCGTGTCCTCCGTGCCGTGGTGAATCGTCTCCCGCTACCCTTTCGGCTTCGGTCTTCGCAGCCGGGAAAAGAACGATCCCGCTTCCCCGGCCTTTACCTCCGGCCCTCGACCGGCGAGCCATTCCCTCAACTCATCAGCCATCTCAGAGGCGCGCGGATATCGGTCCTCGGGATTGCGCTTCATCGCTTTCAGGCAGATGTGCTCGAGGCCGGGCGGGGTATCCCAGGCCACGTCCCGCGGCATTATGGGGTCCGAGGTGGCGATCGCGCGGAGAACGCGGGCGACCGATCCATCATACGCGGGCTTGTAGGTGAGGAATTCGTAAAGCGTCATTCCCAGGCCCCAGATATCGACGCGCGCATCGGTTTCGCTGGTTCCCGAGCGTGCGGCCCAGGCCGCGAGCAATTCGGGAGCGAGGTAGCCGGGCGTGCCGACACACGCGGCGTTGTGGGCGGCCTGTTTATCGCGCAGCGTAGCGAGGCCAAAATCTCCAAGCATCATTCGGCCATCGGCGGCCAGCATCATGTTGCTGGGTTTCACATCGTAGTGAATGATCCCCTCGCCGTGCGCCCGATCGAGCCCCTCGGCAACGCCCGCCAGCCAGTACGCGACAAACCGGTAATAAGGCTGCGGCCCGCGCGACGCCGCCCGAAGCTCGGGATTGAGCAGCGCCGTGTCGATGCCGGTGATGTCCATCAACTTTTCGGCACTTAATTCATGGGCCACCTTCTCACCCAGTAACTTTACCAAGCGATGTCCATCCTTGCCCTTGATCAGTTGCATCACACAGTATCCGCCCTGGCCATATTGCTCGTAGCGCAGCACGGGGACGATATGCGGATGCTGCAATTTAGCCGCCGCCCGCGCTTCCAGCAGGAATTGCTGCTGGGCGTTGGCGTGCATGGAGCGCAACACCTTGATCGCAACCTCGATATCAAGTTGGAGATCGTGAGCCCGATACACCGTGCCCATTCCGCCGGCTGCAATCTGCTCGATGATCCGGAACCCTTCAATATCCGGAAAACCAGGGTCCTGCGTTCCCATATCCTCAACCTGCGGCGGTGCAGTCGACGAGGTGGATTGCGCGCTGGCTTCGGCGCGCGTAATTGCAGGGAGCTTTCGCGCCGGAGACGGCGGGGCACTGAGCGGAGCGGGCGATGGAGCAGAATACGGCGGCGCCACGGGCGACGGACGGGGCGAGATAAACGGCGCGCCCGATGCCGGTGGCACGGCCGGGGGAGTCGGCGCGGCACGGCCCGTCGGCGTGGCGCGCGGTGTTCGACCTGCTGCAGAACCGCCCGGCGTGGGCGGGGCCGGAGCTATTTTGGGCGCATGCTCCGCAACTCTCCGCGCAATGGTCAGAGCACGCTCGATTCGCCGATCCGGCGGCTTGTTGGGCACGGTCAGCGTATCCAGCACATAGGCCACATCAGAATTGGTTGCCCGCGCCAGCTCATCGTCCAGAAGAATCACGCAATGCAGGAACTTGAGAATATGTTCCTTCTGTTCAAAACCGTAGCCACGTGCACGCTCGCGCCCGCGCTCGATGAGCATTTGAAGCTCGCGTCGTGTTCGTTTCGAAGTGCGATCCGGGTAAGCCTGTGTCAGTTCGGCCAGCGCCTGCTCGACAAAGGGATCGCTCGATCCGCGTGCCGATCCTTGCCCGCTTCCGCTGCCGCGTGAACCGGAGCCTGTGCGCGAACCGGGCCGCTCGGCCTGGCCCTGAGTTGAAGTGGGAGGCTGGGAAGAAGAATTGGATCCGGACGCCGCAGCCATGCGCTTAGCCTCAATCTCACTTGCCGTCGGCGGGAGCGCCACGCGAAGTTTCAACGCGCCCAGTTGGAGCAGATCGCCGTCTTGCAAAACGGTTGTCGTCAAAACCGGCTCATCGTTGCATAAGAGCGGCCAATCATTGCTGAGACACGTTATCTCCAGCGCGCCCGAGGCGTTTGCACTGATCTGCGCGTGTCTGGGCGCGACCCCTTCGCCCTGGAAACAGAAGTCGGCCATTTCTGATCCGCCGATCACGATGCGAGACCGTGCGTCGGCAAACCGGATGGGAACGCTCTGCGGCGAGCCGGTTTCAGTGGTGAGCAACAAATCACGACTCTCAATCATGAAGCCGACTCCGACCGTTTGGACGTGAGAAGAATTGAGGCATCAATAAACAGGCGACGGGTGGGGGCGTCTACCCAACTTTGGGTAAGAACCCAGTCAATCCCGAACGCCAGAGCGGGATTATCCAGTTCGGTGATCCGTCGCCCGCAGCGCACCAGCGCCGCGACAATCGCACAATAATACAGCGCAGTCGCCACTTTTTCGGCAGGGCTATCGGGACGATGGCGAACGCCCTTTGCCAGGCTTTTGGCGTATTCCAGCATCTCCAGCGGAGGATCGGGCTGCGAAAACAACACGCTGAATCGCGAGGGAATTGCCGCTCCGCGTGCGGCAAGTTCCACGAGCTTTGCGGTCATTGCCGCGGTGAGACATTTGCTTTCGAAGCGAATCTCGCCGTTCAATTGCTCAAGCCAGAGGCGGCTCAACTCCACGTCGGCCTGATCGCGCTGCACGCCCGGCTCCAGGGGCTCGCCCCAGGTGGTCAGTGCCGATTCGGGTTTGTCGTGATTTGTCGGTCGCATCGGGTTTTCGATTCTACGCTGGCATCGCTATTACGAACGACCACCCAATACGGCCGCACCCGCATCGCTCAAGGGCCGCCGCAGCGCGATGAAGGCCCTGGCCCTGCTCAAAAACGGCTCATCGAGTTGATACGGAATTGCCGTCGTAAGCGGAATCGCGGCGGGCGACGCCAGCAGACAATAGAACTGCGAAGCGGTGGGCTCGCCAACGATCAGGTCGATCCATGATCCGTCGTTCGGCGCCATCGCGATGATCGGCGTTTCGTCCGTGACGAAATTCTTAAGGAAATTGATCCACGGAATCGCCCCTCCGGCCGGTAAATCAGCCAACGCCGGCACACGTAGATGCGCCGTGCGCGTGGGGGATAATTTCGGAGTCCTAGGCGTCAGCGGAAGATCACCCGCGCCCAGTTCCCTTTCCAGATGGTAGAGAATAATGGGCACCCCGCCGCCGTTGTCGGCCGCGAGTTCCCGGCGCTCCCCGGCCGAAGATGGCTGACGAAGCTTTGTCAGTCGGGTGCCGAACAGGGTGCGCGTCGCGGCGGCATCATTTCGAAGCGTCGTCCGCGCCTGTTCGAGCACCTCACCCACAGCCGCGGCCGAGGTCGTTTCCACGCACGCACGCTCCACACCTTCCAGGGCGGGAAGAACTGTCCGAACCATCCACGGTAGTGGCATTCCGCTTTGAGCGCAGACCACCATCGGGTACCGCCCGCGCCCCTTGCCATCCTGCGACGACCATAGCCGGCCAACGACAGTATTGTTCTCAGCACGCCATACAAATACGTGATTGAAGCCCTTCAATCGCTGATCGGGTTTGAGCTTATCCCACGCGCCCGATTCGATATTCCCGCCAATCCCGTCGATGTAAAGCAGCCGCTTTACAACGGTAAGGCGCTCGGTATCCACGCCGATCTCAACGTGATCATCCCAACCTGGATGCTTGCCGAAAGCCGCCAGGAACAACGCGCGCGGCGAAGGCCCGCGCGCCGGAGAAAGCTTATTCCAAAGGTTTCGCAGAAACGACGCCACGCGTGAACTCCTTCAACTAATCGGGGAGGCGAGGACTGCGCTGATTAAAACCAGTAAGTTTTCACAATGCGCGTTCGTCCAGATTTTGTTGCGCGCAAGGAAGCGCGCATTCTTGCCCCCTCTCCCTCCTTGTAGGGCGCGGACCCCAGTGTCCGCCCTCTTGCCCCCTCTCCCTCCGGGAGAGGGCTGGGGTGAGGGGGAAGGAGAGCAGACTTCAACTGCCGCGCGCGTTTGTAATACCCACTGTCGCGAGGAAGCATCGGGCGGCGTGACGATGCGTTCCACCGGAATGGTACAACGCAAATCAGATGCAACGAGAATTGCGGCTTTGGGAACCGAAATAAACTTTGCGTAAACGGGAAGGCGCCTGACATTCGCCCTCACCCCAACCCTCTCCCGGAGGGAGAGGGGGCCGGGGGCTGCGACACGTGCTTCAATTGATTTATCCGGCGCTGATCGAGCGTCCCGATTGTTTCGCGGCAGCGTCAGTGCCGCGTTTTGCGAAACCCGAAATCTTCGGTAGCGCGAGACCCAGTTCGTAACCGCCCGTGCCGCTTTGGCGGCATCCTGGATTCCATTGGTTCCTTCACCGGCGTCGGCCGCGAGTTGATCAATCCGGCTCATGGTCGCGGCGGTTTCGGAATCGATCTGGCTGGATCGGGCCCCGGTGTTTTGAGCGCTTTCCAGTAGTTCCTTCACACGTGCATAAATCTCCGCGCTACGGTCGTAGGCGCGTTGCTCTTTCCCATCGTTACCTTTGACAGTCGCGAGATAAATCCGGTCGATTCGGGACAGGTCATTTTGAAGATCATCGGGCATCGCGATGTTCCGCATCTTGGGAAAGGTCGCCGATTCCCCGACCAGCTGTTGGCGGAGAGTCGATAGATGCTGCGGAACTTTAACCTCGCTCCCGGGCGTCGCGCGCGGGATCGTCTGGATCAGCCGTTCGTGCGCCCGCATGGCCGCTTCGATGTCGCGGTCTACCTCGATCTGGTACATCGCAAGCAGCGACTTGCCCGTGGCGGCGTCCTTTTCGAGATTAGCCAGTGCGTTATCTGCCGTCCCGCGCGCCGATTGAAGATCGGCCAGACTCGTTTCATAGGCTTGGCGACTTGCTTCAAACGCCGCGGATGTCGTGGGATTCGTCCCCGCAGCATCAACGGCAATCTGCTTTTGAAGCGCACGTTCCGCGGTCTGAAAACGTTCGATCCCCGACTGCACGCCGCGCAGGTCCACCAGCCGGCGGTTCCCGCCCTTTAATCGCCGCTCCCAGTATTTCGCCAGGGATGCCACCCCAACATCCAAAGCCCGCTTTGCATACGCGGTATCCACCGCAAAGCCCTTGGAAGCATCTTCCCCCTCCGTCGGTGTCACATGGGCGCCAGTCCAGTCCATCGCATCCTGAAGCGCCTGCCGCTGCTCGGCCTTGTAGCGCAGGTAGTCATCGTCGGAGAGAACAAATCGGAGCAGTGGATCCAACGTGAGTGTGCCCGCGAGTTGCCCGCCGGAGGTTGCAGTAGCCAGCCCGGAGCCGGCAACTTCGAGCCGGAGCAATTCCGCCATCGCATCGCCGGCATAAGATGACCACCGCTCGGGCGGATCAGCCAGGAGTTTTGTGCGCGTCGCGTCGATCAGGCAGCGCACTACGCTCGACTGGAACATGGTTCGATAAGCCAGCCGCCTGCGATCATTGAGATCCCCGCGAAGGATGGCCTGAGGCCGAAACACCCAGGGGATTTTGATTGGATCGGCGGACCGCTCTGCCGCGTCGGCAAAAACCTGGCCAAGCGTTGGCTTTGTATCTCCCAAGTCAATTTCGCGGAAACCGTTGTACGAGTAATTGCCCGGCGAGCCCGGGACAGGTTGAACGATGCCCCAATCCTCCCGGTGGTTTTTCCAGCTGTCGTTCAGCCCATTCCAGTATTTGCTCTGGCGGCCGATGCTCCGGCTCAGTTGGATCTCCCCACTCCACGTCAGTGCCAAAAGTGCCAAAACGCTCGCGATGCCCGTGCCCAGCACGAGCAGCTTTCGCTGGCGCTGAAGCCGTTTGGTGTTGGCCGCCCGGGTGACCAACCCTTTCTCGCGGAACACCTTGGTCATGAAAAAATCGCGCAGGAAATACGCCCGCTCACGCTCCCACGAGCGACCGTCGCTCTTGAGCGATTCCACCGGAACCGAAAGCGCCTCGGCCAGTTCCGCGTCCAGCGCGATGCCTTCGCGCATCGAAGAGGTGAAGTAAATTCCGCGTAAGAACAGCGGCTTTGGCGACCATTCCCCGGCCACGAAAACCATTTCAAGATATCGCCGCAACCGGGGTGTGATCTTCAGGAAGCTATCGGGGAAGCCGTACATCGAATCGATCTGATCGAGCCGTCGGGCGGTGCGGTCTTCGGTATTCACCGGGTCGAGTAACAGGGCCTGGCGGCGTCGAAGCAACCGGCCGCGCACCGCCAACAGGTGCTGATCCACCTGCTCAGGGTTGAAGGCTTGATCCAGCGGAGCTGGATTCGACCAGCCCAACATCTGATGCTGCAATTGCGGATCGGTGAGATTATCAAAAAACTCGCGGAAGCCGTTGATCAGATCGCATTTCGTCACCACCACAAAGACCGGAAACCGGACGCCCAATTGCCGCTGGATCTGGTCCAGTTGCTGGGCGATGCGCGACGCTTTTTTTTCGATCTTATCGGCGCTGTCGGTAATCAGGCTATCCACCGGAATGACCAGCAGCATTCCATTCACCGGGCAATTGGGCCGTGCCCTGGCCAGCAGCTTCATGAACTCGGTCCACTCATTGGTGGAGCCGGGAACGACTTCGTCGAACATCATCCGACCGGCAGTGTCGAGGATGATCGCGTGGTTGGTAAACCACCAATTCATGTTGAGCGTGCCGCCCGAGCCCTGGGTGTAATCCTGAAGGCCCGGCGGAAATCCGACATTGCAGTGGCGAATGGCCTCGGTCTTCCCTCCACCCGGTTCGCCGACCAGCACGTACCACGGCAGCGAATAAAGATCCTTGCCCGCCGCGCGGAACTTGGCGACACCCGTCTCAAATTTTTTACGAAGATCATCCAGCGCCGCGCGGCGGGCCGGCTCACTGATTCCGTGCGGTAGCGCTGCGCTGTTTCCAATAATCGCCCGTTCAAGCGGCGCTCCGCGCCGCCGCTGACGCCAACGCAGCCATATTCCCAGCCCCACCAGTATGCCGGCAAACGTCGCCCCGACGAGGATTATCAACATCGCATCCGCGCCCTTCCAAACGAGAACCGCGCCGGCGGCGAGGGCTCCAATGACCAGCACCACGACCGCGTTTCGTAGCGGCCTGGGCAGCAATTCCAGATTCGACGTCGAAGAATCCATAACCTCTTCCGTTACCGACCAGACTTGTATCAGCCGTTAGACGCCCACATCGTCGGATCGCGTCTTTATCGCCTGTCAGTTGCACTGCCACTGCCTTGAGCCGAACTCGTACTCTGCACTGCGGCATTGGGCGGCTTGTCCACGTCGCCCGGTCCTTTATCCATGTCGATGATATCCCCAATTGCGTTGTTCAAATTCTGAGAGGTCGATCGGTACAGACTCAAATTCAAAACAAACAGCACGACGACCAGCCCCACCAACGTGATGCCAATCCCCAGAAGGCTCCCGCCCGGCGCGTCGATTAAGTTGCTCGTATTCACGTGCTCATAGGCCTCGGGCACGATTCGCGATGCCGAATCCACTTCGGTAGGACTGCGGGTTCGTGTTGCGATTTCGAGCATTCTTTTGCGGAGGAATTCGGGCTGCCCTGAATACCAGCCGGTAAAACCCAGTCCCATGCACGCGTAGAAAATGCTGAGGCGCTCCATCGCGGCATAGCTCTGGTCGCGCAGGGTGTCATCCAGCATGTCGAAGAACTCTGCCCCGCCATCGGAATCGCGCAGGTCCGCACGATCGCGCGCCATTTCATGCCAGTCATGGGCGAAGGGCAAGCTGCTTTCGCGAATCGTTCCGTCCACGAAAAACAGCAGCGGAGCCTCAACCAGCTCGTATTGCGGGCTCAGTGCCGGGTCGGTTGCGGCTTTGCCCGCCATGTCGGCGAACATCAGTTCCAGCTCGCTGCGAACCTGGTCGCGGTCATACGGCGCGCCTTTGCGCGCGGAACGATTCAGCAGGCACGCATACTGAAACAGAGGTTCGCACAATTCCGAGAGTTTCATGTGCTAGTTTCCCAGGCCTTTGAGCAGGTGCTCGGCATGCTCGGCGATCACACGCCGGATTTCCGATTCGATCGCGCTAGGTTCGAGCGTTTCAGAAAGCTCGGCATACTTTTCCCAGCAGGCCGCGGCTTTGCTTTTGAACATTCCCTTGCCCCCTTCGGCGTCGACGGCGCTCTCAATTTCGGCCGGCATGAATCGCGCCAGGTGGCTTGCAGCAAACTGATGTCCTACATCACTGACGCCCGAAATGATTGAGGCAATCAAATGTCGCAATGCCGTGAAATCCGCCGCGACGAGTTCCCGCGGCATATTTTGCCCGGCCACAAACCGCGCCACTGATTTTTGCACCGCCCCACCGCGTTTGATCGTCGCATGCGGCGCGATCGTGCGCCACGTCGCCCAGGTCAACTGCTGAATCGCCCCGCTGAACTCCGCCATCAGCAGAACCAGCTCGGCCACACGGTTCGGATCCGGGATTTCGCCATTTCGCAATCCCAGTCCGGTGGCCATCGCCTGCAGCACGTCCGGCCGCCACACCGATCCATCTGATGGAATCAGACCCGCCGCCGCGAGTTGGTCCGCCGCCGCTTCGCGCTGATCGCCCGAAAGCTCGGGCAATAGCCCGATCAATCGTTCAATTAACTGTCCAACTTCACTTTGTGGATCAAGCTCCCCATCGGACTCCGGCCCCCCAGCGGGTTCCGGCTCGGGAGTAACGCCCAGCTCCCAATCCGGAAATCGAGCCTGGACATCTTCCAGAAACCCAGCGCGGCCTTCGGGGGCGATGCGTTCCATGGCGCTACGCACTTCCGCGGCTACCCGCGAAAAAAAAACGGTATCGCCGTGCTGCGATCGCTGGGCTTCGAGCTGTTTAAGCCGAAGCGCAATTGCGGCAACCTGCGCGGAGCTATCGGCGGATGCGCCGCCGTTCAAATCTGGCATAAGGCCATCGCCTCTTCAAAACGTGACGCACCACCCATTTCGTCACTGGCGAAGATTCTACTTGCAAACTGCGCAGCCGTCCGTTTTGCAGACATTGCCGATTGTTCCAGGACCGTGGCGACTCGCCGACGCCATTCTAACGCCGCTACAATAAAGATCACCATCGTTTTGCCCGTCGAAAAGATCGCAGAAGTGATCCGGTCACGATTTAGGACGGACTGTCGGGGCGTCGGTCGCCCCAACGTAGGGCTGCCTGCTCATCAGCCATGCGAGCCGCTCGGCTGGTGAATTTGGGTGCACCGTAAACGCGAGTCGCACTCCTACGTCGGCAAAGCCGCTCCATACGTCCGGAGGCGTGGAATTGTTTGCTGCCGGCAGCTCAACGGGTTGCGGCTTGGTCTGGTCCAATTCCGGTCCCGAAAGCGCCGAACCGCCTATTACAGCCAATTGACCCACTTTACCCTCGATCAACGATCGCCATCCGCGAACCGACTTATCTGTAACCGATTCCAGAGCCGCAGGGTCTTCCCAAACATATTCCCAGACATTGCCGACAAGGTTGTGGAACACTTGACCGTCGGGAGCATCAACGTCGCGGAACCACAACACGTGATCATCTGAATTAGTAAAGGGCTTGGCATTCGGGCCAGTCGCGCCGATATCCGCCGCCCTGGGTCGAAACGCGCCTGCGTCCGGCCATTCAAGCACTGGTGCTTTGGAGGGAACGTTAACCTGCTTAACGTAAACCTGCTGCTTTTGCCAGGTCTCATCGCGCAAATTAAAATTGCCTTTTTCGCCCACCGTGGCGTAAGCCAATTTCCACTCTTGCGAAGTCGGCAGCCTGCAGCCCAGTTGCGATGCGACATAAAACGCCGTGGGAGCCGGCAAATACTGCATGGGAATTTTGAATCGATTCATCGGATTGTCGCCCAGATCCGCATCGAGCGATGGATGGTTGAGCGGATGCGCCTTGTCCTTCCGAAAATAATCAAATAGCCCATCGGTACGGCCGCGCAGCCAGTAGTCAGAGGCAGTGATCGGCGGCGAAGACGCATCGCCACGCGTCGTCCAATCCCACCCGCGCGGCCCAGGTCGTGGATCGTATTTAGCCTGATACTCTACCAGCAACCCTCCTCCGCGCGCCCAGTCCGAGGGAGGGATCGCCGCCATAAATGCCCCGAGCGACAACTCCGTCGTGCACAAATAGGTCGGCTGCTTCCCCGGTATTTCAAGCCGGACAAATTCCAAGGTCTGCGTTGCGTCGCTACTTAGCGTGTACACGATCCGGCGCTCGCCCGGGTCCGCTGTCTTTCTCCATTGCGATAAAGGCGGTCCCGATGCCGATTCCGGCTCGCCAAGCTTCGCAAACCCCTTCAGCAAGTCGCCCGCACTCGATTGCATGCTGGCCGGCGATCGTGCTACTTCCTGCTTAAATCCATCCGCGATGACGCTCAACTGATCGCGCGTCAACGCCGGATTGGCCGACATCACACGCAGGCCGGCCAATAGAAGATTGAGTTTGACGGCCGGATCCAGCGTCTCCAGCGCCGCCAATCGACGATAACGATCGAACGGGGTCGCCGCCCCGGATGTTCCAGGTGTAAGCCCCATAGGCTCAATCGCGGCATCGGCTGCTTTCAGGTTCGCTTCAATCTGCGCGCCGGAACTGGGAGCAGCGCCGACTGTGTTCAAATAGGCCGCAAGCCGGATGGAACCCTGCTTCTGCAGCTCTTCCCGAAGGGGCTTTTTTCGGAACGCATCGCCGAGGCCTTCAATTTTGACCGCCAGTTTCTGACGAATCTGGATTTCCTGACGCAACTGTGCGTCGGTCGCCGGCCATCGCGGGAATTCCAAGCGGCCCAGCGCAAGCCACGCCGCCCGCATCAATTCGGCCGATGCCGCATCGCCCGCCGCCGCACGGGCCGCCAGCGCCTCTCGCGAAAGCTTCGAAATCTCATCGAGCAATTTCAATCGCGCAATCACCGAATCAACCGGCGGCATCGACGACACATCGCGCCACACCTCGTGCGAACTCCACTTGTCCCTGAATTTCGCCATGTCCGAGGCTTCTGCGTCACTGGGAACGAACGCGCCATCCAGCAGCGTCTTGGCATGGTTTGCATCCGCTAATATCGATGTGAGGTCCGCGCACCACGCGGCATATTCGGCGCCGGCCTTCTGAGCTTCGGTGCGAAGCTTTTCCAGATTGGGCGGCCCATCGGCCGACGTCGCTGCCGCGCCGAGCACCCCGGTCAGCTTCGCCTCTCTCTTGGCTTTGGCCAGCGTGGCAAACGGCCCGGCCTGTCCGGAGGCCGCTGGGAACTGCTTGTCCACATCACGAAGGGCCTTGGTGATTGCATCGACACGAACTTGAATTTCATGGAAGTCCGTGAGCGGCATTGTTGGAAGCTTTGTCGGGTCAACTCCAAGGCGATTTCGCCAGTCGCCCCATGCGGTGTTCACCGCTGATGACGCTGCAATATCGTTCCCCGCGTCCTTCCACCATTTTGTCTGATCGACCGTGTGCTTGAGCCGCTCGCCAATGACTTCATCCCGCAGGCTTGAGATCGCGACCTGCAAGTCTCCTCCCACTTTGGGAATGGCGACTGTTCGATCCTTCTGCACCCACCGCCGGCCCAAAAACGTTTTGACCGACGCAGCTGTGTCCGCAAGCCTTTTTTGATACAGCCCGATTGCTTGAGGAGGTTCGGTCGGCACCTCCGCCTGCAAGGAGTTGATCTCCGCACTCACCTGCTTCGACATCTCCATCAACTGCGCGATCGGCTCAGACTCTGGTGTGAGCTTGATGTAATAAAAATCCTGAACCTCCTTCAGCCATGCACTAAAATCCTCTTCGGTTAACACTGTTTTAGGGGAGTGATATACTTTGCCTTCGTGGGCAAAGCGGTCGTGATCGATCTTTTCGTTCCACTCCCATTGCAACAGCGCCCCGATCGTCTCAGCAAAGCCGGCAACGGGAGTTACCGCTACGCTGACCTCATGTGGATCCGCCATTGGCGCCCCATTGAGCGCACTGTCAACATATCGCGTTGCGAAGGGCTCGAACTTCTTGAGGACTTTGTCGTCCGGCGCTTTGCCGCTAATCGTTTTTAGCGTGTTGGCGATGACTTGCCACTGGTCCTCCACCAGCGCCAGATCATGCTTGACCTTGGCCTGGTTCGCGATGAGGTGATCAAAATTGGCCGCCAGATCGCCATGGACATGGACATCGAGCTTTGCTTCGTCGATCAACTGCCGCAGATATTTGGCGGCGGCGGTCCAGCGCCGGTCTTTGTAGACCTGTTCGCGCACGGTCAATTCGTGGAGAAACGGCCATTGCTCGGGCGAAAGCTCATCTTCAAATTTCCGCAAGGCGTTCAGCGCCGCTCGAGTCTTTCCTGCCGCGCTGTAACTGAGGGGCGGTCGATCGGCCAGGCTCGTCATCACCAGCAACTCGTTGCCGGCAATCTTTTTCGGATCCAGCTCCGTTCCGCTGCCCTGAAGCTCTGTGATTGCCCCCGCGAGGTAGGGATCGCTCTTCAACCGGGCAAGCCGTGCTGGATCGGCGCGTAGCTCCGTATCGAGCTTGTCGTACCAGCTGTAGTATTGGACGCACAGTTCCTTCCAGTCCGCGCGGAACCGCAGATAGCTCCAGCCGCAAAACGCGATGATTCCCAGCACCGCCGCAAGTCCCGCGATGCGCATTCGCGGCCCGCTGAATAGCCCTCTCCGCTCGCGGAGGCCCTCGAGATCCTTAAGGACAGTTTCCAACTGAAGCGAGCCGCTCTCAGTGGGATTAAGCAGTTGATTGCAGAACTTTCGCCACGCATCCGCCTTCTTCCCCAGGCGGGCCCACTCAGGGGACTCCATCACCGGCCAACTCTGCGACCCGCGAAACGGCCGATGCAGAACGAACTGATAAACCAGCTCCCCCACCGCAACCAGATCCGCTGCTTCCCCATCGGCCGCGGGCAACTGCTCGCGCGATGCCGGGTCGGTGAGATGGATCTTGCCTGCTTCGATTTCCCCCTCGCCACCCACAAGCACATTTGCAGCTTTCAAATTCCCGTGAGGTTGCCCGCAGTATTGCTTGAGCTCCGACAAGCCCATCAAAATGGATTTGGTCAGAACATATAGCGATTGCGATGAGAGCTTCACCCGCCCGGTAATCAGCTTGAGCGCCGATCGGCTGTAATATGCCGTGACATAGTACGCCCCATCGCGCGCTGCGCCGGCTTCGTAAATAGGGGCCCAGTGCGTGGCCCCCGCCGTCACCACATCCTGCTGAATACGCGCACGATCCAGAAAGGATCGGACTGCCGGCTTGATCGCATCCTGACCCGCGATTCGGACAGGCGGTTGAAATGCCTTAACTACAAAATCAGGTTCCCCACTCGACCCATCTGCCGGACTGGCGATCTTCGCGCGGGCAACCGACCCCAGCCCATGCCGGTAGATTTCGTGGACTGTTTCGTAGCCGCCGAAAGTTGCCATCGCAGTGTTCTCGGAGGTCCTCCGTAACATAAAACGGCGACACTCCGGCCGCCGCACCGGCGTGGTCGGACTTGTAAACCCCAGTCATCGAACAACGGGACAACGCCGCTTCCCAATCCCCGTCTGTTCGCTTCGAGTCGCGTTCACAATTCTAATCGAGCGGCCATTTCTGTCAAAGACGTGAGCAATAATGAGTTGTGCGATATCAGAGAGGCAGGATTCCAAGCAAATTCTGCACCCGCTCGCCACAGGAAGGCATTTCGAAGTGAGAAGTCATTTAGTCAACCCCGTCAAATCGACGTGCCGATACTGATTTCGTTGCAGTTACCTATCGATTGAAAGTAATCTATCGGCAGGCACTCATACTCAGTAACCTGCGCGTCAATTTCCGTTCTGGAACGCCGATATGGCCACGATTCGTACCAATTCCCGCATTCAGCTACGTGGGGCGGCAGCGGGCGTATCCCTCGCCCTCGCGATAATGGGATGCGTCGATAGCCGATCCGGAGGCGATAATGCCGCCCGTCTCGCCCAGCAGCAAAAGGCCGTGCGCGACGGCGCCATTCTGCATCAGGCCGTCCAGCCCGCGATCGGAACGGACGCCGAACTGACGCAGTATCTCCAGCTCATGGGTACTCGGCTTCTGGACGGTGCCCGGCAATCCGGCGCTACTGTTCCCGCTGACGTCCAGTTCTTCGTCGCGATCAGTCCCGTTCACAACGTAATCACCCCCGGCGGGCAATCGATCTACATCACCAGCGGCCTGCTCCAACAATGTGCCGGCGAAGATGATGTCGCCGCCGCCCTTGCCCATGGCCTCGCGCACCTCATCGACCGACATGCTCAGCGTCGAACCCCGCCTGACTCCAGCGATCCGGTCGTCCTCACGCTCGTGATGACATCCGCCTCAGCATCTCCATCTCCCGCGGAAGAAGCCCAGGCCGATCGCGATGGCCTGCAATACTTCGCCCATGCCGGCTGGAACCCCGACAAATACCCCGACATCCTCGTGCACGCCGGAAATCGCGATAATGGGCGCATTCAAGATATCCGCCAGCAAGCCGACCAGCTCAAGGGCGCCGCGAGGGCCTGGCGCAAGCCTCCCGTCGCAGACGATCGAGGCTTCGCCCAAATCCAGCAACGTTTGGGCTCCGGCCGTCAATCTGACGATCGTGCCGCCCAAATTCTTGCCGCATTTCCCGGCTGCTTCACCACCATCGATCAATCCGAACAAACCGACGCCCGCAAACGCCTCACCGAAATGCTGCCCCAAACCGATCTCCACGTTCACCATGGATTGGGCGCAGGCGGCGCTCCTTCCAATCAATAAAAAAACAACTCCGCCGAGCGCGCCCGGCGGAGTTGCTTTGAACTACATTAGCGGCGGAAGGATGCCATCCGGCCTATTCTTCTCCGTGTCCTCTCTTCGAGCCTGAGCCTCAGCCCGCGACGAGCTCGGTCGAGTCGAGCCGAAGGCCGTGCCTCAGTGGTGAATAATCCGTCTCTCGCTTAAAACCTATAAATCACATCGACAGCCAGCGTCGTCTGATTGGCTCGATGCCCGTTCACCAAGATTCCGTGGTTGGCCATATCCACCCGGATCTCCGGGCGAACCACCAGCGTACGCGCATCACGCGGGAACGGAATGATGTCCGCGCCAAACGTCAACTCAAATACGTTGTATGTTCGGCCCACCATCACGAACCGATCGCTCATCGGCCCGGCAGTGAAACTGGCGTTCGCCTGCGGAAAGCGGAAGCGAGTCCCCTCGCTGTCGTGAAACCATTCGCCACGCGCCTTCAACTTAATCGTATCGCTGACTTTGTACCCGCCGAACAGGGCGATCCCATACCAGCTCGTATTGCCCACCGGCGCGAACGTCTCGTGATTGAAATACGACGTCACCTGATTGTCTTCCAGGCCAAGGATTGCGTCCGCGGCGAATGTCCACGGTCCCTTGGGATCAGGCGTGTAATAAAAAACGCCTTCTACGAGGGTGCGGTAGTGCGAGTTATCGCCGGGCAGTTCAGGGCCTTCGGAAAGGCCGACCATCGCGGACACGCTATCGTTGAGCGTCCAATTCACGTTGCCGAAGAAATCAATCGCACCGTTGTTATCCGAAGTTGCCTGCTCCCAGCCGCGGCTGATTCCGGCATTGACGCTTAGATTCGGCATGATGTCATACGTCGCATACGCGCCCGTCTGATACATCGGAATGCCGAAGGTCAGAATGAAAGATCGAGAATAAAACTGGACCGCCTGATTATGGACCGGGTCGCAGGATTCGTACCCGAAGAGCGTCGCGAATTTGCCGGCTCGAACGCGCAACCCGCTACCGACCGGAATAGCTACGTCAAAATAAGCCTGCGTCAAATCGAACTGATATTCCGGGTTCGAGTGGTCGCGATATCCTCCAAAGTTATAATCCAACAGGCCGTGCGAGTGCATCATCGCGGCATCTGTTCCGTACTGGATCTCAAGGAGTCCGCCAAAATCCACTGCACCTTTGTGGTAATTGGCAACGCGCTCGGCGTATAGATCGATTCGGTTTACCGCCAACACATTGCTGTGGTGATCGAACATTCGCAGCTGAATGCGGTGCGTGCCATTGGCCTCTGTCCGGTGTGGATCCTCCAGATTCACGGTGTAAGACGCCTGGATAAACCCGTAAATATCGATCCCGGCTTTCTCCAGCGGCGACCCCACGCCCACCTTGTCGAGCAACGACATCAGCGGCGCGCGGGACATCGGCATCAAAGCCGTATCCACGTCATCGGCGGCGAATAGAGGTTTCAGCACAAATGGATCCGCCCCAACACCGATTGGCGGAACTGAGTTGGTGCTTGAAATGTCAGCCCGTGCGGCCGACCCGACTGTCATCGCAGTACATGCAGCCCATAACAACGATCGCGTGCGCAGCGACATAATGATGTCCTTCCAGTGGCGAAGAGTGGTCCCCAAGCGGCGCGAAATGCCGCTTCGCGAACGTCGGCATCGTAATTAGATGGCAAAATCCCCGCAAAACCCGGCAATTGTTACGACAGCCGGCCTAACAGGAAGGTTCGATCATCCCCCGCCGCCCTTCCACCCTGATATTCATCCAAAAACCGCGTCAGTCCCTCGGCATATTCCGCCGCCGATGCACCCGGAGACCGCATGAACTGCTCCACAAGCCCCTTCTCCAGACCCTCCACATCCAGCATCTTCTCATCCCGATCGAATAATTCCGTCAATCCATCGGTAAAAAGGGCGAACATTTCCAATCGTCCGATAACGCCGGACTGCACCTTCACCGGCAGATCCTCGATCCCCAGCATCGGGTTGGTCGCGCTCTGAAACTGCCGGGCATTGCCCTCGCGATCCAGGATCAAGCCTGGTGGATGACCGCAATTAATGCACTCAAATGCCCCGGTCGCCGGATCAAGCGCAACCCCAATGATCGTGACCAGCGATTCCCCGCCCAGATCTTCCAAAAGATACTGATTCAACTCTTTGATCAGCGCCAGCAAGTCTTTCCCCGCCCGCACTCCCCCATGCACCACCGTATGTAGACTCGACGCCACCAGCGCCGCCGACAAGCCCTTCCCGCACACGTCTGCGACGATCAACAGGGTCCGCCCATCACTCATCGGCACCACGTCGGCATAGTCGCCTCCCACCCAGTGGCATGGCCGAAACCCAATCGCCAGATCGAGCCCCTTAATCCGAAGCTCGTGTGGAATGAGTCGTTGCTGGATTTCCTGCGCCCGCTCCAGTTCGCGCTCGACTGCCGCGTATTCGCGAATGGTCCCAACGTGAAGCCACACCGATTCCGCCTGCTGATATTGCTTCACCGCCAGCGCCGCCAGCGCCAGCCAATCGGCGTGACCATATTCCGGAGAGAACACGACATACAGCACATCGATCATGCGTTCGTCAAACCGCAACGGAATCGCGATCACACTCATCGCCATCAGATCCGGCGAAGTCGAAAGCTCGATGCGCGCATTGGTTGCCGGTGCTGCTCCGTAATTCGTCGCCAGGACCGGTTCAGGCGTATCGCACAACACCTTTAAAACGCTTCTCGATACGGGAGGCATCGGCTGATGCCAATTCGGCGCGACAGTCGGCCCGCACCTCACCTGCGGATCCGCGCTGCCATCGCGCGCCACGCGCAGCACCGCCGCCGTTCCACCGCGAAATTGTGCTCCCAGCATGAGCTGACACAATCGCCGCAGGCGCTCGCCTTCATCCTGCGTTACGTTTAACTGGTGCCCGAAATCCGTCACAGCCTGAAGATGGCTCGCGTCGATCTTCGGCGAGCCATGCTCGCGAAGCCGCGTGATGTAATCGCCCTTGCCCTCCTGAGTCGAAATGCCCGACGAAATCGTCGCCGTCGCATCGCTCAATCGCGGAGTGGGCGGCGAGAGCGAAAGCCGAAAATCCCCAACCTGAAGCACATCGCCCGGCCCCAATAAAGCTTCGCTGACTGTCGTTCCATTCACCCGCGACCCATTGCGGCTCCCCAAATCGCGCACCCACCACCGCCCAAATGGATCGCGGGAAAGCTCCGCATGCCTCCGCGAAACCGATCCGCTCTCCAGCGGAATATCCACGTCATCGCCCCGACCGATCACCATCCGGTTCAGGGTCATCGCCACATGCGAAACATAATTCGAACGATCGCTGACCCGCAACAGCGTAGCCCCCGCGATCCTCGCGTTCTCAGGACCGGCAGCCTCACCGGCGACCGATGAGTTCAATGACATGGCATCTCGAATATCCTAAGTCTGCAATTAATTGACGCATGCAACAACGCGCGCCGGCTCAACCCACATTATCGCCGCTGTTGCGTTGTACCGCAACGAATCTTAATCGGATGACCCAAACTCTCGCTTTCTCCAAGCCCCAAACCGCGCCGGAAAATCTTCGAGTCGACCCACCCTTCTCAAATCTCAAATCTGAAATCCCCCAATCCTCCTGTTACTCAACGCCCCCCGCCTCCAAACGTAACACCTCTGGGCACAAATCAGCCCAATTCTCATTCACGCTCGTCCGCGGAGGCCCTCTCAAAATGTGTATCAATCGCTCGCTGGCTCTACTTCTGGCCGCAACCTTATTCACCTCGAAGGCAACCCAAGCCGATCCCGTCAAAGCCACCCCCGAAGCCCAGCGGCAAATCCTCAACAAGCTCCAAGCCCCAAAAGGCTTTGACCTCACAGTCTTTGCCTCACCGCCGGATGCCTCCTATCCCACCGCCGTCTCCGCCTCCCCCACCGGCGAGCTCTTCGTCGCCATCGACGAGCAAGGCTCCCTCGGCAAAACCCCCGGCGGCGGCCGCGTCGTCAAGCTCGTCGACACCGATGGCGAGGGCAGAGCCAATCAGGTCACCATCTTCGCCAAAATGGAACACCCCCGCGGCGTCATCTGGGACGCCAGCGCCCACGCTCTCTACGTCCTCCACCCCCCATTCCTCACCGTCTACTTCGACGACAACAACGACGGTATCGCCGATCGCTCCGAAGTCCTCGCCACCGGCATCACCACCGAAGCCAGCCTAAAAGCCCGCGGCGCAGACCACACCACCAACAACATCCGCCTCGGCATCGATGGCTGGATCTATATCGCCATGGGCGATTTCGGCGCGGTTCACGCCGTCGGCAAAGACGGAACCGTCTTCCAAAAACACGGCGGCGGCGTAGTCCGCATCCGCCCCGATGGCTCAGGCCTCGAATCCTACTCCCACGGCCAGCGCAACATCTTCGACGTCGCCATCGATCCCCTCATGCACATCTTCACCCGCGATAACACCAACGATGGCGATGGCTGGAACGACCGTCTCTCCTACATCGTTCCCACCGGCTATTACGGCTACCCCTCCTTCTTCAAACACTTCCCCGGCGAATTCATCGACTGCCTCAACGACTACGGCGGCGGCGCACCCTGCGGCTCCATCTTCCTCGACGAACCCACCCTTCCCCCCGACTATCGCCACACCCTCGTCACCGTCGAATGGGGCGCCGATGGCGGAGCCGTCTATCGCCATCCCCTCACTCCCGAAGGCGCCGGCTACAAAGCCGCCACCCCGCAGGAACGCATCATGCGCCTCCCCCGCGGCACCGACATCGACGTCGATGGCCTCAGCCACCTCTACCTCTCCTCCTGGGTCGGCGCAACTTTCAACTTCGCCGGCCCCAACGTCGGCTACATCATCCGGCTCACCCCCACCGGCTACAAACCCGCTCCATTCCCCGATCTTCAGAAAGCCGATGATGAGCAACTCCTCAAAGAGCTAACCTCCCCCAGTGGCGTCCATCGCCAGGCCACCCAGCGCGAAATCCTCCATCGTGGCGACAAACCCGTCTTCACCACCGGCCTCCAAAACCTCGCCAATTCCACCGGCCCCATCGAAGTCCGCGCCGCCGCCATATTCACCCTCAAGCTCCTACGCGGCTCCAGCGCAGATGCCTTCCTCGCCCAGCTCGCCGCCAAACCCGAACTCCGCGAACTCGCGCTTCGCGCCCTTTGCGATAAACGCGGCGACCAATCCGTCCCCACCCAACCCTTCCTCACCGCCGTTAAAGACTCCGACCCTCACATCCGCCTCATCGCCGCCTGGGGCCTCGGTCGATTGGGCCACAGCGACAGCGCCCCTGCCATCGTCCCCCTCCTTGCCGACTCCGATTTCCTCGTCGCCCACGTCGCCACCAACGCCATGGTTGCACTCGACGCCGGCGCAGATTGCCTCAAGGCCATCGACAGTGCCGATCCCAAACTCGCCCTGGCCGCCAGCCGCGTCCTCCAACAACTCCACGAAGCTCCAGTCGTCGATGCCCTGATCGCCAAGCTCTCCACCGCCACCAACCCCTCCGCCCGCGCCCTCATTTACAAAACCCTCTGCCGTCTCCACTATCGCGAAGCCGACTGGGACGGCTCCTGGTGGAACACCCGCCCCGACACCACCGGCCCCTATTACAAAACCGCCGCGTGGGACAGCACCGCCAAAATCGCCGAAACCATTAAATCCGCCCTCGCCTCCGAGAAACCCGAAGTTCTCAATGGCTTCGTCCTCGACATTCCTAAGAACAGGATTGATCTCCCCGAAGCCTCCAAACTGATCGCCGACCTCGCCAAAAAGGACCCGGCTTTCCGCGCGCAAGTCGTCGATATGCTCGCCGATCAGAACAACCTCACGAACGACCAAATCGCCCTGCTCGGCACGACCGCGTCGTCATCGAACCAAACTCCCGCGCAGCGCGCCAGAGCCCTGGCCGCCCTCACCCGCAACGCCGGCAAGCGCGCCGCGATTCAGGCGGCCAGTGACGCATTGGCCCTCGTCATCGCCGACAAAAACCCCGATGCCGCCCTGTCCACCGCGCTCGATGAATTCACCCGCGAACCGCGCCTCGCCCAAAACCTAAGCCTCTTCACCACACTCGCCACGTCCGATTCCGCCCCCAGCCGCGAACTGGCCTACACCGTGCTTGTTAACGTGGCCAACGCCCGCCTCGGCCGCAACAACGGCCAGAACACCAACCGCACCGCCGCCGCCAAAGCCATCGAAAACGCGTGGGAAACCCCCGACACGACAATCAGCCTGCTCCACGCCATCGCGCGCACCAAATCGCGCGCCTACGCCGAGCGCATTCAAAAACTGATCTCCGACAAAAACCCCCAAGTCGCCTCAGCCGCCTCAATGGCCGCCGACCGCACCGGGATGCGCCTGGCCGCCGCCAGCGCCAATCCCGCCGATCTGATCGACAAAATCGGCTACGACAAAACCATCTCCTCCGTCCAATCCACCAAGGGCGACCCCACCACGGGCAAGGAACTCTTCACCCGCCTCGGCTGCATCGCCTGCCACACCACCTCCGCCGACGAAGCCCCCAAAGGCCCCTTCCTCGGCGGAATCGGCCAACGCTACAACCGCGCCGAACTCTGCGAATCCATCATGAAACCCAGCGCCAAAATCGCCCAGGGTTTCGAAACCCAATACTTCCGCAAAAAAGACGGCGAAGTCCTCGAAGGCTTCGTCACCCGCGAATCCGGCGACGAACTCGAACTCCGCAACGCCACCGGCGTCCCCATCACCCTCAAGAAAACAGACATCGACCGCCGCGGAAAACGCGACACCTCCATCATGCCCGAAGGCCTCGTCGCCCAAATAACCCCCCAGGACCTCGCCAACCTCATCGCCTTTCTCGAAAGCACCAAAGGCAAATAGACAGACGCCGATCCAATAACATCCCAAGAGTCTGCGTTGCATGACAAGCCTAAATTACCGTGCGCGATTCAGCGCCATTGCATTTAAGTGGCACGGGTTTCTAACCCGTGTTTG
>DAIRGS010000254.1:0-10193 GCA_036794395.1 Tepidisphaeraceae bacterium | reverse complement strand
AAACGGAGCGCTTCGCGCCACCGCGCCACGTCTCGACTCCACACCTTAACAGCTTTCACCCCGGCTAAAGCGATTGTTCGCACAGGGTTATGGCGCTGGCTGAAAACCAGCAGCGCGCGGGGTATGCACCCCATTCCCGAGTGAAATCGCCCCACTCGTCAGCCGGCCAGGTACGGAATGCGAGCGCGGTCCCCGGCGGATCGTCCAGTCCAGCAAGGTCCGGGTATGTCAGTTAAAAACTGAAAAAGGTGGATGTCACCTTAACAGCTTTTGTCACCTTAACAGCTTTCCACCTTAACAGCTTTCGGCTATTATGGCTTAAGGCAATGGCATTCGTGGATGTCACCTTAACAGCGTCCTATTCTGCAGCACATTCAGACAATTTGCTTTGAAGGAGCTCGCATGTCGGTACGGCCTGAGATTCTGCAGGGGGATCGCCGGTCCATCACGTTCGGTACGACTATACGAAGCTGGCGATCTCAAGGAAGCATCTGCAATCCGGCCGAGCGTTCTTGACGCCAAGCTGAGAAAAGGAAGAGGACATGTTTCGACTGGCACCATTCATCATTCTGCTCACGATCACAGCATCGGTGCGCGCCCAAGACGCTGTGCAACGTGATTACATTCTCCCGAGCTGGGGAGACATCGTTTGCACATACGGGCCCGGCGTCGATCCGGCGCTCGACAGTCCCCAAGCTTTTGAGCACATGATCAAATACTGGAAGGGAAGAGGGTTCAAGGGCGTTTACCTGCGCACGGATCTGGCGCAACTCGATCCAACCACCTTCCGCCGCAACGCCACGGGCACGCAGGAGAACGCGCGGCTGGCGGTGGCGTGGAAGTACATCGACGAGGTAATGGCGCGATTCGACGTGCACAAAGTCGGCAACGCGATCGCCGAGAAGAACGGCTTTGAGTTCTGGGCGTGGCACGCGCACGTGTTCAGCGATGGCGCACCGGAAACCGCCGGCGCGCCAGGGCCAACCCGGATGTGGCCGTGGTCGTACGTCGTGAACTACACCGATCAGCATCGCGACGCCGTCACCACCGATCGTACCCGGAAGAAGCTGCAGTGGATGGTGCGCGAATACGGCTATCCCGAAGCCCGCGCCACCAAGGTGGCCGAGTTCGTCTACATGGCCAAGGCGTTCGGCCTGCGCCACTTTGTGGTTGAGAACCGCAGCGAAGCCTCGCAGATGCAAGACCCTCCCGATCACGCCGACCGCTTTGGCTTCAATCAGTTTGTCGTAGATGACATGAAGAAGCGTTATGGCGTGGACATCCTGACTGATCCACGCTTCGATGTGGACAGCGCCACGTTCAATACGCTGGACCCGATGGTGGAGAACTGGCACAAGCTGCGCGGGGAATACTTCACTCAGTTTTTCAGAGAACTGCGCAAGGCGTTGAACGAAGTCGATCCCAAGATCCAGATTTGCGCGTCGGTCGCTGGCGAGCGGATCGGTCCGCCGATGGGGAACTGGGTCACCGATTGGCGCACCTGGGTCGATGAAGGATTGATCAACGCGATCATCTCGCCTTGTGATTTCGACGCGTATCCGACCAACCCGAAATTCCTCGACACGTACCTGGTCTGCGCCAAGCAGGGACGCGGCATGCTGGAGCTTTCGGTGTTCCAGGATTACATCAAGAAGAGCAAGAATCCCGATATCCAAGTCGTCAGCGGTGGGTCGTTCTTTTTCCCCGATCCGCCGGTGGGTGGTAACGCGTGGCGCATTACCGACTGGTACGACTCCTATCAACTCGCGTGGTATCAACGCTGGGGCCAGCTGATGAAGGACCTGAATGAGTTCGGGTACATCAAATTCTTCGACCAGAACTTTGACAAGTTCCCGGTCAACAGCAGCTACCACGCCGGAGGATGGGGCATGCCGGGATACGACCCAAGCCTGCGCGCGTGCCCAGGCGTGTGGTCGAGACTCGGTCCCGCCAACACTACATGGGCCAGCGTCCAAAGCGAGATCAAGTACGGTGACACCGGCAACGCCGTGAAGCTCACCAGCGATCCGACGAAATCGACCGAGCTCACCGGCCACCACTCCAGCACGGTCGACCGCAGCAATTACTACTCGTGCATTGAGAGCGCGATGCAAAACGGCAAGGTGGATTTTGATTTTCGACTGTACCGCGATTCTGACGACAGCTCGATCATCGCGTACCTCTGGGACGGTTCGACCGCCCAAAAGGACATCGGCGTGCGTGTTGCGGGAACGTCCGGCGAGCTCGGGTATTCGCGCGGCGGCACGTGGAGCGATTCGGGGGTGAAAGTTCCGGTTCGCAGTTGGCAACAGATCAGGATTACCGTTGATCTCGAGAAGCAGACCTACTCAGCATCGCTTGTCGCGGATCAGCCGAAGCAGATTTGCAGTGATATTCCTCTGCTTGCGCCGCCGCCAAGGCGCGTGAATTCTGACGACGGGAGTGAGCGCACAATCGATTTGAAGTCCGTCAAAATGCTCAATCAGCTCACGCTCATGCCGCAGGGAAAGACTGGAAGCGTCTGCTACGTCGACGACATCTCTGTGCGGTGGACCCCGAAGATTGTTTATGACAAGCCCGCTGGAAAGGTGATCTTCGCAGACGACTTCGAACGGTTTGGTGTAGGCGAGCATCCGCTTGCCGAAAAGCCGCAGGTCGGGGGACAGTGGACGCTGACCGCCGGCAAACCCGAGCAAGGCGTCGTTGAGAATCAGGCATCTTATGGTGATGGCTTCAAGAGTCTGCGTCTGCACGGCATAACGGATCTGGTCTGCCAGCCCGCTGAACAATCCAGCAAGAAACTCGTAGCCAATCTCGATCTGTTCGTACGATCCAGCGCGTTCTATGTCGCGATCATGCCCGGCAGTCCGACCAAAACCAGTCACACGGTTCATCTGGCGATTACCGACGAACGCGGCGCCGAGTTGGCCGCGTTGCAAAACGAAAACGGTCACTGGACCTGCACGCAGGATGGACAGATGAAAGCCACCTCGGTGCCGGTGGCTCTCGATTGCTGGAACCATGTGCAACTCGTCGCAGACTCATCGACCGGGACATACAAGGTTGTGATCCAACCGGTCGGAGAGGTTCCCACGCTGCTGGCCGGCGGACGACTTCCCGCATCATCTTCGGCGCTGCATTTCGGAATCAAGACCAGCAATTCGGACGATCTCTACGAATTAAAGCAGGGATCAGGCATGGCGCGGGTGAACTTCAGCTGCATCGACAATGTTCGGCTGACGGCTGACTAAGACAAGTCGGATTTCGGGCACCGATCCGCGTTGGAGCGTGCGGACGCTACTAAGGTGGACGCTACTAAGGTGACATCCACCTTTTACAAAACTGGAAGGACACAAGAGTTTGCCCTCCCGCCGACGATGTTCGCGTCATGCGCCACTTGTTCGTCGCGCCGGCCCCAACGCGCAGCGTTAACCGGCTGACCCTCCAGCCCGATGCGTCGTTCCAGACCCCTCACCTCCCGCAAGCCCCCCCCCAACATGGAAGTTCCCCTTTCGCCCTTCACCTAAAGAGGGCGAAAGGGGAACGGCAATCACCCATCCCCCGAGCGAAGCCGCGTCCGTCGCGCAGCAGGACACGGCACAGCGGTCGATAACGCAGAACTCAATCACCAACCCCGCCAAACCCTCCCGCCGCATCGCGCAAGCGATTCCTTATTGTCTTACTCCCAACACCCAGGGCTGCCTCGACACCACCGAAGGCTGTTAAGCTGAAAGGCTGTTAAGGTGACATCCACCTTTTACAAAACTGGAAGGACACAAGAGTTTGCCCTCCCGCCGACGATGTTCGCGTCATGCGCCACTTGTTCGTCGCGCCGGCCCCAACGCGCAGCGTTAACCGGCTGACCCTCCAGCCCGCCGTGTTGTTCCAGACCCCTCGCCTCCCGCTAGGCCCACCCAACACGGAAGTTCCCCTTTCGCCCTTCACCTAAAGAGGGCGAATGGGGAACCGCAATCACCCATCCCCCGAGCGAAGCCGCGTCCGTCGCGCAGCGGCAGCAACGGCCATGACGCGGGCAACCCAAAAACCTCCATTGCTTCCAACCCATCTTCCCGCCCGCGGCATGACCGTTGGGAACTCACAAAACGGGACGGCTCTGAATTTATAATGGAAATTCAGAGCCGTCCCGTTTTCAGAGCCTGAGGTAATTGTGATCTTAAATTTCATTGCATCGTTTCCCAGTTACTCGGGATTACGTTTAGCTATTAGGGTATGTTCAAAAGGCCCGGTGTCAGGATCAAAGTGCGTCCCAATCGGTCTGCCGTCTATTAGCCAAGTTCCGTCACGCAGTTCACCAAGCCGTGTGATCTGTTTCATCGTCCGATCTTTGAGGAAATCAAAGTACACGCCTAGTGCTGCACGCCATTCGTGGTCAAACAAGTTGGCGGGAATGGTAACAAAGAACGTTCGACCGTTGATCTTAAACAAACACGACACACCGAACAGAAGTTCGTAGTCATGTGGCTTGTAATAATGGAACAAAAAGCGTTTGTGAACAACAGAGTCAAATGTCGCTCCGAGCTTATCATCATTTAGAACGATGTTGACCGCTCCCTTTAGGTGGGAAAAATAATTGCCCGCGGTCTCTTTGGTTCCGCCCTCTGAATAGAATTTCAGTAAAACCAATCGGAGGAAGTTGGCATTGAGGCTTTCGACGTACCTGTACCCGGTATGATGGAACATCGTGAGATAGGCACTTTTCATGAACCCGCCGAGGGCCGCAGGTTCATTGAAGAACAGTTTTGCTTCTAGTTGCACATTGGGCGTAAGTTCGTGAGGTTCTGCCTTAATAAATCGCTGGAATACAGAACCGTTGCTATCTGTGATGTTAACGGCGGGAAACAGCTTAGCGACTTTCGGTACGTGTGTTGGATGGACGGCAAACGTTGGAAAGTTCTTCCCTCCGTCGGTAACGACGTAGGTATTCTTTCCGGCTTTGTCGATTAGTTCTTCATCTGTCCAGGTGGGTGCGTTCAGGTAATCGACTAGAAATCGTTCGAGCGTAGTGCCATAATAATGATCCACGTCGCCGAACTGGATAACCGTTTTGCGTGACGCTTCCTTCAATGCATCGTTGAGGATATGGCCGTTCATCAACGCCTCAAGCGTGACCTGTTGTAATGTGATTGGGCAGATGAATTGATCTGCCGGATATCCCAGTGCCCGCAAATCGTCGAGGTGCCGCTGTAGTTCCTTCGGGTGGATTGCCATCGGCAATAATAGGCGACATTTCGCAAGGTCGGCACGGTGTTGTACAATGCCGCCATGACCGCAGAGCCGACCGAGGAAACTGCCGCCCGCGCTGTTAGCCTGCTTGGCATTGCCGAACGGACCTCACGCTTAACCCCTTCGGCCTCGTCGGATCTGGAGTAAATATGTTTCACGATCAGTGGTCCCGCGTTCTGGCAGCAACCATCGCCCCAGTCGTCATTATCTCGGCATGCGCGCTGCTCTGTCTGGCCTTTTACAATCGCCTGGCCGCCATCATCGCCCGGCTGCGGGCAGTGCAACGCGAGCGGCTTGTGCTTCAGGAACGATTCAATTCCATGACCTCCACCGAAATCGAGCGATGTACCGGCCTGCACCATACCACGATGCTCGAAAGCCTCGCCGAACAGACCGCCGGCATCGAGCGCCGCGCCAAGCTGATCCAGGCCACCCTCCTGTGCCTCTTGTCGGCCATCCTCGCCCTGGTCCTGTGCTCCCTCCTCAACGGATTCACCATCGTCTGGCCCGGCGGTGCCTATGCCGCCGCAATGATGTTCTTCGTTGGCATGCTCCTGCTCTTTTCCGCGATCACCTGCGCATTTAGAGAAATGCTCGCCGCGCTCGAACCCGCCCAGCTCGAAACCCAAATCGTCGGCGAACTCACTGGGAACCCCACCGCCCACGATTTGATCAGCTGACAACGCCGAGTCATGGAGAGGGAGCCCCTCTGGGCGGCATGACCCGCACGTCGGCGTCGTTGGCCCGCTCCAGGACCCGGCGCCGCTCCGATAGGTCGCCCTAGACTTCGGAGGCAGATAACGGGACAACTCTGAATTTAGCGCCGTTGAACATTTTACCCCTAACGATCTGCCACAAATAATCTCCACCCCCGCATTTCATCCCGTGCTGCCTGCGGCATAATGCGATTCTGTGCAACGCTCCGTGCGTAACATCTGCTTCGTCACCGGCACCCGTGCTGAATTCGGATTGATGCAATCCGTCCTGCGCGCAATCCGCAAACATAAAAAACTCCACCTCCAACTGATCGCCACCGGAATGCACCTCGACCCGGCTCACGGAGCCGGCGTGCAGTCGATCGAGCGCGAGGGATGGAAAGTCGATCGCGTGGTCGGATGGGGAAGCGATTCCGGCCGCGACCGCGCGACCACTGCACGCAACACCGGCCTGGCCATGACCGGTCTGGTCGACGCATTCGTCGCCCTTCAAACCGACCTGGTCCTCGTCGTCGGCGACCGCGTTGAAGCATTCGCGGCGGCTTCTGCGGCGCACATTGCCGGCCTCCCCGTCGCCCACGTACACGGCGGAGATCGTGCCCTTGGCCAGGTCGACGATGCCCTGCGCCACGCCATCACCAAGCTCGCCCACATTCACTTCCCCGCGACTCGCCAAAGTGCTCAGCGAATCTATCAGCTTGGAGAAGAGCGGTGGCGAATTACGCGGGCAGGTTCCCCCGGCCTGGACGGAATCACGAAAGCGGCGGCGTCACCCGGCGCAATTCGAAAAGTGGTGGGCCGGGTAACTCCCGGACGTTTCGCACTGATCGTGCTTCATCCCGCAATGGATAGTGAGCAGCTCGAATACACGCGAGCAGGGTTAATACTAAACGCGACGCGCGCGATCCCTTTCGAGCAGATCCTGATCGTGTACCCCAACAACGATCCAGGAGCGGCGGGAATCATGCGCTGTTGGGAGGCCGAGGCACAGGCCGACCCAACGCGGGTGCGCGCCTACCGCGATTTGCCGCGGCGGATCTTTCTGGGATTGTTGCGCGACGCGGCGGTGCTGATCGGGAACAGTTCCAGCGGTATCATCGAGGCGGCGAGCTTTGGCACGCCGGTGATTGATATTGGGCCGCGGCAGCAGGGGCGCGAGCGCGGGCGAAATGTTTTATGGGCACCCTATGCTTCGGGGCGTCTGGGCATGGCGCTGCGGTCTATGTGGAATAATGGGCGGCCCCGGCATTTTGCGTCCCAGAATATCTACGGCGGCGAGGGAGCGGGGCGGATCATCGCCGATACGCTGGCGAAAATTGAGATCGACCTTCGTCTGACGCGCAAACTCATCCGCTATTAACCCGGAAAACTCAGGACTCACCACGGAGGCACGGCCTTCGGCTCGACTCGACCGAGCTCGTCGCGGGCTGAGGCTCAGGCTCGAAGAGAGGACACGGAGAAGAAGAGATTTAACCACAGATTGCACAGATTTACGCAGATGAAATGCAGGTCTTTTTTTATCTGCGAGCATCTGCACAATCTGTGGTTTGATCTCTTCCGCATTTCTCTTTGCATTTTCTCCGCGTCCTTTGTGCCTGCTCCGTGGTGAATAATCGGGGTTAAGTCCGGCATTCCAGTTCTCGATAACTTCATTGAGAGCGCACCATTGTCGCGCGATTTTCGTCGCGATGAATGTGCGCAAGTTTGCCCGCTGCCGAGGAATTGAGAATGTCCACAACGCTCCAGGCTGATCCGCGAGACAAGGTGATGGAGGTCGTGAAGAAGGTCACCACGATCGCCACGCTCCCCGAAATCACGATGAAGATCATCAAGACGGTTGAGGATCCCAAGAGCAGCGCGCAGCAGCTACATAAGATCGTGTCGCACGACCCGGCTTTGGTCACGCGCATTCTTAAGGTCGTGAACAGCGCGTTTTATGGTTTGCCGGGGCAGATTGGCTCGATCGATCGGGCAATTGTGCTTTTGGGGCTGAACGGAATTAAGAACATCGCGGTGGCCGCGAGCCTGGGGCAACTGTTTCGCGGCGCGGAACTGTGTGACGGGTACTCGGCCAAGGATCTGTGGACGCACTGCATTGCAGTCGGGGTGGTGGCACGCGAGCTGGCGAAGAATATGCGCCTGGACTTGCCCGACGAGGCATTCCTGGCGGGCATGATTCATGATGTGGGGATTCTGCTTTCGCTCCAGGTTTATCCCGAAAAGCTCCGCGAAGTCTGCACCGCGGCGCAAGCGCGGACGGCGTCGTTCTGCGATTTGGAGCGGCACTTTATCGGGGTGGATCACCAGCAATTGGGAATGGCCCTGGCGGAACAATGGAAGTTCCCCCGTGCGTGCCAACTGGTAGCCGGTTACCACCATCAGCCCGAGCGGCTTGCCGATCAAACGCGATTTCTGGTCTCAATTGTTTACGTGGCAGACACCTTGTGCTGCCACTCGAAACACGGGTTCCCGCTCACGGCCCGCGACCAGACGCTGGATGACGCCCAGTTAACGGCAATGCGCATCGAGCCCATAGCGGTGCAAACCACTAAATCCCGTTTGGACGAATTAGTGACTGAGGCCGTGGCCTTAATGGGCTAGTGGATTACCCGCTGCGGGTTTTGCGCTGTAACCCCTTAACTACGCAATTCATATGAAAATCGGACCCGTGCCCGGCACGCGGTTCGATGCCCCTTTCCAGCCCAAAATCGCGGCAGCGCATTTGAAATGCCTGCAACGAAACGTCTGCTAGACATCTACACAAGTATATAAACTGTGGGCACTTGTCGCCCATATTTGCAGCGGGGCAGGCAACGCGATAAAATGGCGTGACTTATGAGCATCCGAGCGAAAATGAGGCACACCGGTACGCGCCGCGGAACGACTGTCACTGCCCGCAGGGCCGCGAGCAAACGCGATACCCCGGCAAAGCCCCATGGCTCCGAGCGCCGCACCCATTTCGTCGATCAGAAGCACGATCCAAAGACCGTAAATGGCAATGGGGCATTGAGTTACAGCAAGGCGATCCGCTTTATGGCGTCGCTCAGCGATTTCGAGCGGTTGCGCATTGTTCGTTACACAAGCCAGAACTTCGACTTGGAACGGATGCGCACGCTGCTGAAGCGGCTGGGCAACCCGCAGGATCAGTTCAAGAGTGTGCACATTGCCGGAACCAAAGGCAAAGGCAGCACTTGCGCGATGATCGCGGCAATGCTACAGGCGTGCGGCTACAAGGTCGGTCTGTACACCAGCCCGCACCTGACCGACGTTCGGGAGCGGATTCAGATCAATGGAGAAATGATCCATCAATCGGAGTTCGCCCGCATTGTAAAGCAGATGGAGCCGATTATCGAGCGGATGCGTCCGCATCCGACCTACTTTGATGCGATGACCGCGGTGGCCTTCAAGCACTTTGCTGACCAGAATATTGATATCGCGGTCGTGGAGACCGGTTTGGGTGGCCGGCTGGATAGCACCAACGTCATCAAGCCCGAAGTCACCGCGATCACAAGTATCAGCAAAGATCACATGGCCCAGCTTGGCAACACGCTTGCCAAGATTGCCGAGGAGAAGGCCGGGATTTTTAAGGCCGGTATTCCCGCCATCAGTGTTCAGCAGGATCCCGAGGCGGATCTGGTGTTGAAGCGGGTAGCCGAGAAGAACGGCACCACATTGGACGTGACCGGGCAGACGATTGAGTTCAGCTATCGGTTTGAATCGAGCCGGATGCAGGGGCCGCACAACCGGGTATGCCTGACGACGCCTAACAGCAAGTTCGAGCATTTGGCCGTCCCGCTTCTGGGCGAGCACCAGGCGATCAACTGCGGATTGGCGCTGTCGGTGATCGACCGGCTCAAGAGCCGGGGATTTACGATCAGTGATTCCAAGGCGATGGAAGGCCTGGCCAAGACGACTGTGCCAGGACGGATGGAGATGTTGAGCCAGCAGCCGCGTGTGGTGGCCGATGGCGCGCACAACGCCGCCAGCTTCGACGCCATGCTGCGAGCGATCGGGCAGCATATTCCATATGACTCGATGGTGATTATTTTCGGGTGCTGCGCGGACAAAGATGTCCCCGGCATGCTGGAGAAGATCGCCGCGGGGGCCGACAAGGTAATCTTCACCCACGTGAACAACATCCGCTCGGCCGACCCGAACGAACTGGCCGCGAAGTATGTGGAGCAATATGGGAAGATGGCCCAGGTGGCCAGTAGTTTGGATGATGCGCTGGTC
>DAIRGS010000253.1:0-10201 GCA_036794395.1 Tepidisphaeraceae bacterium | reverse complement strand
AGTAACCCAAATTCCGTGCCAAATAAATCGACAGCCCCCGTACCGGTGGAGGGAATAAGAGGCGTACCGGTGGAGGGAGAAAAGGTCGCCGAGATTGTCATCAACCCCGGCTATCGTTCGGACCCCTTCCGCGCCTGATCGGCGAGCATCTGCTGCAAATTCGACAATTGTTTCGCGTTGGCCGACCCCTCGATCGCCCGTACCGCGATTTCCTGTACTTGGCCGTACGCTTTTTCTGACTGTGTCAAAAGGCGGGCGACTTGCTCATTCTGCTCGGCTACCGTTTTCTCCAGCGATGCAATTCGCGTCGACAGTACGTTTCTCTCGCCGGCGAACTCACGTTTTAACAGTTCCTCGCGCGCCGTTGCATCCTGCTGCACGCGACCGGTCGACTCCTTTACTGCTTTCGCTACCGCCGATTCGAGGTCTTTAGGGAACGCCTCGACGCGCTGCCTGAGCCCGGCCACCTCGGTCTCACCGGCCTTCACGTTCCGCTCGCGTTCGCTCAGCTCGCGCTCCGACGCCGCTTTTTGCTCCGCCAACGCCTTCTGGGCCGTCGCCATCTCATCGGCGAATCGGTCCTTGGCCTGCTGCTGTTCGCGGGCAGAAGCGTAACGATACTCCTCTTTTTCCCGCTCTCGTCGTTTTTGCTCGGCTGCCTCGCGCTCCTTGGCTTCCGCTTCGCGTTGCTTCTGTTCCATCTCCCATTCGGCCCGGCCTTTTTCGATCTCTTCGTCCAGTTCCTCTCTCAACGCGGCGTGCTCGGCTTCCAGCTCAATGCGTTGGCGCTCATACGTTTCAATCAGGGCGGTGAGCGTGGAAGCGGATCGCTGAATCTCGTAGATCTCTTTCAACTCCTGCTCTTTGGCGATGATCGCGCGTTGAATCTGCACGTAGCGGGCCACCTGCTCCTCGAGCCGATCGGAGAGTTGAGAGAGCGTTTTGCCAACCACGCTTTTAAGCTCGCTGATCGACTTGACCACACCCTCGGTCGAGAGTTCGTCGGCCACCGTCACCGCCTGCGATACGTTGCGCGCCTCGATCTTTTCCTCGGGCTTGGCCTGCGATTCACGGCGTGCCGCGACGGTCTTCTCGGTTTCAGCCAGCCCTTCGAGCATTTGCTGGCGGGGCGGACGCTTCTTCGGTGTCGATTTCTCAGCCATCGGCGAATCTCCTGTTTGACTGGCATCATATCACCTCCCTCGCGTTGCAGCGTCGCACGCCTCGCGCAAATGACAGGCCTTGACAATCTCGAATGGGAGCGGAATCCTCGTCGCCTAACCTGCCACGCACCCGAAACGCACCTATGCAGCGCGTTCTGGCTTCTCTCGCGGGCACCCATAAGGTACGTTAAGCACTCAAACCGCGAGCGACCATTTCATCGGGCGAGAGAAGGAGACGATCGAATGCTGAAAACCACGCCTGATCGACGCAGATACATGCGACTCATAAACACGTTCTTGGCGATCCTGGCCTTCGCCCTTGCGATTCGATCCAACACTCCCGCCTCCGCCCAGGCCAAACCCCAGCGCCCCAATATCCTCTTCATTTTCAGCGACGACCACGCCTATCAAGCCGTCAGCGCGTATGGCTCGGGGCTGAATCAAACCCCAAACATCGATCGCATTGGCGCCGAAGGCATGCGTTTCGATCGCTGCCTGGTGACCAATTCCCTGTGCGGTCCCAGCCGGGCGACTGTGCTTACTGGCAAGTACAGCCACCTCAATCACTTTTACAACAACGAAAACAGCAGATTTGACGGCAGCCAGGTCACCATGCCGAAACTGCTCCAGGCAGCCGGCTACGCGACCGCGATGATCGGCAAGTGGCATCTCGAAACCGACCCCACCGGCTTCGACTACTGGAACATCCTTCCCGGCCAGGGCCAATACTACAACCCGCCCATGTTCGATATGGGCAAGAAGATTGTCCATCCCGGCTACGTTACCGACATCATCACCGATCTTTCGCTCAACTGGCTCAAGAACACCCGCGACAAATCCAAGCCGTTTCTTCTCATGATGCACCATAAAGCGCCGCATCGAGAATGGGAACCTGCGCTGAAAAACGTAGCGATGTATGACGGCGTGAAGTTCCCCGAGCCGGCCACGCTTTTCGACGACTACGCCGGACGCGGACAGGGGGAAAAGCTTCAGGAAATGGAGATCTACAAGGTCATGAACGAAGGGGATCTCAAATTGAAAGCGCCGCCCACCATGAATGCCGCGCAGCGCAAAATATGGGATGCGTACTACGAGCCGCGAAACGCCGAATTCGACAAACTCAATCTTCACGGCCATGAACTGCTGAAATGGATGTACCAGCGCTACATGCACGACTACCTCGCCACCATCGCTTCCGTCGATGAAAGCGTAGGCAAGGTTCTCGACTACCTCAAAGAAACCGGCCTCGAGAAAAACACGATCGTGGTCTACGCCTCGGATCAGGGTTTCTATCTTGGCGAGCATGGCTGGTTCGACAAACGCTGGATATTCGAACAGTCGCTCCGAACGCCGTTCCTCATGAAATGGCCTGGCGTCATCAAGCCCGGCTCAGTCAACAAAGACATCGTCTCCAACCTCGATTTCGGCGAAACCTTCCTCGAAGCCGCCGACGTTCCTATCCCCGCGGAGATGCAGGGTAAGAGCCTCGTCCCGATCTTGAAGGGCCAAACGCCCACCGACTGGCGCACCGCCTTCTATTACCACTACTGGGAGCACCCCGGCGTCCATAACGTCCCCCGCCAGTACGGCGTCGTCACTGACCGCTACAAACTCGTTCATTTCTACGAGCCCGAATACAACTACTGGGAGCTCTTCGATCTCAAATCCGATCCGATGGAGATGAAAAGTGTATACGGCCAACCCGATTACGCCGCGGCTCAAAAAGATCTCCACACCCAACTCGACGCTCTGCGCGTCCAATACAAAGTGCCCGACAAAGACCCGGCGGAGACAATCATTAAACCGAAGAAGCCGGCGGTCGTTCCTCGGCTTGGAGGAAGACCGAGGGATTAACGATTGGCGTGACACGGGCTTCCAGCCCGTGCATGGAATTGTACCTGTTTGGAGTGCTTAGCACCCCGGCAATTCCCCTCGTTCCCCATTTATTTGCTTGATACAATCGAGGGATATGACCGTCCAGACCTTTCGCGAAATGCTCGCTCGCCGACCGTTCCAACCGGTCAAGCTTACACTTTCCAGCGGCCAGTCTTATGAGATTCGTCACCCGGAAATGGCGCTGCTCACACGTACCAGTTTGCTCATTGGGGTGGATCTCGCCGAAGATGGCGTCCCTGCGGAATTCAAAATTCTCTCCCTCCTCCATGTTACCGCCATTGAGCCGATTGCCGGAAAGGCCGCGTAGCCGCGTATCCCTACTGAATCGCCGCCATCAATGGCAAACCAGAGCGCCGACCTGAATGGAACTGGAGAAGCGATGTCACACGAGATTATCCGCCTGGGCGATACAATCGAGCTTCAAGTCCTGGAGCATGGCACCATTGAAGGCCAGGCAGAGGGTGATCTGCGCCTAAAGGTATCCGTGCGAATGGACGACTTCGCGGGGGCGTACGATGGCGTCTGGATCGCCAGGGACGATTGGCGGGAATTCATCACGTCACTTCAGACACTCGAACACGAACGCCGGGGTAAAGCGTCGCTGATCGCGATGTCGCCCGACGAGTTTGAATTGCACTTGGAAATCATCGACCGCGCCGGCCACCTCGCCGCCCATGGATTCTTGTCGCGGTATCACTTTCGCCCAAATCAGGACCCGCTGCGCTCGCGGATCGAGTACTACGTAGACGTCGATCCGTCGCTCTTGCGCGAACTGGTCGGGTCGTTCAGCGCGTGGCACCAAGACCCATTTCACCGCGCCGCCGGCAACTAAACGGACTTTCCGTCCTCCGCATTCCTCCTCATGTCTTCGTGCCCTCGTTGTAAATCAATCCCGATCGCGCGCCCCTCCGTGCCCGCACGGCCTCCATGGTGTATCATCTCTTCGCCGGCAACTCGATCGCCTTCCCTTCCTCCACCGATCTTCGCGCCGCGTCCAGAATCTCAACCACTGTCACATTTGTCTCGATCGACGATAACGGCTCAACCTTCGCACCATCGAGAACCACCGCTCGCCAATAGGTAATCTGATCGTCGTAAGGCTTCTCAAGCGGCGGCGCTGCTTTCAATGTTTCGGCTCGCTGCCCCGGCAGGCGCACTTTCACGTCGTTGGCTGCGATTGTAAACACCTGCCCCGTCCTGCCGTACACCTCCATGTCTTTTCGATCGAACGGCCAATTCCATGAAGCCTGTAAAATTGCCTGCGCCTTGGCGTACTTCACTACGATCGTCGCATCGTCCTCCACCTTCGGATAAACGTCCGGTTTAATGTGCAGCGCGACCGCCGTCACGGAAACCGGCCGCTCGCCATTCATCAACCACGTCGCCAGATCTGCTCCGTAACATCCAAAATCAAACATCGCCCCTGCGCCGTTTGTCTTCGGATCGGTCAGCCATTTCAGGAAATCCTCGCTGCAACCGATCTCACGCGGGCCGCGGTGCCCGTCGTGCACGACCATTTTCCGCAGTTCACCAATCGCGCCGTTCTTCACCAGTTCCGCTGCCGCGTGATTGCTGCGGTACCAACTGGTCTCATAGTTCACCAGCACCTGAATATGGCCCTCACGCCCGGCCTTCTCCATCGCCAGGGCATCTTCCAGGCTTACCGCCAGCGGCTTTTCCATCATCACATGGATGCCGTGCTTCGCGCAGGTCTCAACGACCCCGCGATGCTCCAATGTGCTGGTGTAAGTACAAACCGCCTGCGGATGGCCCTTTTCGATGAGTTCATCCAAAGACGAATAGATGATTTTCGGATCCAGGTGATACCGGTCGGCGATGGTGGCCGCGAGCCTGGTGTCCGGCTCAACGTATCCCACGATGTCGATGTCTGTTCGCTTCAGATAACTTCGAAAAAACCCAAACACGTGATCGTGATGAAATCCGATAATCCCCAGCTTCAATTTCGGGCCAGCCCCTTCACCCCCGGGCGTCGCAGTCTGCCCTTGTGCTTGCGCCACCGTTGATGACAGCACCGCCGCCAACACCAGGCTAAAGATCAATCGCATCTCGTTTCCCTTTGTGTGGTTAAACCCGCGCGAAGAATTTTACCGCCCGCGTATTACAACGCCACGTGCTCACTTATTGCGATCACTGGCCTCCCAGCCTCAAAGTCAGCACGTCATAATTCAGATGCCGTTCGCTGAACCCCATTCCCCGATAAAGCCTTTGCCCCGCCTCATTCGCCCGGCTCACCTCCAAATGCAGTGCCCCGATGCCTTCATGTTTGCAAACATCTGCGGCAAACCGTACCGCGGCTTTGCCAATCCCTGCTCCGCGCGCCCTGGGAACCACATACAGCTCATCAAGAAATGCATCCCGGCCGCCAAACTCCAGGCTGAATCCAAACCCCAGCACAAGGTAACCGACCACCTGCCCGTCCTGTTCAATTAGAAAGCACCGCCCAAATTTCCCATCGCCGATCAATTCCTTTAATGCCCGTTGGGCCTGCGGGGGATGTTCCAGATTTTCGTGCGTATACAACTCGCGCATCATCTGTATTAGACGACTCATATCCGCCTCAGTCGCGGCGCGAAAATGGATGAGCATGCCCAACTTTAGCCCTCTCTCATGACCTTGCGAAATCTGGCGCCTGTCAAAATGGCTGTGGCGAACGAAGCGCTTGTGTGGTATTTCTGTTTTGCCCAGAGTGTGCAGCGTGGAAGTTTTACAGCATGATTCCTTATTTGAAGCGGTTGCCCGTCGGGGCGGGGAAGTTCGCGCCCATGCGGCCGGACGAGGCCCGGCGTCGATCTCTGTCCTTATCCCCGCCCATAACGAATCAGAATTCCTGCCTTTTTGTCTGCAAAGCCTGTTAAAGCAGGAACTCGCGCAAATTATGCGCGTCATCGTCATCGACAACGGTTCGCATGACAACACGGTCGAGGTGGCGTCGCAATGGGCGCCGCGTTTCGCGGCCGCGGGTCATGAGATGCTGGTTCTGCACCTGCCGCGTGGCAACAAGCCCGCCGCCTTGAACGCCGGCGACGCGGCGGCTGTTGAAGACGCATGCCGGATCTACCTCGATGCCGATGTCCAGCTCTCGCCCGGCTGTGTCGCAAAAACCGCCGCCGCGCTTGCTGATGGCTCGGCGGTCTGGATGTGCTGCCCAAAAATGCGCGTAGCGCCCTCCAAGAGCTGGGCCACCCGCACCTACGCCCGCGTCTGGACCGGCCTCCCGTGGGTCAATAGCGACGCCATAGGGGGCGGCTTCTACGCCGTCAGCGCCCATGGCCGCAAACGCTGGGATCGATTCCCTGACATCGTGGCCGAAGACGTCTTCGTCCAATCGCAATTCCTTAAAAACGAGCGCTGTGTTTTAAACGATGAGCATTTTCTGATCCCGTTGCCTGATGGCCTGGCCGATCTCATTCAGGTGCGCACACGCTGGGTACGCGGCAACCGCGAACTGGCCAAGCTCCACGCGGGTGAATGGGGCCGCGCGGCGTTTCCGTTCCGGGACCGCATTAAACTCCTGCTCACGCAGCCGCACCTCTGGACCGGGCTTCCGCTGTATTTCCTGGTGAACCTCTGTGGCATGTGGAACGCCCGCCGCCGCGAGCGCCTTGGCACCAAGTTATGGGAACGCCGTCGTCCTCAATTGGACCCTGCCTCCCCCGACGATCCCAAACTCGCCCCCCTCAGCCCAATCGATTAGTGTTTTCTCCCCAAGGCGGGAACTGATTGCAGCACACCTGATCGCGCCGCGCGTTCATATCTTCGATATTTCCCAACCGTGCCCAACCGCACCCAACGGCGTTTTCTCGTTCAGATTCCCCATTTTTACCGGCATTGCTTTTTTCACCGTTTTCGATAATCTGTATTGTCTGATATTCCATCCTGGTTAGAGCGAAAGTGGAAACCACCCCACACGATTCCGTGCGGATCGCCGCCACCAAGGAGGGCGCGGAGCTTCGCGAGTTTTGTCCAGGACGAAGCCCGGCATGTTTGTCGGTTATCGTCCCGGCCCACAACGAATCCGCGCTCTTGCCTCGGTGCCTCAATAGCCTGCTGGCACAAGATACCGCCGATGTCATGCGCGTCATCGTGATCGACAATGGCTCGCATGACGCCACGGCCGACATCGCGCGTCAGTGGGTGCCGCGTTTTGCCGATGCCGGACATGAAATGCTGGTGCTTCAGCTTCCCCAGGGCAATAAATCCGCCGCCCTCAACGCCGGCGATGCCGCCGCGGTTGGCGCCTGCCGGATCTACCTTGATGCCGATGTCGAGCTTTCGCCCGGCTGCGTTTCGAAGGTTGCCGCCGCGATGTCTGATGGCACCGGCATCGAAATGTGCTCGCCGCGCATGTGCATCGCGCCGGCAAGAGCATGGGTTACCCGCCGCTATGCTCGGGTGTGGACGGCTCTTCCGTGGGTCAATGACGATGTGATTGGCGGCGGCTTCTACGCGGTCAGCGCCGCCGGCCGCCGCCGCTGGAAACACTTCCCCGATGTGCTGGCTGAAGATGTGTTCGTCCAGGCGCAATTCCGCAAACACGAACGGCGCGTGCTTCGATCCGAGCACTTTTTGGTTCGTCTCCCCGACGGCTGGACCGATCTGCTTCGTCTCCGAACCCGCTGGCTGAGCGGCAATCGCCAGATCGCCCGCCAGGTCCAGGGCGAATGGGGCCGTGCCGCGTGCCCGCTTCGCCAGCGGCTGCTTATTCTGCTCCGCTCTCCATCGCTCTGGCCCGATCTGCCACTTTATTTCCTGCTGAACGCCACCGCGTTCTGGCGCGCCCGCCGCCGCGAAGCCCTCGGCACCAGTATCTGGGAACGCTGCCGGCCGAAACTCGAGTCCGCCGCGGAAGATGATGCGGAACTGGCCCCGATTGGCCCAACGAATTAGCGTCGATCATTCAACGAAGGCAAGACTTTGGTTGCCACAGATGAACACAGATAAACCCAGCGCGGCCGGGCCGCAACCAAAATGACCGTCGTTCAAGAGAAGAATTGAACCACGGATAACACGGATGCCACGGATAAGAAGGGTCTTTATCCGTGGCATCCGTGGTTCAATTCTTCTTGTTCCTGATGGCCTATTTGAGGCGCGGGGCGCGCCTCAAAACGTCTCAGCGCGCCTCATTTTTCCGGCTCGGGTCCTGTTACCAACTGTACTTTACGGTGTAGGTTATTTTCTTCTCTCCATTGGCCGGCACTTCGATCGGGATATGGATCGTGCGGTAGTCCAACTTTTCCCATTTGTCGCTTGATTGGAGGATCTCCCAGTTTAATCCGCGATAGAGCAACTCGCGGATGATGACCGTCGCGGCGGTGTTCTTATGGTTGCGCAGCTTGATTTCGAAACTCTCGGTGGCCGTTTGTCCGCTCCGTGTGAATTCGGTTTGCCTTCGTTCGCCCACCAGTTCGAATGCTGTTCCAAGGCGCGCCAGGATCGATTCATCCTTCGGCGTATGCTGGACGACGTCCTCGCCGATGAACTCCCGGCTTTCGTCGGCAGGATCGATCTTATAAGTCCGCAATCGCCCGGCCGGCAGCGGAATACCCAGGTGGTTGGCCTCGCTGTTCTTGAGCCGTACGTAAATATCAACGCTCTTATTCCCAATCGCGCCAAATTCGTCATTGAGCCCGTTGGGATTGTGATAGAGGAATTCGCGCTGGGTTGCGCTCAGCCCGTTGTACACGTAGATCTTTTCCAAGGGGACCTGTTGTCTCGGCGGAAACAGCTCGATCTGCTTGGTCGAATTATTGTTCAGCGAGGTCGACCGGCCCAAGGTGTAAAGGTGATATTCGAAGAAGCTCTTTTCTTCGAAGCCGCCTCCGCCTCCTCCGCCGCCCTGTCCGAGGGAAAAGAGCTGGTTGGTCACCTGTTGATATCGTTGCAGCCGCGAGGGCGACACGAACCTCTGTACGGTCCCAGCCACGAGTTTGAGGCGAGCTTCCGGATAACTCATTCCGCTCCCGTTGACCATCGTTACCCAGGCCGAAAGATCGCCGGTCTTTTCATCCGGTGAAATCAGCAGGCTGTAATCCGCGCGCCAAGTGAGTCCATCCGTCTGATACGTCACCTGCACCTGATGCTCGCCGGCCTGTTTCGCCTCGACCTTCCAGTTCAAGGTTGGCTTCACAACAAACCCGAGTGTCGAGTCGGCCAGTCCCACCGAAACCACGTTTTGCATCGAAACAAGCGTTAATCCCCTGGCCGGCTCACCGGCCCGAATCACGTATGATCCCCCTGATGTCGACAGAAGCGTGCCTTTGATGATTGACGTTTCTCCGGCGGTCCTGGTCGGCGACCAGGGGGTTGATGCGACGGAGCTGACGGTCATCGTGACGTCCTGTCCGATGTACTTTTGCATGAGCTGCTGCGCGCTGGCCAGGTCGTAATCGAAGTTTTGTTCGAGGACAGTTGTCGATTGCGGCGCGGTGAGCGATTGGAAGGCGACCGTGGTCGGATCGATGCCCGCCGCGACGTTGGAGAATTCGAGGCGGTTGGTGCCCGCCGCCATCTGCATTGCACGAACCTCGCGTACGACTCCAAAGCCCGGCGTAAAAACCACATTCGGCGCTCCGCCGCCGTACCCATCACGCGAAAGCTGGTCCGCGAGCAAATCCTGCGGACTGAACGTCGCGGGGTCGGCGGTGGAATAGACCGTCAACGAAAACCGCCCGCGCGAAGGCTGTGTGGCACTTGGCGCTTTCGCCTCCGCCTCCCCATGAATGGCCTGAAACTCGCCGGCCGGCGAGCATCCCGCAATGAGTGCACACGCCAAGCCGACCCGGCACGACCGCCGGCAAAACGCTTGCAAAGTATGAAGCCACATCTAATTCTCCATGATTAAATAATCGGTGCGATGCATGTTAACGGATTCATTCGTACTTCGCACGATCAAAGTTTTTTGGACAGGTTTTGCGTCGCCGGACAGATTTATTTTGTCAGGGAGTGCGAGGCTGGGCTGATGAAAAGTGGCCGCTTTTTCGCGAGTCGCGTGCGTCCAGGTTTTGTTGCGCCATCGCCTGTGCAGGCCTCGGGTTTCAAAAAAGTTTCCAAGGTCGACGTATTTCCCCCTCTCCCCTCGGGAGAGGGGGAAATACGTCGACCTTGGAAACTTTTTTGAAACC
>DAIRGS010000252.1:0-10228 GCA_036794395.1 Tepidisphaeraceae bacterium | reverse complement strand
GCTCGGCGCATGTGACCACATGATAGAAAGAGCATGCCCTCATCGGGCGGTGAAAAAAAAACGGCCCCCTCACCCTCCCCCCGGCGTAGGGGCTGTCGATTTATTTGGCACGGAATTTGGGTTACTGGACTTACGACAAACGCTCGGAACATAACTCCTTATTTTCCGTTCTAGATGGTGGATTTTCCGGATTAAATCGACAGCCCCCGTACCGGTGGAGGGAAAAAGGAGAGTGTCCTGGGGTAAGGGGAGGGGGATAAGGAGCGGCCGCCGAAACTGTCATGCCCCGGTTTCATGCCTTTCAAAGGGGCCGTATTGTCAGAAATTTGGTCCACCCGGCACTCTATTTGCACCAGTTCAACTTGCTGCGGTTGAGCGGTGATCTCGGGATGACGAAAGGGAGCACTGCAACGCGCATCAACAGGATATGAATATGTGTTCCTGCGGCGTGTAAGCGCGTTCGCGGGCTGGAAAAGGAGAGTCTCATGAAGAGCCGAAGCATGATGTCATTGTTGGGTGGGGTGCTGGCGGGGGCTACAGCGATGTATTTGTTGGACCCGGATATGGGCGAGAAACGCCGCCGGATGGTTGCAAAGCAAGCCGGCGAGTGCATGGACGGGACAAAAGAAGCACTGGAAAGCGGATGGTCGAAGGTTTCGGATTACGCAGGCGATTTAGGCCATTCAGTAGCTGATAAGGCCCAAGCCTACGGAAGCCGGCTGAGTAGCGTGGCTCAAGAATATGGCGGGCATCTAGCCGATCGGGCGGACGATGTCCGGGCGGATTTGGCCGACCATGCTGAGGGTTGGCTTAATCGCGGCAAGGGCATGCTGCGTCGATATGGCCGCCAGGCGCAGGACTATGTGCCCAGCACCGATCAGGTCACAGGTCGGCTGAATGATTATCGCAAAGGATTAATGAATCAGGTGCGTGGATTGGGTAGCGATGCGCGGGATCGGGCCGTCAAGCAGGCGCGGTCTTACGTTGGTGAAGATAAGTCGCCGGTATTGCCCGTGGCGCTTACCGCTGTGGGATGCTGTGCACTGGGCGTGGGCGTGATGTACATCATCGACCCGCGGATGGGTCGGGCCCGTCGGGCGTGGCTCGTGGATAAGTCGCGCAGTGTGATCCGCCGAACAGGAAATACGTTCTATCGATCAGGTAAGCACCTGGCGAATCGGGCTTATGGCGTTGCGGCCGAAACGCGCGGCGCCGGCGAGCAGCTCGTGGAACGCGTTAGATCGGCTATCCAGGGAATTTTGTCGGACCCTCGCGTGGTGCAGGTGATGGCCGACGCGAATGGAACAATCACGCTCGCTGGAAAGCTCCTGTCCGAGGAATGCGATCGCGTTATCACGCTCGTCGAATCAATCCCGGGCGTCAATTCGATCATCAACCGGCTGGAGCGCAAGCCGGCTGATCAATCTTCGGAATCGACGCCAAAGCGCAATGAAGGCATTGCAAAGATGTAAAAGTACAACGCGCTCCATCCAACAGCGCCGGTATCCCCCGATCGGCGGCGCTAGTTTTTGCGCGAGGTGACCAAGCGCGATTCCGCGCCATTGCTGTTCTCGTGGCACGGCTTTGTAAGCCGTGGGTGAGGACGCTTCGGGCTCGGCGTGGGGTGAGATGTGGGAAAACCAACTCGCCGTAAACGGGCATTTTCTTCGGGCAAATTCAGAAGGTTGTCCACCTGTCGAAAGTTGGTTTTCCCAAATCGCACCCGTCGCTGATAGTCATCCCCCCTCAATCATGGCTTGAAAAGCCATGTCACGAAAAGGCGCGGAATCGCGCACGATCATACCGTTGCGTTCATCCCCGAGGGAGCTCTTTTCGAATCACGAGCGTGCCGGCGATGAGATCGTGCAGCCCCTGCTTTCGCTCGGTAAATCCCGCCATCATGTAGCCGATGCCGAGGGTGTAGGGATTGATCAGTTTGGCGAAGGCCCGACCGGTAGCACGGCCGAAGGTGAGCGGGCGACCCTGAGTATCGGTGACGATCAGCCCAAGCGCGAGCTTGCCCAACGTGGCCTGGTAGGGGGAACTTTCCATCAGCGCGAAGTAAAGCCACCACACGGCCACTTGAAGGAAGAAGTCGCCGCCGCCCACGAACATCCAGGTTGGGTTGCGCACGTGAAACGCGGGCACGGCTGACACGCGATGAAATAGAAAGCTGAAGATTACCAGGGGGATCATCAGGACGAACCAATCGAGCAGATAGGCAACGAATCGAAGCCAGAAACCTGCATAAACGGAGAAAGTATCTCGCGGCGTCAGATACTGCATCTGCTGAACGGGGGCGCTGCCGGCCTGTGGATTGATCGGCTGGAATGAAATGGCCGGCGCGGGCGGCAGCACGGGGGCGGGCGGCGCGAGTTCCGGCGTTGCCCGGGCTTCGATCCAGTTTGGCATGCCTTCTCGCCAGACCAGATCGGAGAAGGCGACACGTCGATCCTGCAACATGGCCTTGAGATCGTCGAGAGAGACCGGGCCAAGCTGCTTGCCGCGTTGCGCGTAGTACCAGTCGTCAGCCATGACCGCGGATGATAACCGATGCACGCGGCTCTTCGAGCCTCTTAGCAACGCTCGCGCGGGTCGGTATTATCCGCAGCCGGTGTTGGTCTAAGGAAACCGGTTATGGGAGAGACCCTTGGCGACTGAGGCGCAGCCTGCGAAATCGATCATCTCGTTCGACGCGATCTTGCGCGATTTAATGCATTGGGCGGTCTATCTGGCGGTGCGGCTGGTTTCCGTGGCGCTACATGCGTTTCCGGTGGATCTAAATCTTCAGACGGCCAAGCTGCTGGGCAGCATCATGTACGCGGTGGATAAGAAGCATCGCGGCCGCGCCATGGCCAATCTACGGCGGAGCTTTCCGGAAAAATCGGAAGTTGAATGTGAAAAGCTCGCCCGCCGGAGCATGCAGCAGATGGTGATGTTGTTTGTGGAGGTTCTGTTCACCACCCGCCTGATTCGGATCGACAACTGGACCCGCTACGTGCAGTTGGAAGACTTCCGCGAGGTTCAGGAAATGCTGCTGCGGCGTGAGCGGGGCATGATCATGCTCACCGGGCATTACGGGAATTGGGAAATTCTCGGATATGTGCTGGCGACGCTGGGATTCCAAACCGTCAGCATCGCCCGGCCGCTGGATAACCCATATGTAAGCCGGTTCCTGTTCGGCGTGCGGGAAAAGACCGGGCAGCGAATCATCGCCAAAAAAGGCGCCACGCCCGAGATTACCGCCGCCCTCGATCGGAAGCTGACGGTGGCGTTTATCGCGGATCAGAACGCCGGATCGAAGGGGATGTTCGTCAACTTTTTCGGCCGGCTGGCCAGCACGTATAAATCGATTGGCCTGCTGGCGATGGAATATGATGTGCCGGTGGTGATCGGATTTGCCCGAAGGGTGGATGACCGCTTCCATTTCAAGGCCGGCACCCAGGACATCATCTACCCCGAAGATTGGAAATCGCAGAATGATCCCTTGCGATACATCACCCAGCGATACACCAAAGCCATCGAAGACATCGTCCGCGAAGACCCCGGTCAATACTGGTGGGTCCACCGCCGCTGGAAATCCCGGCCCAAGGGCGAAGTGGCCGAGACGTATGACTGATCCACAACGATTCTCAGCTTCCATGTTGTAAAGAAGTTGTAAAGAAGTAGAACTGTCACCCTCCCACCGCTACCGTCAATGACAATTCCGAGCGGAAGGGACGGCACGCATGGCCTCAGCTCACGCAGTCATAACTGAACCCCAGCCGCCCCAGACCGGCCCGCTCGGCTGGTACAACCGCACGCCCCTCTACGTCCGCATCATCATCGCCCTGATCATCGGCGCGATCGTCGGCAAATGGATGGGCCCCAGCGCCGCCCGCTTCAAACCCTTCAGCGACATCGTCCTCCAGCTCCTCAAGCTTCTCGCCACGCCGCTGATCTTTGTCGCGGTGGTACATGCCCTGCTCAAAGCCCAGGCCACCGGCAAAACCGCCGCCCGGCTCGCGTGGCTGCTCATCACCAACACCACCGTCGCAATCCTCGTCGGCCTGCTCGTCGCCAACACGCTCCGGCCCGGACGCTGGAAGCCATTTACCTCTGCCGGAGAACAACCAACCACACAACCTTTTAATGCCGCAACCGAATTTGTCTCCAAAGTCCCCGCCAACTTTGTCGATCCCTTCCGCACCAACGAAATCCTCTCCATCATCATTGTCGCCATCTCCTTCGGCATCGCGATGCGCATCGTCCGCACCCGCCAGCAAGTCGTCGGAAAGACCGGCTACAAAATCATCGAAGATCTCATGGAAACCATTTTTGAGCTGGTCATGGTCACCCTCCAATGGATCTTCCATCTCGTCCCGCTGGCGGTGTTCGGCGTCGTGGCGCGCACGGTCGGCACGCAGGGATTCAAGCCGCTCATTTCCATGGGCATGTTTGTTATTGCGGTCATTCTGGCGCTGGCGCTTCAGGCTACGTTTTATCTCGTTCGCATGCGCCTGGGCTCGTGGGTTCGCCCCACGCGATTTCTCAAGGGTGCATCCGATGCGCTCGCCCTGGCATTCTCCACCGCCAGCTCAGCCGCGACGCTGCCCGTCACCTATTCCTGCGCGATCGACAAGATCGGCATTCGCGAAGAATCGGCCGGCATGGGCATCATGGTCGGCGGCACATTCAATCACGATGGCACCGCACTTTACGAAGCCATGGCCGCCCTCTTCGTCGCACAGGCTTTGGGCATGCACCTGGGCCTCGGCCACCAGGTGGTCGTGGTCTTCATGTCCATCATCGCCAGCGTCGGCGCAGCGGGAATCCCCGAGGCAGGATTGGTCACCATGCTGGCCGTGTTCTCCGCGGTTCATCTGCCACTTGAATACGTCCCCCTGCTGCTCCCGCTGGATTGGTTCCTCGATCGCTGCCGGACCTGCATCAACGTAATGGGTGATATGAGCGTGGCGTGCCTGCTCGATGGAAAAACCCCCAAAACTGCCGAAGAAGGGAAAGTTGAATCCGCAAACGTCGCGCGCTCAGCTAAGCCCGTGGAGGGCCATCTCCGCCTCGATGCCGAGCGCATCACCCCGTGACCCCGCCCGCACCAACCCCACCAGCCGAGGCGGTACATCCTGATACCCCGCGGCACGCGGATCGAATGCGGCAAGCGGAATCAGCTGCTTTCGTCCCACAGCACCGCGCGCCGCGGCAATCATCGATTCAAATCCGTTTTGCCCAATAAAGGTTCGCAGGTGCAGCGTGCCCCGGCCAAACGCGCTGCCAATCGCGGGAGCGAGCAAAACCGCCGCGGTCGAACCATTCACACGAAAGTTCAGATCCAGCACCTGCGGCCGGCGGCCCTCTTCATCGCCTTCAAGGATCGCAATATCGATCCCCACAATCCCGCGATATCCCATCGCCGCCCCGCGCTTCACCACGTCCAACGCAACATCAATCGCGTGTTGCGGAAGCGAAGCCGCCAACTCAATCCAATTGCCGCGATACCGCCCGCCTTCGGTCGTGTCCTGATCGGCAAACCCAAGGTAGATCGATGTTCCATCGGGCAGCACCGCGAAGTGCAAACACACGTTCCGCGCAATCGGCAGATAATCCTCAACTACCACGCGCGAGCAGCTTTCAAATCGCCCTGCCGCTTCATCCACGTCCTGCACTGTCCGACACACTGCGACCGCCGCCCCTCCGCCCGTCGAGTCATCTGTCGCCGCCTTAAAAACCACCGGCAGACGCGGAGCCTGTCCATTGCCAAACACGCGCGCCCGCGCATAAACCGTCCGGGGCGGAACATGCTCCGCAGGAACCAGATCCGGAAGATTCGCTTTATTATTCAATCGCGACAGCAACTCGGGATTGACCCATTGCGACGCCGCATCAACCACCCCCGTCGGATAAGCATGCTGCACCACCAGCTTGCCCTTCGCGACCGCCCCACACGCAACGTCGAACGCGTTCTTCTCACTTTTGTAAGTGAGCGGCGCGGATGCCCGCGAAATCCCCGCCTCCGCTATCAACTCCCAGGCAAGCGGAGACACCGCTCCCACGCTGCACACCACCGGCATCGACCCCGCCACACACAATTGATTCCCCGTCAGCGCATCCAGCAGCGCCGCATCCCGCGTAATCCATCCGCAGGTCCGCGGGTGCGCCCGAGGCGCATAGGTGCGATCCGGCCCATATACCTCGTCCAGCGTCAGGATGGGGCGTAGTAAACGACTCACGCTGCCGCTCCGTAAAAAGCTTCAATCCCCAGCGAAAGATCAAGCAGCAACCGGCTCGGTGATCCCGCCGCGCTGGCCGCGTTGTATGTCGGAGTGCGATTGGCATCGAACAGCACCACCCGCCCCTCGCGGATCACGTAATCGAATTTTCCAAAATCAAATCCCATTGCCGCCCGCGCCGCCCGCAACTCTTCCGGCGTATCGGGCAAAACCTCCCGACGCGTAACGTTCCACGACTTCACCAACGGGTCCGTCGACATCGCCAGCGTATTGATCTCGCGATTCCCAAAGAACACATACTGCCGCAGGCAATACAGGTCCCCTTGCCGCTCCGGAAGAAACTTCTCCACCACCAGGCGCGGGTTGTGCCACACCGGCCATGGAACGCAGGTTGGGTGGTCGTAAATTTTGTATTCCCCCGGATTGAGCAATCCGCTCACCGTCCAGGGCAGTTTCCGCGCCACCTTCAATGCGGCGCGCCCGATCCGCCCCTTGGCCCCCAACTTGTTCTTCTCAGGATCTCCCCCGGCGTTGCGATTGGTCTTAACGATCACGGCCCCGTCATACGCATCGCAAGCCCGAATCAGATTCGTGCTGACCCGACGTTTGGAAATATCCGTTACCCCTCGATTGACCACCACCGGGCACCTGTCAAAAAAGTGCCGGTGCTCGGCGGGCGTGCGCGTGAGGTCCAGGTGCGGAATCACCACAACGTCGTCACCGCGCGGCGATTCGAGCCTCGAACTCACCTCCACCGCGATCCCCTGCCGCCGCCATTGCTCGGCCAATACATGAATTACATACGGCGCATCGTCAAATGGGTCCGCGTGGTGTCGAATGATCAGAATTTTTCGGTTACTTGTCCGCACCGTTGTGCTCGCCCTTCCAGCCCATCCAATTGGTCTGGTTGCTTTATCGACTGTTTCGCCACCCCTTGGGAGATATGAATTGGCGGGGGTGTTTCAATCTGGATCAGGCCATGCGCCGCCAACGAAAGCAGAATATTATTGGCTCTCCGCAATCCAACCCCCCACCCGCCCGTATACCGGCACGACAGAAACACTTTGATCTATCTGGAAAGGACGGTTTCGCATGGGACGGTTTGCTGAACTCTTGGGAATTGACTCGATGAATCCCGGTCGCCGCAGCTTTATGCGCGGAGCGGGAGTGGCGGGCGTGACGGCATTTGCCGCCGGCTTGCTGGGATCGGGTCAATCCGAGGCCGAGGCTGCGGAAACCGCCGTATTCATCGAAAACGGTAAAAAACATCAAGTCTCCGATACCGATATCCTCAATTTCGCCCTCAATCTCGAATATCTTGAAGCCGAATTTTACCTCCGCGCGACCAGCAACACCGGTCTGGGTGATTCGGCCATAAGTGGCGTTACCGGCTCAGGCAAGAAGCCAAAAACCCCCGCCACCCCGGGCGCGGTAACAGGCGGCACGCAGGTGCCCTTTTTAATTCCCGCAATCCAGGCGTATGCCGCCAAAAACGCCGCCGATGAGGCCGCTCACGTAACTCTCCTCCGTACGGCGTTGGGCAAAGATGCCGTCGCCCGGCCTGCAATCGATCTCCAGGCCAGCTTCAATGCCGCCGCCAGTGCGGCCGGCATCGGCAGCACCTTCGATCCGTTCGCAAATGATGACAACTTCCTGCTCGGCGCCTTCATCTTCGAAGACGTCGGCGTTACCGCTTATCACGGTGCGGCCCCTTTCATTAAGAAATCGGCGCTCCTCAACGCTGCCGCGGGTATCCTCGGCATTGAGGCCTACCATGCCGGCAGCATCCGGACGACCCTATACGCACGGGGCCAATCCAACCCCGCCCTGATCACCGCGGCCAATAAAATCACCGTGCTCCGAGCCTCGGCCGATGGCAGCGGCGGCGCGGGCAACGAAGCCCCCCTCGTGGCCGATAACGGGACCGTCAACATCTCCGTCGGCGATGCCAACGCGGTCGCCTTCGCCCGGACTTTCCAGGAAGTGCTAAACATCGTTTACCTTGGCCCCACAAAGGGCGGATTCTTCCCCGATGGTCTGAATGGAATGATCGCCTGACCGCTTACTTTGCGGGCACTTAAAACCAAAAAGGACGCGTTGCAACCCAACGCGTCCTTTTCTGTCTTCTGCTGATTTAAAGACAAGTCTTCTAACCCACCGCCTTTGCAGCGCGCTCCCTTGGCCGAGAACGCCTCCGTGCCTCCGTGGTTGCATCTCTTTTTGGTAGCGTCTCGGCACTACTGCGATGAATTATTAATTTCCGGACCAGGAGCCGCTTTTGTCATCCATCGCATTTTTGCTTGGCCGACGGTGCCGTTGATGCTACACTATGGCTGTTGCGATTTGGCCATTGGGGCGGACGCGAAACGAAGCTTCGTCCGCCTCTTATTGTTTGCCCCCGCACATTTTTTGTCTCAGGTTGTCCAGAAGAGAGCCTCTCGCCTGGTCGATATTACATTCTAAGGGGCTTCACCGGAGAGATTTAATGGGAACCAAACTATACGTCGGCAATCTTGACGACCAGACCACTGAAGAAGAACTCGAACAGGTGTTCCGCCAGTATGGAAAAGTGTTGAGCGTGGAAGTCATTTCCTCGCTGGGCGGCGGTGGCAGCGGATTCGGATTTGTCGAAATGGCATCAGCCGAAGCCGCCGACAAAGCCGCGCGCGAGCTCAAGGGCCGTCCGCACCGCGATCGCTTTCTGATCGTCAACCGCGCCGCCGTCGAGGAAGAAGTCAGCTCAACACGCTACTAAATCTGATAAAAATAACATCGATCGGCCCGGCGCGCCGCCATCTTCTGCTGCTTCAATAACGGCGGAAGATTTGCAGTGCATCAGGCCGATAATGACTTGGGCCGCGACTTGGCGGCCCTTGTTTTTTTATCTGGACTTCTGAGCTTCGCCCGCCGGTGGATGGCGGATCGAAAATAATTGTCCGCTTTATCGCAATCGGCGGGCATATAATCCATCTGCGAAACATCGACCTCTAACGAATTGGGAGAACATGCACGCTGAAGCATCGGGTACTGCTGCATTGATGGAACGCTTCGATCAGATCCTGACGCGCGTCTCGGCGCGCGATAAAGCCAATATCGAAAAGCACCTGGCCTTCTGCGATCTCGAAGGCGCGCCGGGGCACGGCATCTTATGGCGGCGAATGGTCTCGTACCTTTCGTCGCTCGTCCCCCTGCCGGTTCAGATGGCCCCGCAGGCCGTCCTCTTCTTCGTCGCCGATGGACGCTACCGCATGCAGGTCTTCGCCCTTGAAGATCGCAAAGACGGGCTCATGGTGCTGTACCTCCCCGATGTCCTCGAAGAAGCGGTCGCCCAGGAACTGCTCGTCCAGACCGACGATGGCTATGCCATCCCCGGCCCGCGCACGCTCTCGATCTCCATCCAGCCCATGAACGCCCAGAATACCCCCGACCCGGCCCCCCATTTCAAACATTTGATCGGCTGGAATCGCAAAGCCCTGCGAATCACCCTCAACGCCACCGACCCCGATCATCCCCAGGTCCGAACCGCCGAGGCCCTCGCAGCCCTCGCCGCCACCAAATGGGAAAACGCCCCCAGAGACCCCAACGCCCCCCAACACGGCCGCTTCACCGCAAAATCCTAACCCCCGCACTCCATCCCACTTTTCAATCCGCAAAGCTGTCATCCTGGAGCGCAGCGAAGGATCTGATTCCGGAGAACCGTTCGACTTTCAGATCCTTCGCTGCGCTCCAGGATGACATGGGATCGCTCCCAATCGCGAGTAACTCGGCGGAGCATGTTGATCTGTACTGCTATCCGTTCAATTCCTCGCGGCGTACGCGCATTCCTGCCAAGCGCGGTTGAACCACGGATAACACGGATATCACGGATGAAGACAAATCTGTTTTTCCCATCCGCGTAATCTGCGTAATCCGCGGTTCCATTTCTTCCACGGAGAAAACCACGCACAAGAATACTTAACGTCGAGTAGAGAAGAGGCGCAGTCATGTTTAGACCAATGACT
>DAIRGS010000251.1:0-10229 GCA_036794395.1 Tepidisphaeraceae bacterium | reverse complement strand
GCCTCTTCTCTACTCGACGTTAAATCTCTTCCGCGTTCCTCTCGGCATTTCCTCCGTGTTCTCCGTGCCTCCGTGGTGAATCCTCTTCTTTCGCGTCTAGCGACTAATGCCCATGCCCCTCATTCCATGTGACGAATTCATCTTTGTAGGCTGAGGCTTCCTTGGGCAGTTCATCGATAATCTTCTGAAGCTTCTCGACCGTCAGCTCTTCATGCAGCACATCGTTGACCAGTGCTACCGGCGCGGTCCCGCAGGCGCCCAGGCATTCGAGTTCAACCAGCGTGAACCGGCCATCATCGGTCGTCTCGCCCAGCTCAAGTCCCATCTTGTTCTTACAGAAGCTCGTCAGCTCATTCGACCCGCAAATCTCGCACGAAAGCGACCGGCAAACCTGGATCAAAAACTGACCCTTGGGCTTCAGCCAATACTCTTCATAGAACGAAGCGGTATCCAGCACCTCAGCCGGAGCCAGACCGAGAAACGTCCCGATCTCCTCCATCGCCTGCGCCGGAATCCAGTTGTACTTATGCTGCACCGCATGCAAAGCCGGCAGCAACACCGCCCGCTTGTTCGGATACCGCGGGAAATACTTGGTCGAAAGCTCCGCCTTGAGCTCCTCATCCAAATAAGGCTCCTCCCGACGCTCCGGGGTCGCACTTCGACGGTTTTCGGTAATCCAGGCCATTCCAATATTTCCTTCTACGGAAGCGTTGCCAGTAAATCGTAGTGCCGGTCAGTATGCTCCAAGGCAACGCCATGGTGCTTCGCACATGCGAAAATGAGCAGGTCCATCGCAGGCAGATTCAAACCGGCACCGCGAGCCTTTATGGCGTAATCGCAAGCGGTGTTCCACACGTCGTCATTGATCGCAAGCCTTGGCAGAACAGCATCCATTTCTCGTAATCGCGCTCGTTCGGCATTACCGCGCACGCCATTCCACAGTTCAAGTCGGACTGGAGCACACCAGGCAGCCGAACCGTCTGCGAGTAATTGTGCCACTCTTACCCGCACGCGATCGTCGCCCTTTTGCCGCAAAGCTTCGATCCACGCGGATGTATCGATAAGCGTCAACACACTCAATCGCCCTCACGCATCTCTCGAAGTTCTTCCTGACTGATGATCTGCTCGAATGTTCCCAGATGCTTGATCAGGGATGCCTGGCCATGCTGTCTCGAAAATTCATCCAATGCTTTCACAACTACATCCTCAGCCGAATCTGTCTGCGCAGCCCGCATCGCCTTCTGTAAAGCCTCGTCGGGAATATTCACCATCGTCATGGCGCCACATCCTTTCATCGAATCGCCGCGTACATCAATGTCGCCCGAACATCATCCTCTTCCAAATCCGGAAGCTGCTTGCGAACCTGCTCAGACGTCATCCCCGCGGCCAGCAACTCAAGCACATCAATCACTCGAATGCGCATCCCGCGAATGCATGGCTGCCCGCCACACTGAGCCGGATTCACCGTGATCCGCTTCAACAGTTCCATCGCGCCAGCATCCAATCCGAATTCCGCAATTCCTCACCGATCCAACTCAGCCGCAATCACATTAATACTCCCCAGCACCGCCACCACATCGCTGATCATGTGCCCTTCGATCATCTTCGGGAACACCTGATAATTAATGTAGCTGTTCGGGCGTGTCCGCGCGCGCCAGGGAACATTTCCGCCATCGCTGGCGATGTAGTAGCCCAGTTCTCCGTTGGCCGATTCGATGCACCCGTAGACTTCGCCCTTGGGCACTTCGAAGCCGCGATTGGTCATCGTCAGCTCGAAATGCTGAATCAGTCCTTCGATGCTGCTGTACACCTGATCCTTGGGCGGAAGTACGTCCTTCCCTTCGGGGCTCACATTCACCGGGCCGGCTGGAATATTGTCGATCAGTTGCCGGACGATCGCCAAGCTTTGACGAAGCTCTTCCAACCGCACGAGGTATCGCGCGTAAACGTCTCCGGTCGTCATGACCGGCACCTTGAAGTCAATCGCCGGCGCGCCCTGCCCGTCCCAATTGTCCTTGAAGCACAGGTAAGGCTCATCCTTGCGGATGTCTCGCTTGACCCCCGACGCCCGCGCCAAAGGCCCGCTCATACTCCACGCCACCGCTTCTTCCTTCGTCAGCGTGCCCACGCCCTGCGTGCGGTCGACGAAAATCCGGTTCTTGGTCAGCAGGCGTTCAACGTCGTCAGCCGCCTTGGGCATCTTGTCATCGACGAAGCTTTTCACCATCCGCTTGAACACGTCTTCATCGGGCAGATCCATGTTCAACCCGCCCACGCGCGTCCAGCTGGTGTGGAATCGCTGGCCGGACATGTACTCGACGATGTCGTAAATGACTTCACGTTCGTTAAAGCCGTAAAGGAAGGCGGTGAACGCGCCCAGATCCAATCCTGCCGCGCCTATACATAAAAGGTGTGACTGAATCCGCCCCAGCTCCCCCGCAATCGTCCGCAGCACCTTGCAACGCGGCGTCAAATCGATCGCCATCAACTTCTCGGTCGCCAGATGCCACGCCAACTCATTGTATATAGGAGCCGAGTAGTCCATCCGATCGACGATCGTCACGTACTGGTTGTAATTGAGGTGTTCGCCCAGCTTCTCAAATCCGCTGTGCAGATAACCGATGTGCGGAGTGGCCTTAATGATTCGCTCGCCATCCAGTTCCAGCACCAGGCGGAGCGTGGTGTGGGTGGCGGGATGCTGCGGGCCAAAGTTCAGCGTCCACTTGTTGTCGCCATCACTGTATTGATCCGGGGGCAACATCTCATCGTTGGCCGGGGTCAGCGTATAAGGCATGTTTAAATCTCTCCATCCCAAGCCCAAGGCCCGCCAACGCACATTCGCGCCCGCGCAAACCTCCAAACCGGGACCGGGGATTATATCGGTACGGCACCATTGTTCCAGACTTCACAATGTTTGATCCGCTCCCGTCCATCCACTTGCCGGGTATGGGCGCGTCACCGCGAATAATACATGGCTCACCACGGGGGCACGGAGAAGAAAAAGAATCGAACCACGGATAGCACGGATAGCACGGATAAAAGAGGAACCGTCTCCTGATTCTCTTCTCTTTTCTTATCCGTGTCATCCGTGTAATCCGTGGTTCGTTCGCGTTTGCCCGCATTTCTCCGTGTTCTCTCTTCGAGCCTGAGCCTCAGCCCGCGACGAGCTCGGTCGAGTCGAGCCGAAGGCCGTGCCTCCGTGGTGAATAATCCGCATTGGATTTCGTGCCGGACGCGGTGCGGATACACTGCGGCAATGCTCCCGATGTCCATGCCCAGCAAGTGCTCGCGTATTGCTTCAACAATCAGTTTATTGACCGCGCTCGCGTTAAGCGGTTGCGTCTCGGAAACGCAATCCGGGTACAAAGTTGTCGAATCTCGAAAACCCACGCAGCGTTCATCCTCCGAAAGCTCGGTCGATCCCGGCTCCGAAGGAAGCCCCGGTTCCGCGGCCTTCACAATGATGGACCGATCGGGGTATCTCCAGTGCTCGATGGCGGTTCGGGCAGCCGCGGAGGCGGATGTGAGCCCTGATCTGAAGCAGGACATCACGCGATTTTTCTCGCAATATCAGACCCAGGTTCGCCCGCTGATCGACGCGGCCAAAAAGAACCCCCGATCACTCGATAAGCTGATCGCCGACTCCAACGCGATCTCGACTTCAAAAGCCGGGGAGTTGCACCGGCTCATGAGCCATCCTCAATACCCCGCATTCGCCCACCAGGTCAAAGTCGTTCAAAATGAGCTGAACCTGCTGACAACCCAGCCCCTCCTCTTCCAGCAAGGCTTCGATACGCTGAAGCTCAGCCCCGATCAACGCAGCAAAATCGAGCCCCTCCTTGGCGATGCCAACAAACGCCTGCAAAACCAGCAAACCAGCGCCTTTAATGGCGCCAACCTCGCGGATTTGGCAGAAGAAACCATGACCACCGGCCTGAAAACCCGCGACGCAATCCGCTCCAACATGACGCCGGAACAAACCAAAGTTTGGGATGCGCTCGCCGCACCCGTTCCCGCAACGCAACCCGCGTAGGGGCGGACCCCCCGTGTCCACCCTGAATGTGCCACACGATTGAACACCCCGGCTCGCGAAGAGTACCCCACACAGGCTCGAATTACCCCGCTGTTTCATCGTCCACTTCGAAATAGGTTTCGCGCCCAAATCGTATCCGATAGATTCCACGCGGCAGGAGGAACAACGCGCTTCCAAGCCGCAGTGCGCTACGCACTTTTGTCAGCCGTTTGAATTCCCAGAACGTGAGCCAGTTCAATAAAACCAGTGCGACCCCATCGCCCACCCAAACCCATCGCTCCGCCAAGCCGAGATATTGGACTATTCCTGCGATCGAGAACGTGGCAATCAAACCGATCACAACCACTTGCACCGCCAGCGAACAAAGGATCATTGTTAAGCCAACGATCAGGTCCCACGCAAAGAAAAGGAACGACCGTTGGTTGGGATCCGCCGTTCCATAAGCGAGGACCGACGGCCCTTCGCCATCTCCGCCACTTTGCTGCTCCACACTCATCAACTATTCCCACTTCCGCGATGATGCGCTCGTCCCAAGTTAGAACCAGGTTTAATACCTGATTTCCCCACGCGGCAAGTCATCGACGATCAAATACGCTTTGGGATGAGCCGCAAACGGATTCAAGAGCAGTGGCACAAGAGGCACTTCGACGGACGCTTCCCCCGGCGAAACCGATCCTCTCAAAAATCCCTTTCGGGTAATGCCAAGCGATTGTGCCGCACGCGATGCGATGAGTTGTTGTCGAGCGACCGCGAGGGCCATCCACCCGATCGACAGGATCGCCAGCATAAGCAGGCTTTTCCGCGCAATTCGACTCATCAACGGTTCCTCATCGCCCGAGATTCCATAGTCGCACGCCTGTGTAACCCGCCAGGAGCAGCAATGCCTGGATGAGGGCGAGCAACAGGTTGAACAGGAAAGCGCCAAAAGCGGCCCAAAATCCAAAATAGATCGCGGTACGGATTTTAAAGGTCGCGAACCGAATAGGCCTCCCGACCTCAATTACCCTTTCGGGGTTGGCAATCCGGCCAGCCGGATCGTAATAACTTGGATTGATCTCAATTTTTTCATCGGTCATGACATCTCCTCGCGCCGAAGTCGCTTCCACATTTGAACGGGCAACCCGTCCCGAAGCAATACATCCATATTGGACGCCATACTTAACCGGACGCATTAACCCGGATTGACGCGGGGAAATTCCGAATTGCATTGGCTTAGGTGCCAGATCTAAGCGCCTCTAAGTGCTTTCAGGTGGATGCGGAACAACATCAGGCAATTCGGTCGGTCGAGGAAGGCGGCTTCCGTGACGGAATCCAATAACCCATACTGTGTGGGTTTCGTCACTTACGGTAAATAGGATGAGGTACTGGCCAACGAGTACACGCCGAACTTCGTAGAATTTGAAGTCGTTTTCGGGAGCCAGATTGTGTCGGGTGGGAGACTGCGCCAGGGCGTCAATCGCATCCCAAATCTGCTCCAGCCAGCGGCCCGCGTTCAAAGGCGATTGGCAGTCAATGGCAATGTAACGCGCCTGTGCATGGATCGTTTCCAGGGCCGACTCCGTTATCTCGACGGTGTATTTCATCGATCGAGTTTCAGATTGAGCTCCGCAGCAATCTTGCGAAGCCCAGCCTTCGCAGACATCACCCGCCCTGCTTCAAGGTCTTCCTCGCTGCGATCCAGAAGCGACAAACTCTCATTGAGTTCCGCCTGATCCATAAGGGCATCGAAGGCCTCAGGGGAAAGGACAACCGCTTCGGTTTCGCCATTTGTCGTGACGAATAACGGGCGGCCTGTCGTTTTTCGCGCATCGAGATGGGCGCGCAGGCGAGCACGAAAGTCGGTGAAACTCGTGATATCCGAACTGCGGGTCATGAGAACCTCAATAATTCATGTACAATGTTATGTACAATATCATGAGACGCGATCGAAATCTACCGGCCCATGAGATTGATTAAAACAGTCGTTTGAAAGACACTGGAGTGGGAGATTTTGATGTATGAGCCAATCGCAAGTATCGAAAAGGATCGAGCGCCTTTTGCTTTTTGGTAAGGCAGAGTTACCATCAGGACGATCTGGTTCCACGTGGAACATCGATCAATCTTCACTACTGGGAAAGGATGCCCATGTCGAAACTCATGAAAACCAAATCGCGCCTCGGTCGGGGATTAAGCAGTTTGATGTCGATGACGGAGCTTCCGATAGAGCGAGAGATCGCTTCCGAAGAGTCTCCAGTCACTACCGCGCCCGTCGGCTCCTCTTCCGAGTCGTCCACGCCGGTCGCCCAGCCTCCAGCTCCATCTGCACCCCCTACTGGCGCACCGTTTGAAATCCCGCTGGTCTCGGTCGTGCCCAACCCCCATCAGCCGCGCAGGCAGATGAACGATGGGAGCATCGCTGAGCTCGCGGCCAGCTTGAAATCCACGGGCCTGATTCAGCCTGTTATCGTCCGGCAGGTTGGGGAGTCGTACGAGCTGATCGCCGGTGAGCGACGCTGGCGGGCGGCTAAGCTGGCTGGGCTTACGACGATCCCGGCAATCGTTCGGGTGGTGGACAGCTTCACCCAGGCCCAGATGGCCCTGGTCGAGAACATCCAGCGCGAGAACCTGAACCCGATCGACCGGGCCCAAGCGTATCGAACCCTCATGTCCCAGCTGGGCCTGACCCAGGCGGAGATGGCCGGCCGGCTCGGAGAAGACCGCAGCACCATCGCCAATCACCTCCGGCTACTGGATCTGGCGGAGCCGATTCAGGCGATGCTGGTCGATGGACGGCTAAGCCTTGGCCATGCGAAAATCCTGGCGGGGGTCCCCGACATCCTCGAACAGCAACGCCTTGCGAATCTCGTCGTCACCCAGGAACTCTCCGTCCGCAACCTTGAACGGCTCATGAGCGAAGCCGCCAGCGCAACCCCCGCGACCCCGCGAGCCGGGGCCGCGCCATCCAGCGCCCACCAAGTCGATCTGGAAAAGTCCCTCACACGCCAGCTGGGTCTAAGAGTCCAACTCCGTACCGCGGCCAAAAAAGGAAAGGGGCGATTGATTCTCCACTACGCTTCGCTCGATCAGTTCGATGAACTCCTCAGTCGGCTGGGAGTCTCGGCAGAGTAGGCATTGAGTGTTCCACGTGGAACTCGGTGGGCTCAGTCGGCTGCGGTAAGCGCTGGAGCGATCAGGCACAGCCCGCTAAACTGCAATATTCCGCACGTCCTGCGGTACTGAAGCTCCATGGTCATGCATTGCTGCCTATGAAATAATACGAATTCTGAGAGCCCATTGGCCCTTCTGACCCTGAACACAGAATGACTCGTAAATGAATGGTGCTACAATTATCTCCCCGAATAGTTACTGGCCAAGCCAATTGGCGTAAGGAATACTCTCGCCCGGAAACTGTGGAAGAAGAAGTGACAACCTTAGACTACGCCAATCCACACAACAAGCCGCCCCGGAATGGTGTTGCCTGGGCCATATCGGGTGCAATATTCGGCGGACTTCTGACACTGCCAGCCCTGCTCTTGGCGTTCATCTCTGCCCGCGCTGGCCACGGCCATTACGGCTTCGCGCGAGCGGTGTTCCCATTTTCGATGCTGGCGACACTGCTTACCGGGAATTACATTTCACTCCCGCTGATCATCGCCGGGCTGCTGCAATTCCCGCTTTACGGCCTCGTGATCGGTTTCAGCGTGGCGCAGCGAAATTGGATCTGGCTCGTGGTGATCATCATCGCGCACAGTCTTGCGGTCACAGCGTGCTTTTCTGGCTTGCTGCCAAACTTCTCGTGAGTACATCAGTGCCCCATCCAACCAGTGCCCCAGCGACTGCTACGTCAATTGCATAAAATTCCAACGCAGTTGATACAATCCGCCGCCGTGCTTGAGAAGCCCCCAAAAAAGCATCCAGGCCGACGCCGCGACCCAGTGAGCCTCGCCCCGCTGACGATGGATCAGGCGGTTGACGCGATCTTCGCGATCAAGCCCAAAGACGTGAAGAAGATTCTGGCCAGCAAGCCGGGGAAGAAGAAGTTAGGCCCGTAGCCAAAGAGCTAGAATCGCCTGTGGCGCATGCAGAGGAGCGGTACTGTTAAGCCAAGCAGGGCCAATGTCGCGGGTTCTGGAACCGTGCCTGACACCCCATCGTACTCGCTGCCGGTTGGGAAGATGGCTATGTTTGGAAGCCACTGAACATTTCCATTGGCATCCTCGCTGGCCGCGTCAGCCAGCGTTCCCGCAATAGCTGGAAGGCCAGTATCTGCTAAAGACCCACCGCCAACGCCTTGTGAATAGAAGATCATCAGGTTTGCGTCTAGAAGGTGATCGCTTGCCCCGCTTGAGTTGGTAAAGAACAAGATGTCGGACGGATTGGAGTCTCGGATTCCGACCGTGGCTCCAAGCTCGCCAATGTCGGTAGGGCCACTCGTTACCAATGCCGGTAGCTTATAGATGAGAACGCTTCCGGAGATGTTCCCGGTTGGATCGGGAGCATAACTAAAGGCGAGAGTTCCGCTGGTTCCCGTATACCCATTCTGGGTAGGTAGAACAGAGTCTTGCCAAGTTCCATTGCCATTTTCATCAAAGGTTAACTTGATGTTCCCCAATGCAGGAATCGACATAAAGGCAGAAACCACGCCGACAAAAACAGCACAATATGCGAACTTCATTCATTCTCTCCCTCAGACTTGCGGCACGGACTATATCGAATCGGGCGAACCGATGCCACGGGAAAATATCCGCCGCCTCCCCCATGGGCGGTAGTTACTTTGTAAAGTGCATAATTCCGAAGTCGAAAAAGATGTGTTTTATATATACCAAACATGCGACGGTTGTTTCCCGGTGATCGACGCTTAAAATTCGCATTCATGCCGATGACCTTAGACTCGATTGCTTCGGATCCTGTTGACGTTGCCATCATTGGCGCTGGCCCCACGGGCCTGTTCGCGGCGTTTTATGCGGGGTTGCGGCAGATGTCCGTTAAACTGCTGGATTCGCTGGAAATCCTGGGCGGCCAACTTACGACGCTTTATCCCGAGAAGCTGATTTACGATGTCGCCGGGTTTCCCAAGGTTTTGTCCAAGGATCTGGCCAATGCCCTGGTCGAGCAGGCCATGCAATACGGCCCGGCGGTTTGCCTCGGGGAGCAGGTGCAGCGGCTGGATTTTGACGAGGCGAGCCGGGTTTTCAGTCTGAAAACTTCGAAAGATGTTCACCTCGCCCGGTCCATCATCATCGCGGCTGGCGTGGGGGCGTTTCAGCCTAAGACTTTGCCGCTGGGGAATGCCAAGGGGTATGAGGGCAAGGGGTTGCATTACTTTGTGAAAGACCTGGGGCGGTTTAAGGGGCGGAAAGTCTTGATCGTTGGCGGGGGGGATAGCGCGGTAGATTGGGCCAATATGTTGGCGCCGATCGCGGGGGAGCTGACGTTGATTCATCGCCGGGATCAGTTCCGGGCGCATGAGGACAGCGTGGTGAAGATGAAGCAGACTTCGGCCAGGATCAAGACGTTTTATGAGCTTCGGTCCATCGGGGGCAATGGGAAGCTGGAGCAGGCGGTGATTTTTGATAACCGCACCAAGGTGGACGAGACGCTGGCGGTGGATGATGTGCTGGTGAATATCGGGTTCCAGAATTCATTGGGCCCCATTAAAGAATGGGGATTGGAGCTGGAGGGAAATGCGATCAAGGTGGATGGGATGATGCAGACCAGCCGCCCAGGCATTTTCGCGGCTGGGGATATCTGCACGCTGCCCGGAAAGCTCAAGCTGATCGCGACGGGCTTCGGGGAAGCGACCATCGCGGTGAATTATGCCAAACACTATCTCGATCCCGCGGCGAACATTTTCCCGGGGCATAGCTCGAATATGAAGGATGAGAAGAAGGTGGGGGTGGAGTAGGGGGGAAATACGTGTTCGCCACAGATGGACACAGACGAACACAGATGGGAAGAGCCAAGGCATACAGCGGATTGGCGAGTTCTGTCATCCTCGAGCGAAGCGAAGGATCTGACGTTCGAGCGCCTCACCCGAAATCAGATCCTTCGCTTCGCTCCAGGATGACAACTTCCCGGAATTTCTCTCGTGGCAGACGTGAAGAGATTTAACCACAGATTGCGCAGATGCTCGCAGATGAAATGCAGGCAGGTTTTGTCTTCATCTGCGAGCATCTGCGGAATCTGTGTTGCAGCCCACAAGGCTGCGTGTCCTGCC
>DAIRGS010000250.1:5464-10286 GCA_036794395.1 Tepidisphaeraceae bacterium | reverse complement strand
TACCGCTATACCCCGGCGTGGGGGCTTTTCGGGGTGGGACGCGGCGTTTGAGGGGAGGCGCGGCACTGGGTGAATTGAGTGGCGCGTGATTCCGCACAGTCATTTATTATAGCTCCCCACCCGATGCCTCTGAAACGTCCGCTTGGCAATCCACTCCACATGCCGGGCGATTTTCTCGTGGCCCAGCAACAGCTCGCGGGAGTTGAAGTGCCGGCCCAGATCCTTTTCCTTTGGAATGAAATCATGAATCGCGTTATGACATTCGCGGCAAACGTTGAGGCCGCGCGTGCGCATGTCGGGCAGGGTAAAGTTCTTGCGGAACCAAGCGTTGGAATGGCAGGTTTGCGGAATCAGGTGATGAAAGGTGAGGCCGGCCAAGTGAGTGCGCGAACACAAATCGCAGGTACCATGGCGGCGGCGCTCGGTGACGCGTTTTGCAGCGCGCTTCATACTGGCGCTGTCGTTGGGCATACGATCGAAGGATAGGCATGAAACGCCGCAAACCAAAACGCCGTCCAACGGATGAAGCCGCGTATACGTGCCCGACGTGCGGGGAGCGTATTGTGGTTCCGTTGGATCGCTCGGCGGGCGATGAACAGCATTACACGGAGGATTGCCCGGTGTGCTGCAATCCAAACGAACTGCACATCGAGTTTTTTGAAGAAGGCGAGCCGCCGCGGGTATGGGCGGAGGCGGAGTAGTGAGTGGCTGGGCAAGTGAAACCATTCGCGGCACTTGCCCTCCAACTCTCGGTACTTCCTGGTCATTACCCTGACGCGTTCGGGACCGCGAAAGTCGCTCGAAAGAACCCCCACCCTGCCCTCCCCCGGAGTACCGGGAGAGGGAAAAATGGCGGTCGCGCAGTTCAATTTCCACACGGAACAACTATTTGCTTATGTCCGGGGGGTTGGCTTCCAAAATCGGTTTGTGTGTTTGCTGGAGCGTGTCGATGGCTTTGGCGGCGTCGGCGACTTGAGCCTGATCGGAGAGGACCGTGAATTCGAGCTTGATGTGATGGGAGGCGTTGGGGGCGAGTTTTTGAACCCGGCCGGCCTGGCGTTCGATGCGGCGGTTGTAGGCGAAATTGGTGCCGGGCTCGAGGCCGGTTACGTAGCCTTCGTTCATGGAGGTGGTGTTCTTCCAGATCGTGAAGAAAGGCAGTTCTTTGGGCGACCATGCGATTTTGATGGCGCGATCCTTCTTTTTATTTTGAAGCATCGCCGAGGCAAGCCCTGACGAATCGGAGAGCGGATACACGCAGTAAACCTGCTCGATGAATCCTGGGGTGGGCGCGACATATTGGGTGTAGTTGGCGATGCCCTTGGCGGCGTTGGCGTTGAACGGCACCACGCGCTCGGCGGCCACCAGCACGCTCGATCCCTCCTCCAGCAGTGGCGGCCCGTAGTTGGTGTGGTAGATCATCTCGAATTCCTGTTCGGCATCGCCACGATTGGCGATGGTGTCATTGACTGTAAAGCTGTTGGAGCCGGGCACGGTCGAGAGATCGGTATGAAGTTCGAGCTTCGGGCCATAGAACATCCGCTCATCCACTCGTCCGCGGATATGAATGCGGTATGGGGCCTGCTTCTCAACCGCGACTTCCACCTCTGAAGCCGGGATATTTTCGATCCGGCCATGGAGCGTCAGGTCCATCGTGGCTTCATCACCCACATTGTTGATAAATTTGTCGGTGCCGGGATGGCCGGCGCTTTCCATGCCGCAGCGGGCGAGCCATTCGTTAAAGCCTTCGAGCCAGCCCAGGCCGCCGCGCATTGACAGGTTGATGTTTTGCGGATTGACCACTTCCTTCACTGGCGAATCCCACCCGAGCCGGACGTCGCCGCTGATGACGGAGAGAATGCCCATGCCGCGCGTCGGGATAACGGTGATCCGCAGTTTGCCATTGTTCAGAACGATCAGGTCGACGCCCTCCTGCTTCCCGCCATGGAGCGCGTATTTGTGCAGGGCCCAATGCACCGGACACTCCGGCGTCACCTCGCTGCTGGTGATTTGCCAGGTCTCAATATTCACGCTTCGCTCGACGCTGATGAGCGGCTGGACGAATTCGTCAGCCTGCACATAGGTCACGCCGAGGGATGCCACAATCGAGAATGCCAGTAAGCGCGGGATCACGTTGCCTCCTCCGTTTGCCTCGACTTATGCCAATGCACCCACACAGCGAAATCCAAGACACCGCCCTTTTGCCGCGGGCGATCTGCCGCGGCGGTATGTCGTCCGGCACAGGAATGCCGGGCCGATCCAGCTTCCGCCGCGTTCGGATTTGATGTGGGTCGGCTCCTGGCAGACCGCGTCAGGGGCGATGGCGGCTGGGGTTTTGTAGAACCCGGGTAAGTAAGAATCGCGGCACCAGTGCCAGATGTTGCTGGCCATGTGGCGCAGGCCGAAGGGTGAGACGCCGATCGATTGATTGACCTCGGCCAGCGGGAGCGTGTCGGCCTGGTAATCCTGGCCGCGTGTGTAGCGGGAATAATTCATCTTTGAGGCATCGGGGTCATCATTGCCCCAAGGGTATTTTGAGAATCGAGGCCCGTGGGCGGCGTACTCCCATTGCGCTTCGCTCGGAAGGCAGCTCGCCGAGTCATTTCGATACTGCGTCCAATCTTGGCGATTGGCCCAGAGTGAATACGCGTTTGCCCCGAACCATGACACGAGAATCATGGGAAAACGCTCGGTGCCCGCGACGGGTTGCCAGCCTTTGCGCGTCGGGCGGACCAATTCGTGGGGCTGGCGTTTGTCGTCGGATGTCAGGAGAAACCACTCCTCCAAGAACTCCTGCGGCACCGGTCCAATCGAGTTAAGAAACCGGCAATAAGCCGTCGTTGAAACGGGCTCGCAGTCCATGAGAAACCCGCTGAGGGGGACGATATGAGCGGGCCGCTCATCTTCCATGGCATCGGGGGCATCGGATCCAACTGAGACGTCAGATTGCGGGATCTGCACGCAGGTCATGCCGTCTGTCGAGCGGCGGTAAGTGCGCAACTTGTCGCGATTGACCATCAATTCATCGTGTAACCCGCCCCTATCGTACCTTTTCTGACGAATGCGTCCGCCGAGTTGGGTAAAGGAATTCAAACGTTTATCGGCATTACCTTCTCTCCGCAGTCGCCGCCATCCCCGCTTCTGGGGCCGGCCCGTGCCCAGCCGCAGGCGTACCAGTTCAGCGACATCGCGAAGACTCAAATGCTGGCGGGTGAAGACCTCTTTGTATGTCGGGTCGAGCGAGTCATCAGGCAGCGACACGTCAAACTCGTCCTCCAAAGCCATCATCAGTTCGACAACGTCCAGGCTGTCGATATGAAGGTCTTCAATCAGGCGGAGATCGGGATGCACTTCCGCACGGCGTAGTCTCTGTTGCGTGGCGACGACATCGCATACCCGCGACTGGATTTGTTCCGCCGTCAATTGATGTTGAATTTGATTCTTCATGTCCACTGCCCCGCGACACCTGACAATATTATAGCTCCTGATCGCAGAAAGCATCGCGATGGGGAGTGCGAGGCTCCTGCCGAGCGTGTGCGTTATGAATTCAGCGGGCCGTTTTGGTGACATGGGCATCCTTGCCCATAGCTGGCTTGAGCGCATGTCGCAGGTATTCCGACGACCCTGCAATTGCGCGGACGAGCCGCTATTCCTGTGAGAAGATCCTCACATGGTCGCTGGCGCGATTGCCGGATCGGCCTATGGCCGATGGCTGCGGCGTACCGCAGCCGCACGGGCTGGAAGCACCGTGTCACGAACTTGCCCGGAATCCTCGTTACCTAATCGGCCATGCAGCGCTTGCGAGCGAGGCATCGCGCGGAACATCGACGGGTCGAAATCGCACTCCCACGAGCAGGTATTTGTAGCGATCGCAATCAAACTGACGCCGGTGAAAAGCACAATCGGGGTTCACAAAACCGGGCTCATCGTGTTCAATGGGTGGTTTCTTACTCGTAAAAAGGAGACGATCGAGTGAATGGAAACACAAAGTTCGTGGGTGCGATGTCGAAGCGTGGGAATTTGAAATTGAGATCGGCGCTGATTGAAGCGCTGGAGGGACGGGCGTATCTGGCGGGGGTGGTGTTTGGGACGCCGCAGAATGTGAGTGCGGCGGCGGCGGGGATTTCACCGGTGTATGCGAATCTGGACAATATCTTCAGCAACACGCACGCGGACCTGATCGTGGCCAGTGGGGCTTCGGGCGGCGTGGCCAACAGCGTGAGCGTGCTGCCGGGCAATGGGGATGGGACGTTTGGGGCGGCTCACACGGTCCCGCTGACTTTCTCGCCGCTCACGATTATCGATGGGCTGTTTGGCACGAACGGCAAGACGGGCATCGCGGTTGGCAGCACCAGCAGCAACACGCTGGGCGTGATTCTTCAAGCCACGGATGGAACCCTGACCGAAACGGATTATGCCGCGACGGGACTGACCAACACGCAGAACGTGGCAGTGGGCGATTTTAATAACGACGGGCATCCTGATATCGCCGTTTCGAGTTATGACAACCTGGCTTCGAACAACGTCGCGATCTTCTTCAACAACGGCAGCGGCGGATTCACGCTGCACCAGATGCTCTCAGTGGGCCATCCGCACCTGGCTTCGCTGACATCGTTTAGCGCGGGTGGAACCGTTCACCTGGCGGTGGCCGATCAGGACACCAACGCGGTGACGACGATCATCAACGATACGAACGGCAACTTTGCCGTCGGCACTGATTACGCCGTCGGCTCCGGCCCGGTCACCATTAAGTCCGGGCAGTTCAATCTCAATAACAACACCAACGATGATCTGGTCACCGCCAATAGCACCGGCCGCAGCG
>DAIRGS010000250.1:0-5454 GCA_036794395.1 Tepidisphaeraceae bacterium | reverse complement strand
GCGATGGGACATTCAGCGCGACGGCGGTAACCACTGCCGTCGCGGGCGTGCCTGCCGGTGGCGGGCCGCTCAAGGTGCGCGTATCTAATGTGACCAACAGCGGCAAGCCTGATTTGCTGGCGCTTCTGCCGCCCGGCTCCACGGGCGATGCCGAAGTGCTGCTGGGCAATGGCGACGGCACGTTCCATGTCGGCAACGTGATTGCCACTGGCGGCGCAAGTCGAACCGCTATCGCCGGCGGAGACCTTAATGGCGACGCCCTGACCGATGTGGTCGTCGTCGATCGCAATCAGGTCACCGCCCTGCTGAACGAAACCAACCAGGACACCACCGCCCCCACTGCTGCCGTGAACATCACCCAGCCCGCCCAGACCGCCGGTGCGGCGACGATCACCTTCAGCGTGACCTACGCCGACGCCCGGCAGATCGATACCACCACCCTGGCCGATGGCAACGTCACCGTTACCGATCCGAATAGTGCAACACGCGTGGCGACCTTCGTCGGTACACGCCCCGCCAACGCCGCCAGCGTCACCGTGACCTACTCCATCCCCGCCACTGGCGCTTCCCTGGCCGCCAGCGATGACGGGACGTACCATGTGATTGCAACTTCTGACACCACGCAAGCGGTGAAGAACGCAAATGGTTTGCCTGTTGCGGGCGGAGACATCGGGACATTTGCCGTGCAGATCGCGCCCAACTCAAGTGGGCCGAACCTTGTGGCTGTCAGCCTGACGGGCAAGCTACCGGCGGCTGCAGTGGCCGGGACCAAGAGCAAGGGCAACCTTACTGTTCTTATCAAGAATACCGGGACGACAACTGCAACCGGCTCAATCGTTATTGATCTGTATGCCTCGCCGGACAGCACGCTTCGGGGAAGTGCGCCGAAGCTGACGACGATCACCAAGAAGATCAACCTGAAGGCCAACGCCAAGCCGATCAAGGTGACGCTCAAGCCATTCACGTGGACGGCCAGTCTGGATGGGTCGTTTTTCCTGATCGCCGATGTGAACTCGACCGGCGCTATTGCGGAAACGACCGCCGCGGATAACTTCGCCGTTTCGGGAACGGCGGTCACGGTCAAGGCGCCGTTTGTGGATCTGGCCAACCTCTGGCCGGGAACGCTTCCGGCGATTGTCGCGGGGAAGAAAATTACTCTGTCGGTTCCGCTGAAAAATAACGGAAATGTGACCGCCAAGGGAACCGCGACGTTCACCATTCAAGCCTCGGGTGCCACGACCAGCACGCTGGCGACGCCTGCGGTCAAGATCAATATCCCGGTGAGCACGAAGGCCAAGACGGTGAAAGTGCCTTTCACGATGCCCACGATCGCCGCCGGAACGTACAACGTGATCCTTACGCTGACATTCGCCAACGATACGAATGCCGCCGACAAGAGCGTGACCAGTACCGGAACTTTTACGGTTTGATCCGAGAAAGTCAGTCGTAGAATAACCAGGGGCGCTGCCGCGATCGGCAGCGCCCTTTATTTTCGATTGCATGAATCGAAACGATGATCATCCCCCACGACCAACTCGATCCGCAAACACTCCAGGCCGTCATTGAGGAATTCGTAACCCGGCACGGAGCCGTGCATGGCCACGCCGAAACATCTTTGGATCAGATGGTCCGAACGGTCCTTCAGCAGTTGCAATCGGGGAACGCAGTCGTCGTCTTTGACGAGGAAGAAGAAACCTGCTCGATCATGTCGAAGCAGGAAGCGCGCGAAGCGGATGAGCAGTCGGAACGGGGCGACACTTCGCACGACTTGGAGAGAGAAATACGGGACGACTAACCACAGAGAGCACTGCGTGGCAGAGCCGCAACAAAAAAAGAGATGCACCAGGGAGACACGAAGCAAGCAAAGCAAAGAATTAACCACAGAGGGCACAGAGAACACAGAGGGCACAGAGAAAACCTAGACAAGAATTTTAAGCGCGGATGGCGCGGATTTTCGCAGATGAAAAGTGAGTCGTTGTCTTTATCTGCGAGCATCTGCGCGATCTGTGGTTAAGAATTCTTCTCCTGTCTCATATACAGGGCGATGGGCCGCGATTCGCAATACAGGCACGCAGGGAAGAAATGTAAAGATCAACGAGATTCGTCAATCCTGCGCTGCGGCGGCTTGCTTCAGGGCGTGGGATGTCTGAGTGGTGTGCGGATCATTGACGAGCGTGGCAACGAACGCCCGATTCTTATCGGGGGCGAGCGGGACGTACTTGGCGGTTGAAGTGACGAGCACGTTTGCGGCCGCGTCGAGAATCGTGCCTTCGGTTTGAATCAATCGCGCTCGCGACAGTACGACCTTCGCGCGTACCTCGACTGGCTGGCCGATCGTTGCCAGGGCTTTGAATCGAACGTTCAGCTCACCGCACACGCAGAACCGTTTGCCGGACCACGTCGCGGCCCACACCATGGCCTCGTCGAGGACCGTGGCAAGGATGCCGCCATGCACGATGCCTTCAAAGCCGATGTGCTGCGGCTGCGGAGTGAATGTGCAGCTCACCACGCCGGATTCCGAATCGACATGCAAATCCAGGTGCAGCCCATGCGGATTCTCCCGGCCGCAGACAAGGCATCCACGCGTATGAGGTAATTCGGCCAGAGGCATTGGGCAGAATCTTAAGGGAAACGGGAAAAAGTTGGAGGGGCCGATCAAATGCGTGTGCCACGCCCTCCGCTCAATTCACTTCCTGAGCCGATTGCTCATCAAGTTCCCGCAAAAGCTCGACGGGATCGAGAATCCGCATCGCAGGGAAGTGGCCTCTGAAATCCTGTCCCTCGCGGCGTGACTGATCCATGAGATTCAAGAGATGACGATCGCGGCTGACAATGAGCCGAGCACTCGCACATAAAGCAAGGTTGACGTAAAGCGAGTCATCCGGGTCGATCGGATGGCGATAAACCTCTGGGATATCAAAAATGGTCGTGGCAAAAGAAACCACGTTCCGCGCCAAATCATCGGTATCGGCTGCGGTAATTCCATATTTCGCGGGTAGTTTCTCGTAAAGCTCGCGGATCTCGGCCAGCACAAATGGCGAGACAAACAAAGAAACGAATCCATCGCGCGCCTTCTGAATGCATCGGGCGGCAGGCCCGTTCAGGTTGATCAATCCCTGAGCGTAAATATTACAATCGAAGACAGCTTGGACGGGCTCAGGGGTCATTGGCCTTGGCGGGCGCGTCGCTCGGCACGCATTTCGTGCTTGGCGCGTTCAAGCTCTTCTGTCAGCTCGTCGTCAGAAGTGCCACTTTCCAAAAAACGTTGATAGATCGGCCCGCCAATTTCTTCCAACGTGCGAGGCGATTCCACTGTGGATTGGACCAGCGTCGAGATGTACTGCGAAAGATCAACCCCTTGAGCGGCCGCGCGCTCAGCAAGCTTGGACTGGGCGTCCTTCGACAGACGAAGGGTGACTGGAATGTCGGTTAGCTGGGACGTCGCCATGCCCCAATTCTAGCATAAAACCGTGGTCGGTTCATGATTGAATCAATTTGCGAATGGGAAAGGGATTCCAATCAGGTGGAAATCGGCTCGGCGGCTTCCAGGGCGAGGGCGGCTTCCGTGGCTTCGCGGTTCATGCGCCACAAGACGTAGACCGATGAGAAGCCGACATAGAAATAGCCGCCGGCGAAGATCATGAGGAAGGGGATGGTGCTGTAGCCGAACTTGTACCAGAGGCTGATCAGGATGCAAACGACCATGTAAAGGCCGAACGCGATTTCGAGGAAGGGGAGCCAGAGCTTTTTGGCGGTGAACACACGGGCCTGGTGCCAGCGTTGGGTGCTGCCGGTGACGCCATACTTGGGTGTGCGGACAAACTCGGCGGTCTTGCCGCGGATCGAACACCAGATCGCTTCAAATACGGCCTTGGTGTTATTGAGCGCGATACCTACTCCCAGCGACATCAGCGCAGGGAGATACAGGATGGTTTTCCAACCGGCCTGTTTGCCAAACAACTCGCTTTGGCCGAAGATGAAAAAGGTGCTGGCCGAACAGGTGGCCAGGACGAACAAACTGGCGCTGAACAGGAAATGACCCCAGGGATGTTCCTTCAGTGGGGCCTGAATGTGGTGGTAGTACCCGAAGAACACGGGATACATCAGGAGTGTGAGCAAGACCATCAGCGGATAGACCACCGTATTGGTCAGGTGGAAGAAGGCCTCGAGCTTAATGCGGTAAGACAGGTGCTTGGAGTGCAGAATGCGGTAGAGCAGCTTGATGGCCGTCTGCATGCTGCCCTTGGTCCAGCGATGAGCCTGCTGCTTGAAGCTGATCATCTCCGGCGGAAGTTCAGCCGGGGCACAAACTTGTGGCAGATAGACAAACTGCCAGCCTTTGAGCTGGGCGCGATAGCTGAGATCGAGATCTTCGGTGAGGGTATCGTGTTCCCACCCGCCGGCATCGTCGATGGTGCTGCGGCGCCAAATGCCGGCCGTCCCATTGAAGTGCATGAACCGGCCGCTGCGATTGCGCGCGGTATGCTCGATGACAAAGTGGCCATCAAGGAAGATTGCCTGGCAGTTGGTCAGCAGTGAAGCATCGCGATTCAGATGATCCCAGCGAACCTGCACCATACCGATTTTGTCGTCGGTGAAGTATTGAACGACATTGTGAAGAATGTCGCGTGGCGGGACGAAATCGGCGTCGAAAATGGCAATGTATTCGCCAGTCGCGTGCGGTAGGGCATCGGCCAGCGCCCCGGCTTTGTAACCGATGCGGTTGGTGCGATGGATGTACTTAATCGGATAGCCTTTAGCCGCCCACTGCTCGCAGGCGATTCGGGCAATGTCGGCCGAGTGATCGGTGCTGTCATCGAGCACCTGGATCTCGAGGCGATCCAACGGGTAATCGATCTGGCACGTCGCGCGGATGATCCGCTCGGCCACCACATCTTCGTTGTACATGGGCAACTGAACCGTCACCCGCGGCAGATTCTCAAACTTGCCCTTGGGCTGATAAATCGTGTTCCGGTATTTGAAGTACAGGTAAACAAGGATGTACCGGTGCATGCCGTAAAACGCGATGACCAGCAGCAGCGCGATGTAGACCGTCATCAGGATGTGCTGGATGACGCTGGGCTGATCCAAAATGGTACGTGCGCCTTGCATTTGATGTCAGCGGAAGGTTTCCCTGAAGTTCCCCGATCACAAATCTAATCTTAATTCAAAAATCTTGCAGCAACCCCGTCTGTAGGTCGCGGATTGTAAAGGCCATGCGAACAATGTCAAACAACGCCCGGTCCAGCCGTCACTTACCGCACAAATCCTCGATTTTCACACGTAGTCACGACCGGACGCGGAGTATCGCATACTCCGTTAGACGCGGCTAGGGCTAAAACGTTGGCGACCAAGTTCCATTGTTGGGGGATTCGCATTTGACCCGCCGTTGGGCGCGTGACACTTTCGGCGGACCTCTTCTCCCTCCATCGGTACGCCGGGGGAGGGTTGGGG